>NZ_JAOPWY010000152.1 GCF_025965415.1 Nocardioides sp.
TGGCCCTCGAGGTAGAACGCGCACGAGCCGTGCAGCTGCACCCGGTCGCCGACGAGCCGGCAGGCCAGCTCACCGCCGCGCCGCGACGCCTGGTACGCGAAGAAGGTGTCCTTGCCCGTCCGTGCCGCCCAGAACGGCACGAGCGCGCAGTGCGCTCCGCCGGTCACCGGGTCCTCGGGGATGCCCTTCGCCGGTGCGAAGTACCGGCTGACGAAGTCGTGCATGCCGTCGCCGGCGGCGGTCACCACGACTCCGGTCCGGTCCAGACGGGCGATCGCGGCGAGGTCCGGTTGGAGGGACCGGACGTCGTCGGCCCCGGAAAGCAGGGCGAGGTAGTTGTTCCCGTCGATCGCTGTCTCCACCGGTGTGACGCCGAGCGCGGCCGACAACGCCAGCGGCGGCGGTACGGCGCGCACCGTGCGAACGGGCAGTTCCATCCGATACGCGGTGTCCTCGCGGTCGACCGTCAGCGGCCCACTGGCGGTGTCGAACACGACGCTGTCGCGGCCGGGCTCCAGCCGCTCGACGACAACGGCGCCCGCCGCCAGAGTCGCGTGCCCGCACAACGGCACCTCCACCGTCGGCGTGAACAAGCGCAGCCGGTACCGATCCCCGGACGGCACGACGAAAGCCGTCTCGGCGAGGTTGTTCTCCGCGGCGACAGCTTGCAGCAGAGCGTCATCGAGGAACCGGTCCAGCACCACCACGGCGGCCGGGTTGCCGGCGAAGCGGCGGGTGGTGAAGGCATCGAGCTGAAAGATCGGTACCCGCATGGCCGCATGCTAGGGCAGCCACAAGTCCGAAGGCCGCGACGGCCACCCGTCCACTCTGCCGCGCACCACGTGCGTCTTCCCGCCCGTCATCGTGGGTGGCGACGTGAGTCGGCGACGTGGGTCTTAGAGTCTCTGCATGCCCAACAAGCCGAACGTCGTTCTGCGCGGAGGCCCGGCGGACGGCCAGATCTCGTACTTTTCCGCGCTCGGGGACCCGATGCCCATCGAGGACGTCGGCGGTGGCTCGATCACTTACGTGGACAACGACGAGCTCGAGGAGCACCAGGGCATCCAGCTGCGGGTGTACGTGCCGAAAGTCTGATCGCCCTGAAAGCTGCCTACCCCATTCCGCCGCGATGCGCTCAGTCGGGATGAACGCCGCTCAATTTGCGCCGGAGCTTCATGGCGGCGCCACCTGCTACCGCTAGGCCACCGAGTGCCGTGGCGTAGACGCCAATCCCGGTGCCGACCTTGAACAGCTCTTCGAGGCTCCGCTCGAACTCGTCCAGGGAGTCGTCGAGCTCGTCGTTGCCGGTCGATTCAGATGAACTCGAGTCCGACCCGCCCTCGTCCTCGGCGATCGAGTCACGGATGGCGAAACCGACGTAGATGGCGATCGCCAAGCTCAGGAGACCCAAGACCACGCCAGCGATGGCAAGCGCCTTGTCGGTCGAGCGGGGCACCAATCGGCCGGTACTGGTTTACCCTGCACATGGGGCAGTGGCTGACCCTGCCGCTCATCGCGCTCGGGATCGTGCTGGTCGTACGTGCCCTGCGCCGGCCGCCACTCGACCGGGAGGCAGACCCTCACACGTAGGGGTTCTCCCCGCTGCCGCCAGCCCCGCTCGACCAGTCGGGCAGCTGCTGGAGCGCCCAGCCGTTGCCGTCGGGGTCGGCGAAGAAGACGAAGCGACCCCACTGCAGCTCGTCCACCTCGCTCACCTCGACTCCGCGCTCGACCAGCTCCGCGCGTACGGCATCGGCGTCCGCGACCACCATCTGCAGGTTGTCGAGGGATCCGGGCTCCATCCCGGTCAGCCCCTTGCCGAACGCGATCGAGCAGGCCGAGCCCGGCGGGGTCATCTGCACGAACCGCAGGTCGTCGTTGATCTCGTGGTCGTGATCGGCGTGGAAGCCGACCTTCTCGTAGAACTCCTTGGCCCGGTCGACGTCCGTCACGGGCACCATCACCAGCTCCAACAACATGTCCATGAGTCGAGGCTAGGACGGATTCCGGCCAGTGCTTGTCCGCAGACGTGTGGTTTCGAGGCTCGCTGCGCTCGCGCCTCGACCACCGAGAGATGGTCGTTGTCGGGATGGGGCGCGATGTCTGCTTATGCTGTTGTCTAGTAACTCACTAGACAACATGTGGAAAGGGCTCGCCCCATGGAGTTCCTCTGGTACATCCCCAACCAGGTCACCCCCGGCCACCGGATGGACTCGACGGTCGACGACCACAACAGCCTGCGGCGGCTGACGGCGCTGGCCCGCCTGACCGAGGAGCACGGCTGGGGCGGCGCCCTGATCGGCACCGGCTGGAAGCGGCCCGACACCTTCACCGTGTCCACCGCGCTGGCGGCGTCCACCACGACCTTCAACCCGCTCATCGCGATCCGGCCCGGCTACTGGGAGCCCGCGCACTTCGCCTCGTCGGCGGCCACCCTCGACCAGCTCAGCGGCGGCCGCGTGAAGGTCAACATCGTGTCGGGTCCCGACCACCAGCCGCAGTACGGCGACGACGAGGGCGACCAGGCCCAGAGGTACGCCCGGACGCGGGAGTTCATGCGGCTCGTCCGCCGGCTGTGGACCGAGGACGACATCACCTTCGAGGGCGAGCACTACCGGGCGATCGGTGCCACCCTGCAGCACAAGACGGTCGCCCGCCCGGGCCGGCCGCACCCGCAGCTCTACTTCGGCGGCGCCTCCGAGGCCGCCCAGCGCACCGCGGCCGCGGAGGCGGACGTGCAGCTGTTCTGGGGAGAGCCGCTCGACGGCGTCGCGGCCCGCATCGAGCACCTGAAGGCCCTCAGTGCCGAGCTGGACCGCGACCTGCCGCCGCTGGAGTTCGGGCTGCGCATCACCACGCTGGTGCGCGACACGACCGAGGAGGCGTGGGCCGACGCGGAGGCCCGGGTCGAGGCCATGGCCGCCGGCCGGCACGAGTGGGAGGCCGATCCGGGTCGCCGCGTCGCAGTGGGCCAGCAGCGACTGCTCGACCTCGCCGAGCAGGGCGACGTGCTCGACGAGTGCCTCTACACCGCGCCCGGACGGGTCGGTGGCGGCGGCGCCGGCACCACCTGGCTGGTGGGCTCGCCCGACGACGTGGCCAAGGCGCTGCGCCGCTACGCCGACCTCGGCGTCACCCACTTCGTGCTCAGCGACACGCCGTACGAGCAGGAGATTGCCCGCGTCGGCGACTCGCTGCTGCCGCTCCTGCGCTCGGCCTGACCTCTCACCGGTGACCGGGAACACGCCGCGACCGCTTTGTATGGTTTGTCGAGTCACTTACAGTACTTTGAATGCCTGACCCCCCATGAAGGAGACCTTTGATGTCACGACGAGGGCTGACCCGCCCCCTCATCCGCGCCGCCATGCTGACCACCGTCGGCCTGATGGCGCTCTCCGGCTGCGGCGGCGACGAGACCGGCCCCAGGCTGGAGCTCTCCGCGGCGCTTCCCGACGCTCCCTCCGACGGCACCGTGCTGCGCATCGGTGACCCCGCCACCCAGGTGGCACTGGAGGAGTCCGGGCTGATCGACGACCTCGACGTCGACGTCGAGTGGGCCGACATCACCGGCGGCCCCAAGACGCTCGAGGCCTTCCGAGCCGACGCGATCGACATCGGCTCGGTCGCCGACATCCCGCCGCTCTTCGCGCACTGGACCGGCACCGACGTGCGCATCGTCGCGGCCCGCGAGACCGTGGACCCCGAGACGCACCCGACGTACGAGCTCGGCGTCGCGCCCGGCGTCGACGTCACCAGCATCGAGGACCTCAAGGGCAAGAAGATCGCCTACAGCCCCGGCCAGGCCCAGGGCGCTCTCGTGCTCAACGTGCTGCGTGAGGCCGGGCTGACCCAGGACGACGTGGAGCTCGTCGAGATGCAGAGCGTCGACGACGCCTTCTCGGTCGCCCTGGCCGGCAAGCAGGTCGACGTCGCCCCGCTCGGCCAGACGCTCGCGAAGACGTACCTCGCCAAGTACGAGCGCGACGGCGCCTCCACCATCGACCCGGGCGTGCGCGACGACGCCTGGACGCTCTACGCGCCCACCACCGTGCTGGAGGACGCCGACAAGGCGGCCGCGATCAAGGAGTACGTCGGCCTCTGGGCCGAGGCGCAGCAGTGGATCTCCGACCACCCCGACGAGTTCGCCCAGGCCTTCTACGTCGACCACGAGGGCCTGTCGCCCGAGGACGCCGCCTACGTCGTCGAGGCGCTCGGGAAGTACACCGTCCCCACCAGCTGGGACGAGTTCATCACGCGCCACCAGCAGACGGTGGACACGCTCGTCGAGGCGCAGGACCAGGAGCCGCTGGACGTGAAGACGCTCTACGACCGCCGCTTCGAGAAGGCCATCGCCGCCACCCTGGAGGGATCATCGTGACGACCCTGACCGCCCCGGCACGACCGCTCGCTTCCGCAGGACTCGAGGACGTACGCCCCACCCGGCGCCGCCTCGGACCGGGCCAGCCCATCCGGTTCGGGTCGCTGATCGGCATCGCCGTGCTCCTGGGGTCGTGGGTCGTCGGGTCGGCCATCGGCCTGCTCGACCCGCGCAACCTGACCGAGCCGTGGACCGTCGTCGCGACCGCCGGCACGCTGATCGAGAACGGCCGGCTCCAGGAGAGCCTGGTGACGTCGGGGATCCGCGCCGCGCTGGGCCTCGGCCTCGGCGTGGCCGTCGGCACCCTGCTGGCGCTGGTCTCGGGTCTCTCCCGGGTCGGTGAGTCGCTGATCGACGGGCCGATCCAGGTCAAGCGCTCCATCCCGACCCTCGCGCTCATCCCGCTGCTCATCCTCTGGCTGGGCATCGGCGAGCCGATGAAGGTCATCACGATCGCGCTGGCCGTCTTCGTGCCGATCTACATCCACACCCACAACGGCCTGCGCACCATCGAGGGCAGGTACGCCGAGCTGGCCGAGACGCTGGGCGTCACCCGCCCGGAGTTCATCCGCCACGTGGTGCTGCCCGGCGCGATGCCCGGCTTCCTGCTGGGCATGCGCTTCGCGGTGACCTCGTCGCTGCTCGCGCTGGTCGTCGTCGAGGTCATCAACGCCACGAGCGGGATCGGCCACATGATCACGCTCGCGTCCAACTACGGGCAGACCGACATCATCGTCGTCGGCCTGGTCGTCTACGCACTGCTCGGCGTCATCGCCGACGGTGCGGTCCGGCTCATCGAAAGGAAGGCACTCTCATGGCGTCGCACGCTCGCGAGCTGACCCCGGCCGTCCGGGTGCAGAACCTGCACCGCAGCTTCAACGAGGCCGGGGGAGTGCTCAACGGCCTCGACCTCGAGACCGCGCCCGGCGAGTTCGTGGCCCTGCTGGGTCGCAGCGGCTCGGGCAAGAGCACCCTCCTGCGCGCGCTCGCGGGCCTGGACCGCGGGGTCGCCGGCTCCGGCCGGATCGAGGTGCCCGAGAAGGTGTCGGTCGTCTTCCAGGACTCGCGCCTGCTGCCGTGGAAGCGGCTGCTCGACAACGTCGTGCTCGGCCTCCGGGTCGACGACGCGGCGGCGCGCGGCTCCGAGGCGCTCGCCGAGGTCGGCCTCGCCGGCCGGGAGAAGGCGTGGCCGCACGAGCTGTCCGGTGGTGAGCAGCAGCGTGCCTCGCTGGCCCGCTCGCTCGTCCGCGACCCGCAGCTGCTGCTGGCCGACGAGCCGTTCGGCGCGCTCGACGCGCTGACCCGGATCCGGATGCACACGCTGCTGCGCAACCTCTGCGAGGTGCACCAGCCCGCGGTGCTGCTGGTCACCCACGACGTCGACGAGGCGATCGTCCTCGCCGACCGGGTGATCGTGCTCGACGACGGCGTGGTGCGCCACGACGCGCTGATCGACCTCGACGGGCGCCGCTCGCAGGCGGACCCGGCGTTCGCCCGGCTCCGCGCGCAGCTCCTCACCGAGCTGGGCGTCGAGGACGACCACGACGCGCCCGGCCGGCCCTCGCGCGCCCACCTCGACGAGAGGGCGGCCTCGTGACCCGGTCCAGCGGGAGGAGCCTCCACCTCAACCTGTTCATCTATCCCGACGGCCACCACGAGGCGGCCTGGCGGCACCCGGACAGCGAGACCGACCGGATCCTCGACATCGACTACTACCAGGAGCTCGCCCAGAAGGCCGAGGCCGCGAAGTTCGACGCGGTCTTCTTCGCCGACGGTCCGTCGCTGGCGGAGAACATCAAGTACGCCGCCCGCTTCCGCCTCGAGCCGATCACCGTGATGACGGCGATCGTCGCGGCGACCGAGCGGATCGGCGTCATCGGCACCGCGTCGACGACGTACACCGAGCCCTACAACCTGGCCCGGCAGCTCGCAGCCCTCGACCACCTGAGCAAGGGCCGCGCGGGCTGGAACATCGTCACGACCGGGGCGGCCAACGCCGCGCTCAACTTCGGCCTCGACGCCCACCCGCTGCACCGCGACCGCTACGAGCGGGCCGAGGAGTACGTCGACGTCATCACCAAGCTCTGGGACAGCTGGGAGGACGACGCCGTCGTCGCCGACCGCGAGAGCGGGGTCTTCGCCGACACCGACAAGATCCACCGCGTCGAGCACGTCGGGAAGCACTTCCGCGTGGCGGGGCCGCTCAACGCGCCCCGCTCGCCGCAGGGCCGGCCGGTCTACGTGCAGGCCGGCTCGTCCGAGGACGGTCGCTCCTTCGCGGCCCGGTGGGCCGAGGCGATCTTCACCGCGCACCAGACGCTGGGGTCGGCGCAGGAGTTCTACGCCGACATCAAGTCCCGGGCGCGAGCCCAGGGCCGCGACCCGCAGGGCCTCAAGGTGCTGCCGGGGATCAGCCCGTTCATCGCCTCGACGGCCAACGAGGCCGAGGAGCTGCACGAGCAGTTCAACGATCTCACCCAGCCGGAGTACTCGCTGGCCCAGCTCGACCGCCTCACCGGCGTCGACCTGTCGTCGTACGACCTCGACGGGCCGTTCCCGCGCGAGGTCATCGACGCCGACCTCGAGCGCAGCGAGGGCAGCCGCTTCCAGCTCGTGCTCGACATCGTCGACCGCGAGCAGCCGACCCTGCGCCAGCTGTGCCACCGGCTCGCCGGTGCGCGCGGCCACCGGGTCGTCACGGGCACGCCCGACCAGGTCGCGGACACGATCCAGGAGTGGGCCGAGCGCGGCGCCGCCGACGGCTTCAACGTGATGCCGCCGTGGCTGCCGGGCGGGATCGACATCTTCATCGAGGAGGTCGTGCCGATCCTGCGCGAGTGCGGCCTGTTCCGCACGGAGTACACAGGTACGACGCTGCGCGACCACCTCGGCCTCGAGCGACCCGACAGCCAGTACGCCCCCCGACACGTAAGGGAAACAGCATGAGCTTCGAGCACTACCGCCCCCTCGGCCGCACCGGCGTCCAGGTCAGCCCGCTGACCCTCGGCGCGATGATGTTCGGCGCCTGGGGCAACCCGGACCACGACGAGTCGATCGCGATCATCCACCGTGCGCTCGACGCCGGCATCAACGTCATCGACACCGCCGACGTCTATGCCCGCGGCGAGTCCGAGGAGATCGTCGGCAAGGCGCTCCAGGCCCGCAGGGGCAGCCGCGCCGACGTCTTCCTGGCGACCAAGTTCCACGGCAACATGCACGACGAGGACCCCAACCAGGCGGGCAACTCGCGTCGCTGGATCGTCCGCGAGGTCGAGGACTCGCTGCGCCGGCTCCAGACCGACCACATCGACCTCTACCAGGTCCACCGCCCGCGCCCCGAGGTCGACATCGACGAGACCCTCGGCGCCCTGACCGACCTCGTGCGGCAGGGCAAGATCCGCTACATCGGCACGTCGACGTTCCTGCCGTCGCAGGTCGTGGAGGCCCAGTGGGTGGCCGAGAAGCGCCAGCGGGAGCGCCCGGTGAGCGAGCAGCCGCCGTACTCGATCCTGGCCCGCGAGGTGGAGCGCGACATCCTGCCGACCGCGCAGAAGTACGGCATCGGCGTGCTGCCGTGGAGCCCGCTGGCGGGCGGCTGGCTCTCGGGCCGCTACCGCCGCGGCGAGGCCCCCGCCGTCACCTCGAGCCGGCTCGAGCGCCAGCCCGCGCGCCACGACCCCGCATCGCCCGAGAACACGGTGAAGCTCGAAGCGGTGTACGCGCTGCAGGAGCTCGCCGACGAGGCCGGGCTGTCGCTCATCCACCTCGCCCTGGGCTTCGTGCTCGCCCACCCGGCGGTGTCGTCGGCCATCATCGGCCCGCGCACGCTGGAGCAGCTGGAGTCCCAGCTGGGCGTCGAGAAGGTGAGCCTCACGCCGGACGTGCTGGACCGCATCGACGAGATCGTCCCGCCCGGCACGACCCTCAACGAGGCCGACCGCGGTTACGCACCGCCGGCACTCGTCGAGGCCGCCCTGCGTCGGCGCTGACGCGGGCGGCAGAGGGGTGGTCCAGTGCCGAACGGCCGCCGTGGGAACACGGGGGGCGACCGTGCGGCACTGGACCACCCCGGGGGTGGGACGGGCTGTGAGCCATCTCTCAACGGGGAACATCCCTGGCCCGGGAGCCGCTGAGGACGGTCGTACAGTCCTCAACTTCCTGGAGGCAGCACCCCCATGTCCCGTGCATTCGAGTCCCTCACCGTCGGCCGCTGGCAGCTCCCGCAGAGCTTCGTGATGGCTCCCCTCACCCGCAACCGCGCGGGTGAGGGCCACGCGCCCACCACCCTCAACGCCGAGTACTACGCGCAGCGCGCCGGTGCCGGCCTGATCGTCACCGAGGGCACCGCGCCCAGCCACGTGGGCCAGGGCTACCTCGCCGTGCCCGGCCTCTACACCGACGAGCAGGTCGCCGGCTGGCGCCTCGTCGCCGACGCCGTGCACGCCCGCGGCGGTGTCGTCGTGGCGCAGCTGATGCACTGCGGCCGGATCGCGCACGCCGACAACAAGGGCGGGGCCGAGACCATCGCCCCCAGCGCCGTCCAGGCGCCCGGCGAGATCGTGACCGCCGCGGGTCCCAAGCCCCACGACGTACCCCGTGCCCCGGAGACCGACGAGATCGCCGGCCTGGTCGATGACTTCGTGACCGCGTCCCGCAACGCGATCGCTGCCGGACTCGACGGTGTCGAGGTGCACGCGGCCAACGGCTACCTGCTGCACCAGTTCCTCGACCCGACGGTCAACCTGCGCGACGACGTCTACGGCGGGTCGCCGGAGAACCGGGCGCGCTTCGTCGTCGAGGTGGTCACCGCCGTCGCCGACGCGATCGGTGCCGACCGGGTGGGCCTGCGCCTGAGCCCCGGTCACCGCTTCAACGGCATCGGCGAGGAGCTCGGCGCCGACCTCACCGCCACCTACCGCGCGGTCGTCGACGGGGTCGCCCCGCTGGGCCTGGCCTACCTGAGCCTGCTGGCCAGCCCGCTGGAGCCGCTCGAGTCGCTGGTCCGCGACCTGCGCGAGCGCTTCGACGGCGTGGTGCTGCTCAACGACGGCTTCGGCGACCTCACGTCGCTGGCCTCGGTCGAGGCGCTCCTCGGCACCGGCCTCGCCGACGCCGTGGTCGTGGGTCGCCAGTGGCTGGCCAACCCCGACCTCGCCGAGCGGTGGCGCCAGGGTGCGGAGCTCAACGAGCCCGACCAGGCCACGTTCTACGGCGGGGGCGCCGAGGGCTACACCGACTACCCGACGCTCGAGGCCTCCTGAGCCGTCCGCGTCCGGGCGGCCGCGAGCACGCCGAGCACGCCGGCCCCTGCCGCCATCGCGAACACCGCGAGGAAGGGGTCGGCGTCGGTGCGCTCCGTCGCCGCGAACACGGCGCCCGCCATGGAGAGCGCCAGCGCGGCGCCGAGTGAGTCGGCGATCGACAGCGCCGAGGAGTTGAAGCCTCGGTCGCGGTCGGTCGACGCCTCCAGCATGGCGACACCGGTGCGGGGGTAGGCGAACCCCATGCCCGCTCCGGCGAGGACGTACGCCGCCGCCGGCAGCACCGCCGACGGGCGCGCGCCGGCGTCGAGGACCTGCACGGTGAGGGCGAGGCAGCCGACCCCCACGAGCACCAGCACGGTGCCGGCGACCATCGCCCGCGGGTGGGAGATCCGCTCCCCGAGTCGGGACGACAGCTGGCTGAAGGCCGCCCACACGACCCCGACGCAGGTCAGCGCGATGCCCGCGCGGCCCGGGCCCAGGTCCCAGTGGTCCTGGAGGACGTAGACGATGTAGGCCTCGGCGAGGAAGAACGAGGCACTCAGCAGCCCGCGGGTGGCTACCACCGCAGGCAGCCCGCGCGCGGCGCGCCGGCTCCCGGGCGGGAGCAGGCGCCCCAGCGACACCCACACGACGGCGAGGGCGGCGAGCGCCCCGAGCGCGGTGGCGCCCGTCGTCGAGCCGAGGAGTTCGAGCACGAGGACGGCCGCGGCCGCGGCCGCCGCCCACCACAGGCGGGCCCGCGGGGTGCCCGTGCCCT
>NZ_JAOPWY010000161.1 GCF_025965415.1 Nocardioides sp.
CGCGGCGAAGGAGCTGCAGGCGCCCTACGAGCTCGTCGCCGAGGTCGCCGCCGCCGGCAAGCTGCCGGTCGTGCTGTTCACCGCGGGCGGCGTCGCCCGGATGAGCGACCCCGACATGATCGACGGCATCATCGAGGCGGTCTCGATCCCGGTGATGGCCAAGGCCCGCATCGGTCACTTCGTCGAGGCCCAGGTGCTGCAGTCGCTCGGCGTCGACTACATCGACGAGTCCGAGGTGCTGACCCCGGCCGACTACGCCAACCACATCGACAAGTGGCAGTTCACCGTGCCGTTCGTGTGCGGTGCCACCAACCTCGGTGAGGCGCTGCGCCGCATCACCGAGGGCGCGGCGATGATCCGCTCCAAGGGCGAGGCCGGCACCGGCGACGTCTCCAACGCGGTGATGCACATGCGCACCATCGGGGGCGAGCTGCGCCGCCTCCACGGCATGGCCGAGGACGAGCTCTACGTCGCGGCCAAGGAGCTGCAGGCGCCCTACGAGCTGGTCAAGGAGGTCGCCGCCGCGGGCAAGCTCCCGGTCGTCCTCTTCACCGCCGGCGGCATCGCCACCCCGGCCGACGCCGCGATGATGATGCAGCTCGGCGCCGAGGGCGTCTTCGTCGGCTCGGGCATCTTCAAGTCCGGCAACCCGGCCGAGCGTGCCGAGGCGATCGTCAAGGCCACCACCTTCCACGACGACCCCGACGTGGTCGCCAAGGTCTCCCGCGGGCTGGGTGAGGCCATGGTCGGCATCAACGTCGACGAGATCCCGCAGCCGCACCGCCTCTCCGAGCGCGGCTGGTAGTCAACAACCCTCAGCGCAACCCTCAGCGCAGCGCCTGCGTGAGCACGGTGGCTGCGTCGGCGAACCCGTAGCCCTCCTCGCCCGCCGGGGCGGGGAGGCCGAGGCGGATCACCATCGTCCTGGTGGACGGGTCCACGAGCAGGACCTGGCCCCCGAACCCGAGGGCGGCGTAGAGGTCGGCCGGCGCGAACGGCGCCAGCTGGCCGGTGACCTGCCGGAGCGGCTGGCCCTGCGCGTCCACCGCGTCGGTGGCGCCCCGCAGGCGCCCCGGCCGGTTGAGCCACCAGAGGTAGCCGTAGGCCGCGTTGTGCACCGTCGACGACCGGCCGACCGTGCGCCTGACGTAGCTCGTGGCGAGCAGGCGGGTGCCGTCGACCTTGCCGCGGCCGAGGTAGAGCGAGCCGAGGCGGGCCAGGTCCAGGCACGTGGTCTCCAGGCCGTAGAACACCGCCGCGTTGTCCGCGCGGTCGGTGATGAAGGTCGAGTGGCTCATGCCGAGGGGCTCGAACAGCCGCGTGCGGGCGAACCTCGCGACGGACATCCCGGTGGCCTTCACCAGCACCGGCTCGAGCACCTGGATCGCCGCGTTGTTGTAGGCCCACGCGCTGCCCGGGGCGTACTGCTGCGTCAGGCCGATCGCGTACTTCGTGCGGTTGCTTGCCGCCAGCAGATCGGCGTAGTCCGACTGCATCGACCAGACGCGCCCGCTGTCGTTGGAGATCAGGTTGCGCACGGTGACGGAGCCGGACGGCGTGCCGCGCCACTCGGGGACGTACGTCGCGACCGTGTCGTCGAGGCGAAGGTCGCCGTCGCGGATCGCGATGCCGACGAGCGTGCTCGTGACGGACTTGGTGATCGAGAAGACCGGGCGCGGCACGTCGCGCTCCAGGCGCCAGTTCCAGTCGCGGGCGAGCCTGCCGTTGCGCAGCACCGCGAAGCAGGTCGAGTCGAGTCCCTCGGCGATGGCGGCGCCCCGCTCCATCGCGCTGCCGCGCAGGCCGAGGCTGGACGGCGTACGGACCGGCCACCCCTCGATCGTCCGCGGACCCGTGCGGGGGGACGCCGCGTCGACCGCCGGGGCGGGTGCCGACGTCGCGGTGGACGCGCCACCGGCGGTGAGGGCCAGGCCCAGCAGGGCCGCGGAGAGCGCGCTCGACCGGGCACGTGATCGGGGAAGCCTCATGGGCCCTGAGCCTAGGGGGACCGCCCGGTCCTAGGATCGGCGTTCGTGACTCCCACCATCGGCGTCCTCGCCCTCCAGGGCGACGTGCGCGAGCACCTCGCCGCCCTGCGCTCGCTCGGGGCCGACGCGATCTCCGTACGCCGACCCGCCGAGCTCGCCGCCTGCGACGGCCTCGTCCTCCCGGGCGGGGAGTCGACCACGATGGTCAAGCTGGCGAGGATCTTCGACCTCCTCGAGCCGCTGCGCGAGGCCGTCCGCGGTGGACTGCCCGCCCTCGGGACGTGTGCCGGGATGATCCTGCTGGCCGACCGGATCGAGGACGGGGCCGTGGGCCAGGAGACGATCGGCGGGCTCCACATCACCGTGCGCCGCAACGCCTTCGGGCGTCAGGTCGACTCCTTCGAGGAGGACCTGCACCTCGACGGACTGGCCGACCCGGTCCGGGCCGTCTTCATCCGCGCGCCGTGGGTCGAGGCCGTCGACGACGACGTCGAGGTGCTGGCGCACGTCGAGTCCGGGCCCGCCGCGGGTAGGATCGTCGCGGTCCGTCAAGGCCCCCTGATGGCGACCTCGTTCCATCCCGAGGTCGGCAGCGACGACCGGGTCCACGGCATGTTCGTGGACCTGGTGCGCTCGGCCTGACCCGGACCGGCACTGCACGGCACCGCAACGACACTGATTGAGGGACTCATGTCAGGCCACTCCAAGTGGGCAACGACCAAGCACAAGAAGGCCGCGATCGACGCCAAGCGCGGCAAGCTCTTCGCCAAGCTGATCAAGAACATCGAGGTCGCGGCGAAGCAGGGCGGCGGCGACCCCGCCGGCAACCCGACGCTCTACGACGCGATCCAGAAGGCCAAGAAGAGCTCGGTCCCCAACAAGAACATCGACTCCGCGCTCAAGCGCGGCTCCGGCGCCGAGTCCGGCGGCATCGACTACAAGACGATCTCCTACGAGGTCTACGGCCCGCAGGGCGTCGCGATCCTCGTCGAGTGCCTCACCGACAACACCAACCGTGCCGCGATGGAGGTCCGCACCGCGGTCACCCGCAACGGCGGCACCATGGCCGACCCCGGCTCCGTCTCGCGCCTGTTCACCCGCAAGGGCGTCGTCGTGGTGCCGAAGTCCCAGGAGGACCGTGAGGTCACCGAGGACGACGTGCTCGAGGCGACCCTCGACGCCGGTGCCGAGGAGGTCAACGACCTCGAGGAGGCCTTCCAGGTGCAGAGCGAGGCCACCGACGTGGTCGCCGTACGCACCGCCCTCCAGGACGCCGGCATCGACTACGACTCCGCCGACGTGGAGTTCGTCGCCAGCCTCGAGATCCCGGTCGACGCCGACGGCGCCGGCAAGGTGATGCACCTCGTCGACGCGCTCGAGGACCTCGACGACGTCCAGGACGTCTTCACCAACGTCGACATCCCCGCGGACGTGCTCGCCGAGCTCGAGGCCGCCGACGCCTGAGCTCCCGTGGTGCTCCGTGCGATGGTGCTCCGTGTCGTGGTCTTCGTGCCGTGTCGCCAACTGACGAGTTGGCGCACCAACCGGTGAGTTGGCGGGCAGCCCCCGGTGAGTTGAGCGGGCGGCCCCCCGTCGGAAGCACCCCCACGCCGCGTGTCGTACGCCGTCGCGCCGGGGTCGCGGGTTAGCGTGGCCGCACGAACATGTGTTCGGACGGACCGGCTGGCGAGAGGTGGACACGTGCGGGTGCTCGGCATCGACCCCGGCCTGACACGCTGCGGCGTCGGCGTGGTCGACGGCAGCGTCGGCCGACCGCTGACGATGGTCGACGTGGGCGTCATCCGCACCAGCGCCTCGCTGCCGATCGCCGAGCGGCTGGTCACGATCGAGCGCGGCCTCGACGCCTGGATCGAGGAGCACCGGCCCGACGCCGTCGCCGTCGAGCGCGTCTTCGCCCGCTCCGACTCCAGCACCATCATGGGCACCGCGCAGGCCAGCGGGATCGCCCTCGTGGTCGCCGCCCGCCGCGGCCTGCCGATCGCCCTGCACACCCCCAGCGAGGTCAAGGCCGCCGTCTCCGGCAACGGTCGGGCCGACAAGGCCCAGGTGGGCGCCATGGTGGTCCGCATCCTGCGCCTGACCGAGCTGCCCAAGCCCGCCGACGCGGCCGACGCCCTCGCCCTGGCCATCACGCACGTGTGGCGTGGTGGCGCGCAGTCCCGGATCGACGCGGCGGTGGCCGCCACGCGTCGCCCCCCCACACCGATGAGGACCCGATGATCGCCTTCGTCCGCGGCGAGGTCGCCGCCGTCACGCTCACCAGCGCCGTGCTCGAGGTCGGGGGTGTCGGCCTGGAGCTGATGTGCACGCCCGGCACCCTCGCCACCCTGCGCGTCGGCCGCCAGGCGATGCTCCCGACGAGCATGGTGGTGCGCGAGGACAGCCTCACCGTCTTCGGATTCCTCGACGACGACGAGAAGCAGGTCTTCGAGATCGTGCAGACCGCCTCCGGCGTGGGCCCCAAGGTCGCGCAGGCGATCGTCGCGGTGATGAGCCCCGACGACGTACGCCGTGCCATCACGACCGAGGACGTGAAGGCGCTGACGCGGGTTCCCGGGATCGGCCAGAAGGGCGCGCAGCGGATCATCCTCGAGCTCAAGGACCGCATCGGTCCACCGGTCGGCGGCCACCACGCCCCGGCCACCGGTCCCGTCGGCGCCCCCTGGCGCGACCAGGTGCACCAGGGCCTCGTCGGCCTGGGCTGGTCGGCCAAGGAGTCCGAGCAGGCCGTCGAGGCCGTTGCCCCCGACGCCGGTGAGATGCCCGACGTCGGCGCCCTGCTGCGCGCGGCCCTCCGCACGCTGAGCAAGGCGTGAGCGGGGGCGTGCGATGAACTGGGACGACGACGCGGACACCGACCTGGACGACGACCTCACGCAGGCCGAGCTCACCCACCTGCAGCGACTCACCGACGCCGACGCGGACGGTGACGACCGTGCGGTGGAGGCGGCGCTGCGCCCCAAGACGCTCGACGAGGTCATCGGCCAGGGACGCGTGCGCGACCAGCTGGGGCTGGTCCTCGAGGCCGCCCGCCGCCGGGGCCGCGCACCCGACCACGTCCTGCTGTCCGGTCCGCCCGGGCTCGGCAAGACCACGCTGGCGATGATCATCGCCGCCGAGATGAGCACGCCGCTGCGGCTCACCAGCGGCCCGGCGATCACCCACGCCGGCGACCTCGCCGCCATCCTCTCCGGCCTCAACGAGGGCGACGTCCTCTTCGTCGACGAGATCCACCGGATGTCGCGACCGGCCGAGGAGATGCTCTACATGGCCATGGAGGACTTCCGGGTCGACGTGGTCATCGGCAAGGGCCCGGGCGCGACGGCGATCCCGCTGGAGATCCCGTCGTTCACGCTCGTCGGCGCCACCACCCGCGCGGGGCTGCTGCCCGGGCCGCTGCGCGACCGCTTCGGCTTCACCGCGCACCTCGAGTTCTACGAGCCCCACGAGCTCGACCAGATCGTGCACCGCTCCGCCGGCCTGCTCGACGTGCACCTGACCGCCGAGGGGTCCAGCGAGATCGCGTCGCGCTCGCGCGGCACCCCGCGCATCGCCAACCGGCTGCTGCGCCGGGTCCGTGACTACGCCCAGGTCCGCGCCGACGGCGTCCTGACCCTGCCGGTGGCCCGGGCCGCGCTGGAGATGTTCGAGGTCGACGAGTCCGGTCTCGACCGCCTCGACCGCGGTGTCCTCGACGCGCTGTGCCGCCGCTTCGGTGGGGGACCGGTCGGCATCTCGACCCTCGCGGTCGCCGTGGGCGAGGAGCGCGAGACGGTCGAGGAGGTCGCCGAGCCGTTCCTGGTCCGCACCGGCCTGCTCGCGCGCACCCCGCGCGGCCGCGTCGCGACGCCCGCCGCGTGGCAGCACCTCGGGCTCACCCCGCCCACGCTGCCGACGGTCGACTCCGCCCTCTTCGACGACCTCTGAGGGGTCGCGGGGCTCCGCGTAGACTCCACGGGCTCACGCACCCCACGATCCCAGGAGAGCCCCGACCGTGAACGATCTCGCCGCACTACTGCCCCTGGCCGCCATCCTGGCCCTGTTCTGGTTCATGGTGATCCGCCCCCAGCAGCGCCGGCAGAAGGAGGTCGTCTCCCTGCAGAACAGCATCCAGGTCGGCCAGCGCGTGATGATGTCCGCCGGTGTCTTCGGCACGATCACCTCGATCACCGACGACCGCGCCCGGCTCGAGATCGCGCCCGGCACCGAGATCGAGATCGCGCGCGCCGCGATCGCCAAGGTCGACGCGCCCGCCACGGGCGAGGTCGAGGATGCCTGATCGACGTACGGCGCAGGAGGCGCTCACCCGCCTCACCGTCGACGTCCCCGACTGGCCCGAGAAGGGCGTGACCTTCAAGGACATCACGCCGGTCCTCGCCGACCACCAGGCCTTCTCGGCGATCATCACCGCCCTCGCGGCCGCCGGTCGCGACGACCACGGCAACGTCGTGGTCGACAAGGTCGTCGGCATGGAGGCCCGCGGCTTCATCCTGGCCGCCCCGGTCGCGCTCGCCCTCGGGATCGGCTTCGTGCCGGTGCGCAAGGCCGGCAAGCTGCCGCGCGCGGCACATGCGGTCTCCTACTCCCTCGAGTACGGCGAGGCCACCCTCGAGGTCCACCGCGACGGCATCGCCCCCGGCGAGCGCGTGCTGCTGGTCGACGACGTCCTCGCGACCGGCGGCACCGTCGCCGCGACGCGCCGGCTGATCGAGGCCTGTGGCGGCATCGCGACGGGTGCCGCGGTCCTGATGGAGCTCGGCTTCCTCGACCCCCGCGCGGTCACCGGCGACCTCCCGATCTCCACGCTGCTGACCATCTGACCCGACGCCGACCCGACGCTGACCGAGGCGGCCCCGACGCCGACGCCGTCGCCAGGTCGGCGTCGGCGTACGTCGGTGCCCGTGACCTCACTAGACTGGGGAGATGGCAGAGGAGCAGGTGCCCGCACAGGAGGCCAAGGCGCCCCTGACCGCGCGCGGCATGCGCGCCCGCCTCGCCCGTGTCGGCACGCGCCCGCCGTCGTCCAACCCGGTCCTCGAGCCACTGTTCCGGGCGGTGCGCGCCAACCACCCCAAGGCAGACCTCGCCCTGCTCGAGCGGGCCTACGCCGTCGCCGACAAGTGGCACACCGGTCAGATGCGCAAGAGCGGCGACCCCTACATCACCCACCCGCTCGCGGTGACCACGATCCTGGCCGACATCGGCATGACCGAGCCGACGCTGGTCGCCGCGCTGCTCCACGACACCGTCGAGGACACGCCCTACACGCTCGACGAGCTGCGCGCCGACTTCGGCGACGAGGTGGCCGTCCTCGTCGACGGCGTGACCAAGCTCGACAAGGTGCAGTACGGCGCCTCGGCGCAGGCCGAGACGATCCGCAAGATGATCGTGGCGATGTCGCGCGACATCCGCGTCCTCGTGATCAAGCTGGCCGACCGCCTCCACAACATGCGCACCCTGCGCTACGTCCCGGCCGCCTCGCAGGAGCGCTCGTCGCGCGAGACGCTCGACATCTACGCGCCGCTCGCGCACCGCCTCGGCATGAACACGCTGAAGTGGGAGCTCGAGGACCTGGCCTTCGCCACGCTGCACCCCAAGATCTACGACGAGATCGTGCGGATGGTGGCCGAGCGCTCACCGTCGCGCGACCAGTTCCTCGCCGAGGTGGTCGCCGACATCGAGCAGGACCTCAAGGCCTCGCGGATCAACGCCAAGGTCACCGGTCGCCCCAAGCACTACTACTCGATCTACCAGAAGATGATCGTCGGCGGTCGCGACTTCTCCGACATCTACGACCTGGTCGGCATCCGGATCCTCGTCGACGAGGACCGCGACTGCTACAGCGCGCTCGGCGTCATCCACTCGCGGTGGAACCCCGTGCTGGGGCGCTTCAAGGACTACGTCGCGATGCCGAAGTTCAACATGTACCAGTCGCTCCACACCACCGTCATCGGGCCGCAGGGCAAGCCGGTCGAGGTGCAGATCCGCACCTTCGCCCAGCACCGTCGCGCCGAGTACGGCGTCGCCGCGCACTGGAAGTACAAGGAGAACACCAAGGACGGCGTCGACACCGACCGCCTCGGTGACCGCGACGACCTCACCTGGCTGCGCCAGCTCCTCGACTGGCAGAGCGAGGTCGACGACCCCGGCGAGTTCCTGGAGTCGCTGCGCTTCGAGATGAACCAGCAGCAGGTCTACGTCTTCACCCCGCGCGGCGACGTGATCCCGCTGCCGATGGGCTCGACCCCGGTCGACTTCGCCTACGCCGTCCACACCGAGGTCGGCCACCACACGATCGGGTCGCGGGTCAACGGCCGCCTGGTGCCCCTGGAGTCCACGCTCGACAACGGCGACGTGGTGGAGGTCTTCACCTCCAAGTCGCCGACCTCCGGCCCGTCGCGCGACTGGCTCAACTTCGTCCAGTCACCGCGCGCCCGCTCCAAGATCCGTCAGTGGTTCACCAAGGAGCGGCGTGAGGAGGCGATCGAGCACGGCAAGGACCAGATCGCCAAGCTGATGCGCAAGGAGGGCCTGCCCCTCACCCGGCTGATGACGCACGACGTGCTGTCGCTGGTCGCCGAGCACTTCCACCACGCCGACGTCTCGGCCCTCTACGCCGCGGTCGGGGAGGGCAACCTCAGCGCCCAGGCCGTCGTACGACGCGTCATCGACCTGCACGGCGGCAACGACGGTGCGGCCGAGGACCTCTCCGAGGGCGTCACCATCACCGGGCGCCCGCGTGCCAAGCGCGCCCCCACCGACTCCGGCGTGATCGTCAAGGGCGTGGACGACCTCTGGGTCAAGCTCGCCAAGTGCTGCACCCCCGTGCCGCCGGACCCGATCCTCGGCTTCGTCACCAAGGGCGGGGGAGTGTCGGTCCACCGGCGCGACTGCACCAACGCCTCCAGCCTGCTCGGCCAGCCCGAGCGCGTCCTCGACGTCGAGTGGGCGCCGACCTCGCAGTCGACCTTCCTGGTCAACATCCAGGTCGAGGCCCTCGACCGCGCGCGGCTGCTCTCCGACATCACCATGGCGCTCTCCGACACCCACGTGAACATCCTCAGCGCCACGCTCTCCACCACTCGTGACCGCGTGGCCAAGAGCCGCTTCTCCTTCGAGATGGCCGACGCGGCCCACCTCGACGGCGTGCTGCGTGCCGTGCGCGCCGTGCCGGGCGTCTTCGACGCCTACCGCGTCACCGCCTGACCTGTCGCGAGTGCGCAGCGACACCCCGCCGAGCTGACGCTTGTGCGCACACGACCCCCGCCGAGCTGGCGCTTGTGCGCACACGACCCCCGCCGAGCTGACGCTTGTGCGCACACAACCCCCGCCGAGCTGACGCTTGTGCACAAACGCTGCGGGCACACGCGTCAGCTCGGCACCGCCGGCGCGTGCACACGCGTCAGCTCGGCACCGTCGGCGCGTGCACACGCGTCAGCTCGGCACCGCCGGCGCGTGCACAAGCGTCAGGTCAGCTGAAGTCTGCGGCGGCCTTGCGCGCCATGTCGAGGAACGCCTGCTTGTTGGCGAGCTCGCTCTCGAGGTCCTTGGCCTTGCGGGTGTCTCCGGCCGCGGTGGCCTTGTCGAGCTTGGCCTGGGCCTCGGCGATGCCGGCCTCGAGCTTGCCGATCATGTCGTCGGCGCGGGCCGACTTCTCGGGGTCGCTGCGGCTCCACTGGTCCTCCTCGACCGCGCGGATGGCCTGCTCGACCTTGCGCATGCGGGCCTCGAGGTCCTTCATCCGGTCGCGCGGCACCTTGCCGGCGGCGTCCCAGCGGTCCGCCAGGTCGCGGAAGGTCCTCTTGGCCGTGTCGAGGTCGGTGACCGGCACGAGCGCCTCGGCCTCGACCAGGATCTGGTCCTTGACGTCCGCGTTGGCGGCGAACTCCTCGTCGAGGGCGGCGTTGGCGGCGTCGCGGGCGCCGAAGAAGGCGTCCTGGGCACCGCGGAAGCGTTGCCAGAGCTTGTCGTCGACGTCGCGCGGCGCGGGGCCTGCGGCCTTCCAGTCGCGCATCAGGTCGCGGTAGCGGCCCGCCGTCGGACCCCACTCGGTCGACGTGGCCAGCGCCTCGGCCTCGGTGGCCAGGCGCTCCTTGATGACGCGGGCCCCGTCGCGGCGCTCGTGCTCCTCGGAGAAGTGCGCCTTGCGGTGGCGGGTGTACGTCGTCCGCGCGGTGGAGAAGCGGCGCCACAGCGCGTCGTCGGTGGCGCGGTCGAGGCGGGGGAGCTCCTTCCACGTCGCGAGGAGCTCGCGCAGCCGGTTGGCGCCGTTGCGCCAGTCGGTGCCCTCGGCGAGGCGCTCGGCCTCGGTGACGAGCTTCTCCTTCGCGGCCTTGGACTCCGCGCTCTTCTGGGCTCGCTCCTCCTTGCGCGCGGCACGCTGCACCGCGACCACGGGGCCGAGCGCGTCCAGCCGGGCCGCCAGGGAGACCAGGTCGCCGACCGCGTGGGCGTCCACGACCTGCTCGCGCAGTGCCTTGACCGACGAGATGGCCTCCTCGGGGGCCAGGCGGCCCGACGCCACGCGCTGCTCGAGCAGGCGGACCTTGCCCTCCAGCTCGTCGAAACGCTTGGTGAAGAACTCCAGGGCCTCGTCCGGCGTGCCGGCTTCGTAGGACCCGACGGATCGTTCCCCATCGGCGGTGCGGACATAGACGGTGCCGTCCTCGGCCACCCGACCCCAGGGGGCCGAGTCGTCTCGGGACTGCTTGTCGGAGCTCATGGTCGCCCATCGTAGTCATGCTCCGGAGCGCCCTCGGTAGGCTTCCCGCCAGAGACGAGACGGCCGATCACCCGACTCGCAGAACTGACCCGCGAGACAAGCAAGGACTGACGCCTGTGTTCATCGCTGGCTTCCCCGCCGGACCCTGGGGGACCAACTGCTACGTCGTGGCGACGGGTCCCGGCGCGGAGTGCGTGGTCATCGACCCCGGCAAGGACGCCGCCGCGGGCGTCGACCAGGTCGTGCGTGAGCACCGACTCAAGCCCGTCAGCGTCCTGGTCACCCACGGGCACGTCGACCACATGTGGTGCGTCGCCCCGGTCGCCGGCACCTACGACGCCACCGCCTGGATCCACCCGGCCGACCGCCACCTGCTCAGCGACCCGATGGCCGGGATGAGCCGCGAGACGACCCAGATGCTGCTCGGCGGCGACTACTCGTGGGCCGAGCCCGACGACGTGCGCGAGCTCGCCGACCTCGCCGAGCTCGAGCTCGCCGGGCTGAGGTTCGTCGTCGACCACACGCCGGGGCACACCGAGGGCTCGGTGACCTTCCGTACGCCGCACGCGCAGCAGGACGTGTCGGAGGTGATGTTCTCCGGCGACCTGCTCTTCGCAGGCTCCATCGGCCGCACCGACCTCCCGGGCGGCGACCACGCCAAGATGCTGCGGAGCCTGGCCGACAAGGTGCTGCCGCTGGCCGACGACATCGTCGTCCTGCCGGGCCACGGCGAGCAGACCTCGATCGGCCGCGAGCGCGCCACCAACCCCTATCTCCAGGACCTCCCATGAGCAAGATCAGCCCGCTGAGCGGGTTCCCCGAGCTGCTGCCTGCGCAGCGGGCGGTCGAGCGCGAGGTCATCGCGTCGCTGTCGGACACCTTCGAGCTCCACGGGTTCGCCAACATCGAGACGCGGGTCGTCGAGCCCATCGACCGCCTCGCCAAGGGCGGTGAGGTCGACAAGGAGATCTACGTCCTCCAGCGGATCGCGGCCGAGCCCGATGCGAAGGCCGAGCTCGGGCTGCACTTCGACCTGACCGTGCCCTTCGCCCGCTACGTCCTCGAGCACGCCGGGCACCTGGAGTTCCCGTTCCGGCGCTTCCAGGTCCAGCCGGCCTGGCGCGGCGAGCGCCCGCAGGAGGGGCGCTACCGGCAGTTCACCCAGGCCGACGTCGACATCGTCGGTCGCGACGAGCTGCCGTTCCACCACGACGTCGAGGTGATGGCTGTGATGGTCGACGCCCTCGGCCGGCTGCCGATCCCGCGCGTGTCGTTCCAGTTCAACAACCGCAAGCTCATCCAGGGCTTCTACCGCGGCCTGGGCATCGCCGACGTCACCGACGCGATCCGGGTCATCGACAAGCTCGACAAGCTCCCGGCCGAGGAGGTCGCGCGGATGCTGGTCGAGCGGGTCGGCACGACGCCGGAGCAGGCACAGCGGTGCCTGGAGCTGGCCACCATCCGGGTCGCCGACTCCTCCCTCGTCGAGCGGGTCCGCGCGCTGGGCGTCACCGACGAGCTGCTCGACCAGGGGCTCGAGGAGCTGGCGGCGGTCGTCGAGGGCTGCCGTGCCGTCGCCGGTGACCGCGTCGACGTCGAGGCCAACCTGCGCATCGCCCGCGGCCTCGACTACTACACCGGCACCGTCGTGGAGATCTTCATGGAGGGCTACGAGCGGCTGAAGTCCGTCGGCGGGGGAGGGCGCTACGACGCCCTCGCCAGCGACGGCCGGACGACCTACCCGGGCGTCGGGGTGTCCTTCGGCGTCTCCCGCACGCTCATCCCGCTGATCACCGACGGCGTCCTGTCGGGCAGCCGGCCGGTGCCGAGCGTCGCGCTGGTCGCCCTCAACACCGAGGACGAACGCGGCACCAGCACCGCGGTCGCCGGGGCCCTGCGCACCCGGGGCATCGCCTGCGAGGTCGCTCCGTCACCCGCCAAGTTCGGCAAGCAGATCCGCTTCGCCGAGCGGCGCGGCATCCCCTTCGTCTGGTTCGTCCAGGCCGACGGCACGCACCAGGTCAAGGACATCCGCAGCGGCGAGCAGGTCGACGCCGACCCGGCCACGTGGGCCCCACCCGAGGTCGACCTCCGGCCCCGCATCAGCAGCACCGCCACCAGCACGAACACCAGCACCCCCAGTGAACTCGAGGAGAACCAGTGATCCGCACCCATGACGCCGGCGCCCTGCGCGCCGAGCACGTCGGCCAGACCGTCACGCTCGCCGGGTGGGTGGCGAGGCGGCGCGACCACGGCGGCGTCGCGTTCCTGGACCTTCGCGAGGCGAGCGGCATCGTCCAGGTCGTCGTACGCGACGAGGCGGTCGCGCACAGTCTCCGCAGCGAGTACTGCCTCAAGGTGACCGGTGAGGTCGTGGCCCGCAAGGCCGGCAACGAGAACCCCAACCTGGCCACCGGCGAGATCGAGGTCGTCGCCCTCCCCGGCGAGGCCGGCGTCGAGGTGCTCTCCAGCTCCGACCCGCTGCCCTTCCCGATCGACGACGCGTCCGGCCACAAGGGCGGCGAGGTGGGCGAGGAGGCACGCCTCAAGCACCGTTACCTCGACCTGCGCCGCTCCGGCCCCAACGCCGCCCTCCGCCTGCGCAGCAAGATCAACAAGGCGGCCCGCGACGTGCTCGACGAGCGCGACTTCGTCGAGATCGAGACGCCCACCCTCACCCGGTCGACGCCCGAGGGCGCCCGCGACTTCCTGGTGCCCGCCCGCCTGGCGCCGGGCAGCTGGTACGCCCTGCCGCAGAGCCCGCAGCTGTTCAAGCAGCTGCTGATGGTCGGCGGCATGGAGCGCTACTACCAGATCGCGCGCTGCTACCGAGACGAGGACTTCCGCGCCGACCGGCAGCCCGAGTTCACCCAGCTCGACATCGAGATGAGCTTCGTGGACCAGGAGGACGTCATCACCCTGATGGAGGACGTCCTGGAGGCCATGTGGGCCCAGGCCGGCCACACCATCGAGCGTCCGCTGCCGCGGATGACGTACGCCGACGCGATGGCGCGCTTCGGCTCCGACAAGCCCGACCTCCGGATGGGCCTCGAGCTCGTCGACTGCACCGACTACTTCGCCGAGACCACCTTCCGGGTCTTCCAGGCGCCCTACGTCGGTGCCGTCGTGATGCCGGGTGGTGGCAGCCAGCCGCGCCGGCAGTTCGACGCGTGGCAGGACTGGGCCAAGCAGCGCGGCGCAAAGGGCCTGGCGTACGTCACCGTCGCCGAGGACGGCGAGCTGGGCGGCCCGGTCGCGAAGAACCTCACCGACGCCGAGCGCGAGGGCCTCGCCGCCCACGTCGGCGCGCAGCCGGGCGACTGCATCTTCTTCGCCGCCGGACCGGCCAAGAGCAGCCGGGCGCTGCTCGGCGCCGCGCGGCTGGAGATCGGCCGTCGCGGCGGGATGCTCGACGACTCGACCTTCGCGTTCACCTGGGTCGTCGATGCGCCGCTGTTCGAGCCGAGCTCGGACGCGGTCGCCAGCGGCGACGTCGCGGTCGGTGCGGGCGCCTGGACGGCCGTGCACCACGCCTTCACCAGCCCGAAGCCGGAGTTCGTCGACACCTTCGACACCGACCCCGGCAGCGCCCTGGCCTACGCCTACGACATCGTCTGCAACGGCAACGAGCTCGGCGGCGGGTCCATCCGTATCCACCGCGGTGACATCCAGAAGCGCGTGTTCGCGGTGATGGGCCTCAGCGAGGCGGAGGCGCAGGAGAAGTTCGGCTTCCTGCTCGACGCCTTCAAGTTCGGCGCGCCCCCGCACGGCGGCATCGCCGTGGGCATGGACCGCATCGTCGCGCTGCTCGCCGGCACCGACTCGATCCGCGACGTGATCGCGTTCCCGAAGTCCGGCGGGGGCTACGACCCGCTCACCGGGGCCCCCGCGCCCATCACGCCGGAGCAGCGAAAGGAAGCCGGTGTGGACGCCTTGCCCTTGAAGGACGTCCCGCCCACGGAGTGATCTCCGGGAGGTTTCACACCGCTGCCGGGCGAAAGCGTCGTGACGAGATCGTTACGCGCCGGTGGTCGTCCGTGCGGCGCGGGTCACATAGAGTCCCGTTTCGGCGCAGCCCCCGGGGGACCCCTGGAATGCGCCCGGAACATCCCGAACCAGATAGGGAGAGCATGTCGGCAGAAACCGCAGGGCCGGAGACGTTGGGCTCGTTGACAGACGAGCCGCAGCAGGACCCCAACAGCCAAGAGGCCAAGGAGATCTCCGGCAAGTCGCCGCTGCGGATCGCCCTCGGCCGGTTGGCCCACGACAAGATCGCCGTCATCTGCGCGCTCGTCGTCCTCTTCTTCATCATCTGCGCGGTCTTCGCCGGTCCGATCAGCAAGCTCTTCGGTGTCTCGCTGGAGACCGGCCTCGCCAGCCAGTACGTCGACGGCCTCAACAAGGGACTCCCCAAGCCGGAGATGGGCCCGCCCAACGGTCCGTTCACGTGGGACCACCCGATGGGTGTCGCCCCCCGCACGGGTGAGGACAACCTGGCCTACTGGCTCTACGGCTGCCGCGTCTCGCTGCTGATCGCGACCACCGCGACCATCTTCGCGAGCCTCGTCGGCGTCGTCATCGGCCTGCTCGCCGGCTTCCTCGGCGGTGCGGTCGACAAGGTGCTGTCGTTCTTCATCGACATGTTCCTGACGATCCCGTTCCTGCTGGCCGCGCTGACGATGGCGCCGATCCTCAACGACCGGTTCAACACGAGCGACAACTACTCGATGATCCAGAAGGTCAGCCTCGTGCTGGTGCTGTCGATCTTCGGGTGGATGGGCACCGCGCGCCTGATCCGCGGCGAGGTGATCACGCTGCGCGAGCGCGAGTTCGTCCAGGCGGCCCGCGTGATGGGCATGCCGACCTCGCGCATCCTGTTCAAGGAGCTGCTGCCCAACCTGGCCGCACCGATCATCATCAGCGTCTCGCTGATGCTGCCGACCTTCGTGGCGCTCGAGGCCGGCCTCGCCTTCCTCGGCATCGGTGTCACCGACGGCGTCTCGTGGGGCCAGACGATCCTCAAGGCGACCAACCTGACCTTCTTCCGCGAGTACCCGCAATACCTGTGGCAGCCGTTGCTCGGCATCGTCGCGCTGGTGCTCTCCCTCAACCTCTTGGGCGACGCGGTCCGCGACGCCCTCGACCCCAAGACCCGACGCTGAGCCAGATCTCGGTCGAAGGTTCCATGCACGTCGCCGGAGACGCCGTCCTCGGTGAGAACAAAAAAGAAAGGCTGGACAGCATGAAGCGGAACAAGCCGCTTGCACTCGTTGCTGGTGCCGCTCTCCTGACCCTCGCTGCATGTGGCGGCGGGTCGTCGGACGACGGTGGCACCAGCGGAGGCACGGAGAGGGAGTTCGGCGACCAGACCGGTGGCACCAAGGACGCTGAGCGTCAGGGCCCCGCTGCCGAAGTCCCCGACGCCACTGCCGGAGGCACCATCACGGTGTACCTGCCGGGCGACCCTGGCCCCGACTCGCTCGACCCGACCGCTGGGTGGTCCGTCACGGGCAACTCCATCCAGCAGGCGCTCACGAGCCGCTCGCTGACCCAGTACGTCCGCGACGAGGAGACCGGCGACCCCGTCCTGGTCCCCGACCTCGCGACCGACCTGGGCACGGCCAACGACGACTACACCGAGTGGACCTTCACCATTCGCGACGACGCCACGTGGGAGGACGGTCAGCCCGTCACCGCCGAAGAGGTCGCGTTCGGCATCTGCCGCTCGCTCGACTCCGAGGCGTTCCCGTCGGGTCCCGGCACCGAGTACTCCAAGACGTACTTCGACGGCGCCGCGGACTACGAGGGTCCCTACACCGGCAAGGACCCCAAGTGCGAGAAGTGGTCCGGCGTCACGGTCGACGGCCAGGACATCACCATCAAGATGGCCAAGCCGTTCCCGGACATGGACTACTGGGGCGCCTTCATGGCGATGGGCCCGGCCCCGCTCGGCAACGCTTCCAAGCCGCCGAACTACGGCACCAAGCCCCTGGCCAACGGCCCCTACAAGGTCGACAGCTACAAGCCCAACGAGGAGCTGGTCCTGGTCAAGAACGACCAGTGGTCCGCTGACTCCGACCCGGGCCGTCACCAGTACGCCGACGAGTTCGTCTTCAAGTTCAACCAGGACCAGGCCAAGGTCGACGAGATCATGCTGTCGGACAACTCCGACAGCCAGACCGCCGTCGCGACCGGTCTCGGCTCGGACAAGTACGCCGACGCCAACGGCCAGCTGGGCGAGCGCCTGGTGCAGCAGACGTCGCAGTGTGTCTCCACGCTGACGCCTGACTACGACAAGATCACCGACATCAACGTCCGCAAGGCCCTGGCCTACGCCTACCCCTACGAGGACGTCTGGATCGCCGGCGGCGAGGTTCCGGGTGTGACCCGCATCCCCGCCAACTCGGTGATGCCCCCCGGCATGGCGGGCAAGAAGGAGTTCCAGGTCGACGGTGAGCAGATCACCTACGACCCGGAGAAGTCGAAGGAGCTCCTCGCCGAGGCCGGCTACGGCGACAAGCCGTACGAGATCACGATGGTCTACTACGAGGTCGACCCGCTGGCCAAGGCCACCCAGGACCAGATCACCAAGGGCTTCGAGGCCGGCGGTTTCTCGGTCAAGGCCATCCCGGTCCAGGAGTCGCCCTACAACATCTGGCTCGACCCCGACAACAAGGTCAACAAGACCCTCAACCTCCGTGGCGTCAACTGGTGCTCGGACTGGCCCGCCGGTTCGACCATGATCCCGCCGCTGCTGAAGACCGACGCTGTCTACAACACCGCGTACTTCTCCGAGTCCACCGTGGACGACGAGATGGACAACATCGCCACCCTTCCGCTCGATGAGCAGGGCGACGCGTGGGGTGCGCTGGACGAGAAGATCATGACGGAGTACTTCCCGATCATCCCGACCGCGTTCCGCAACGACCTGTTCGTCTTCGGCACGAAGATCGGCAACCCGACGGGCGATGGCTCGATCGGTGCGCCGAACTACAAGGACCTGTTCGTCATGCAGTGATCCTGGTGCCCACCGGTCCTCGTGGCCGGGAGCATCACGTAGTACCCAGTAGCAACCACTGACGGGTGGGGGCTCCCTGATCGGGGAGCCCCCACTCGGCAGCCCGGACTCGAGCGAGGCTGTCCGCCTCGGGGGTCCGACTCATCCACCATCCCCGGAGAGTGACTGCGATGTTCGCGTATGTCGTGAAGCGGCTGATCTCGGGAGTCCTCGTCGTGACGTTGGTCTCGATGGCGATCTTCCTGCTGTTCTGGTACGGCCCCTCGAGCCCTGCCCAACCCATCTGTGACCGTGAGACCAGCAACCGCTGCACGCAGGCGAAGCTGGCGATCTACGAGAAGACGTTGGGCTACGACAACCCCGTCTACGAGGAGTACGGCAAGTTCGTCAAGGGTGTGTTCGTCGGCCGTACGCTCACCATCGCCTCGAACGACTATGCGTGCGACGCCCCCTGCCTGGGCGTCAGCTTCCGCACCAAGCAGCCGGTCAAGGAGGAGCTGGCCTCGCGCATCCCCGCGACCTTCTCCATCGCCATCGGCGGTGCCTTCCTCTACCTGCTCTTCGGAGTCCCCATCGGCGTCGCCGCGGCGCGACGGCGAGGCTCCGTGGCCGACAAGGCCCTGGTCTCGAGCTTCCTGTTCATCAGCTCGATCCCCTACTACCTCTTCGCGCTGCTGACGTGGCTCTACCTCACGATCACGTTCGAGGTCCCGCTCTTCAGCGACACCGGATACTTCCCGATCACCCAGGACGGACCGTTCAAGTGGTTCAGCGGGCTGTTCCTGGCCTGGGTCGCGCTCGGCATCTTCGGCTGCACGCAGTACACGCGGTTCACCCGCGGCGCGATAGTCGAGGCGCTCAGCGAGGACTACATCCGCACGGCCAAG
>NZ_JAOPWY010000188.1 GCF_025965415.1 Nocardioides sp.
GAGCTGGGGCTCGCGCCGGGCGACCGGGTGGCGATCGTGATGGGCAACCGGCCGGAGTACCTCGAGGTGCAGTACGCCGCCTGGCACGCCGGCCTCGTCGTCGTGCCGGTCAACGCGCGGCTGCACCGCGACGAGATCCGCTTCATCCTGGACGACAGCGGGACGCGGATCGTGTTCACCGACGAGGCCCACGCGGAGGACGTCGCGGCACTGGTCGACAGCGTCGACACCGTGGACCGGTCGGTCCTGGTGCCCGGGCCGAGGTGGGGCGAGCTCACCGCGACGGAGCCGGTGGCGACGACCGACCGGCAGCGTGACGACCCGGCCTGGCTCTTCTACACCAGCGGCACGACCGGTCGCCCCAAGGGCGCGACGCTCACCCACGGCAACCTGCTGATGGCCTCGCTGAGCTACTTCGCCGACATCGACCCGGTCGCGGCGACCGACAGCGTCCTGCACGCGGCCCCGCTCTCGCACGGGTCCGGCCTCTACGGCCTGCCGCACGTGGCGCGCGGCGCCGTGAGCGTCTTCCCGGGCGGGTCCGCCCTGGCCGGGCCCGAGCTGCTGACGCTGCTGGAGCGCTGGCCGGGGATGTCGTTCTTCGCCGCGCCCATCATGGTGAAGCGGCTGGCCGAGGACCCGGCGCTGACCGGCGCCGACGCGGCACGGCTGGAGGGCCTGAAGACGATCATCTACGGCGGCGCGCCGATGTACCTCACCGACCTCGAGGTCGCGCTGGCGACGTTCGGCCCCCGGCTGGCCCAGATCTACGGCCAGGGTGAGACGCCGATGACCATCACCGGCCTCTCCCGGGCCGACCACGCGGACCGCGACCACCCGCGGTGGCGCGAGCGCATGCAGGGCGTGGGCTTCCCCCGCACGGACGTGGAGGTCCGCGTCGTCGACGAGGACGACCGCCCGCTCCCCGCGGGCGAGGTCGGCGAGGTCGTCGTACGCGGTGGGGTGGTGATGTCCGGCTACTGGGGGCAGCCCGAGGCGAGCGCCGAGACGCTGCGCGGGGGCTGGCTGCACACCGGCGACGTCGGCAGCTTCGACGAGGACGGCTTCCTGACCCTGCGCGACCGGTCCAAGGACCTGATCATCAGCGGCGGGATGAACATCTACCCGCGCGAGGTCGAGGAGGCGCTCCTGTGCCACCCGCACGTCGAGGCGGTGGCCGTGGTCGGGCGTCCCGACCCGGAGTGGGGCGAGGCCGTGGTCGCGTTCGTCGTCACCGACGGCACCGAGCCGCCGACCGAGGAGCTGGACCGCACCTGCCTGGACCGCATCGCGCGGTTCAAGCGGCCCAAGGACTACCACTTCGTGGACTCCCTGCCGACCAACAACTACGGCAAGGTGCTCAAGCGGGAGCTGCGCGAACGGCTCTGACCGGTCCTCGCCGACGCGTTGAGAAAACCATGAGCACCGCCTCCCTTGCGGAGGCTCCGGGCCGAATTGTTAGGTACGTCACAAGGGCCCTGACCGGGACATGCGTGGACCAGCTCCGGACGCCGGCCGAGACCGCTCCCGAGGAGATGTTGAGACAATGAAGCTCGCCCTCTACCTGCCCACGTTCCGCAACCACGTCACCGTGCAGGAGCTCGCCGACCTGACCGACCTGGCCGAGGAGCTCGACTTCGACTCGGTCTGGACCCTCGACCGGATCATCGTCCCCGAGGCCTCCGACCGCGGCGAGATGCAGTACCCCTTCGGGATGATGGACCAGTTCCCGCTGCAGATGCCGGTGGAGTCGAAGGGCAAGTGGTTCCAGGGCTGGCCGCTGCTGCCCTGGCTCGCGGCCCGCACCGAGAAGGTGCGCATCGGGATGAGCATCACCGACACGCCCTACCGCTCCCCGGGCGTCTTCGCCGCCGAGTGCGCCACCATCGACCACCTGTCCGCCGGCCGCCTCAACGTCGGCGTCGGTGCCGGGTGGATGCCCGAGGAGTTCGCGGCCGCCAGCGCCACCGACCTCTTCCCGCGCCGCCACGCCCACGTGCGCGAGACGATCGAGATCTGCCTCGGCATCTGGCAGAACGAGACCTTCGAGTACCACGGCGAGTTCGCTGACTTCGGCCCCTCGGGCTTCGGCCACCAGCCGGTGCAGAAGCCGCACCCGCCGATCTACTTCAGCGGCCTCAAGGACCCCAAGCGCTCGGCCAACCGGGTCGCGAAGTACGGCCTGTCGGGGTGGATCGGGATCCAGGACTCCCCGGCGGAGCTCACCGAGTGGCGAACGGCGATCGCGGGCGAGCTCGAGGAGCGCGGCAAGTCGATCGACGACCTCGACATGTGCTCGATGATCTGGTTCACCATCACCGACACCGAGACCGACCAGACCGACAACCGCAAGGTCTCCAACCTGCTCGTGGGGACCGAGCAGCAGATCGTGGACCGGCTCAAGCAGTACCAGGAGGCCGGGCTCACCATGCCGCTGCTGTGGCCGCCCTTCGCCGACGTGCCGGTCTCCAAGACGCTCGACGACCTCAAGCGCCTGAAGTACGACATCATGCCGAAGGTGGAGGCCTCCTGAGGTGTGGCGCGAGCGGGGCCAGCGCGTCCAGCACGCGCTCGGCCTCCGCCGTCGCCGCCTCGGCGTCCGCGTCGGGCGAGCCGGTGCGCGGGAGGAAGTTGAGGTCCACGAGGACCTCGGTGGCCCCGTGGCTCGCCAGGACGGCCAGGTCGTCGAGGACCTGCTGCCGCGTCCCGTGCCCCCGACGGCGACCGCGGCCGGGGTCCTCGGCGACCAGGTCGACCACGACCCGCACCAGGATGCGTACGACGTCGGGGTCGCGGCCGGCCTCCTCGGCCCCGGCGCGCACCAGGGCGACGGACCGGGCGAGGGACTCGTCGTCGGTGCGGGTGCTGCCGATCCAGCCCTCGCCCAGCCGGCCGGCCCGACGCAGGGCGGGCTCCGCCGCGCCCCCGACGAGCACCGGCGGGTGCGGCCGCTGCACCGGTCGCGGGCCGACGTGCGAGCGCGGGACGGTGTAAAACTCGCCGGCGAACTCGACGGGGTCCTCGGTCCACACCGCGGTGAGGCAGCGCAGGTACTCCTCCATGCGGGCCCCGCGTCGCGCCATCGGCACGCCCGCTGCGGCGTACTCCTCGGGCATCCAGCCGATGCCCAGGCCGGCGGTGACGCGACCTGCGCTGAGGTGGTCGAGGGTGGTCATCGCCTTGGCGAGCGCCACCGGAGGGATGAAGGGGGCACACAGGGTCGCGGTGCCCAGGCCGATGCGCTCGGTGTGCGCGGCGACGAAGGCGAGCGGCAGCATCGCGTCGTGGACCGCGCTGTAGGACGGGTCGGAGACCGGCCGCGACGACGGGTTGCCGGCCGGGTCGGCCCCCTCGGGCCCGTCGGCCACCGGCTGGAGCAGCCGCTGGAAGGTCCACAGCGAGGCGTATCCCAGGTCCTCCGCCCGACGGGCGAGGTGGATCATCGTCGCGGGGGTGGCCCAGCTGCCCGACACGGGCAACCCGAACCCCAGCAGCGGCAGCTCATCGCTCACCCCCCGCACGATGCCACCTCGCACCGCCTCCGCACCTCCGCCGACGCCCACCGCTAGGACAACATCTCCTCATGGACACCACCTCGCAGCTCTCCATCGGTTACAAGGCCTCGGCCGAGCAGTTCGGGCCTCGCGAGCTCGTCGAGCTCGGGGTGCGCGCCGAGGAGGTCGGCCTCGACAGCGTGATGGTGAGCGACCACCTCCAGCCGTGGCGGCACGAGGGCGGGCACGCCCCGCACGCACTCACCTGCCTCACCGCGATCGGCGAGCGCACCGAGCGGGTCGTCCTCGGCACCAGCGTCCTGACCCCCACCTTCCGCTACAACCCCGCCGTGCTCGCTCAGGAGCTCGCCACCCTCTCCCTCCTCAACCCGGGCCGGATCATCCTGGGCATCGGCAGCGGCGAGGCGCTCAACGAGATCTCGGTCGGGCTGCGGGAGTGGCCGGAGTTCAAGGAGCGCTGGGCGCGGATGCGCGAGGCGGTCCGGCTGATGCGTGCGCTCTGGGACGGCGAGCGGGTCACCTTCGAGGGCGACTACTACCGCACCGTGGACGCCACGATCTACGACCGTCCCGAGGGGGGCGTCCCGATCTACGTCGCGGCGGGTGGACCGCAGATGGCGAAGTACGCCGGCCGGGTCGGCGACGGCTTCATCTGCACCAGCGGCAAGGGGATGGACCTCTACACCGACAGCCTGCTGCCCGCCGTCGAGGAGGGGCTCGAGGCGGGCGGGCGGGCGTCGGGCGACATCGCCCGGATGATCGAGATCAAGCTGTCCTACGCCCCGACCCGCGAGGAGGCGCTCGACAACACCCGCTTCTGGGCCCCGCTGTCGCTGAGCGCCGAGGAGAAGCACCGCCTCGACGACCCCGTCGAGATGGCGGCCGCCGCGGACCGGCTTCCCATCGAGCAGGTCGCGTCGCGGTGGATCGTGGCGACGACGCCCGACGGCGTGGTCGACGCCGTACGCCCCTATGTCGAGGCGGGCTTCGACCACCTGGTGTTCCACGCGCCCGGGCACGACCAGGAGCAGTTCCTGTCGTCGTTCGGTGCCGACGTGGTGCCGCTGCTGCGCGAGCTCGGCACCTGAGGCCGGGGGGGTGGGTGACCCTCGCCCTGGGGGTGTGGTGACCACCCCTCCACCCGGCCTACCGTGCTGCGGCGATGACCACCGACACCAGTGCGCCCGACGGGCACGTCCTCACCATGACGTACGTCAGCTCGGCCACCCGGCTGCTCTCCGTGCAGCAGCTGGTCGAGCTGATCGAGCAGATCCGCCCCAAGAACGAGCGCCTCGGCGTGACCGGACTGCAGCTCGTACGCCGCGTCGGCGTACGAGCTGCTGGAGCGGTTCCGCGTCAGCGCGGTGTGAGCGTCCGCACGGCGGGCGTGGTCTTCGGCCCGCTGCTGATCGGGCCGGGCGCCACCGCCTGAGGTGCGCGACACTGGTCGGGTGCAGCTGCCCGACCCGGCCCTCGTGGTGCTGGTCGGCGCGTCCGGCTCGGGGAAGTCGACGTGGGCACGCGCGCACTACCGCGACCAGGAGGTCGTCTCCTCCGACGCCCTGCGCGGGGTCGTGGGCAGCGGGCCGCACGACCTCGACGCCTCGGTCGACGCCTTCGGCGTGCTCGAGACGATCGTCGCCGCGCGCCTCGGGCGTGGCCTCACCACGGTCGTCGACACGCTGGGCCTCGACGTCGCGAAGCGCCGGTCGTGGCTCGCCGCCGCGCGGACGGCCGGGCTGCCCGCGGTCGCCGTCGTCCTCGACACCCCCGACGCCGAGTGCCGCCGGCGCAACGCCGCCCGCGACCGGCCGGTGTCGGCGCCGGTGCTGGCGGGCCAGCTGCGCTCGGTGCGCGACGTACGAGACGTGCTGGACGCCGAGGGCTGGGACCTCGTCGCCCCGGTGACCGGCGAGGCGGCGCCGGCCGACCCGGTGCCGGAGACCCGGCCCGGGCCCGGTCCGGACCGCACGTCGAGCCTCGGCCTGCGGTCGGTCCTCCAGGTCTCGCGCTTCCCCTGGGGTGAGGACCCGCTGACCTGGCTGACCGGCATCGCGCGCGCGGCGGACGAGGCGGGCTTCGCGGGCCTCGCGCTGATGGACCACCTCGTCCAGGTGCCCCAGGTCGGCCGTGCGTGGGACCCGATCCCGGAGCCGTGGGTGACCCTCGGCGCGGTGGCCGCGCTCGGCACCGAGCTCGAGCTCGGCACCCTCTGCACCCCGGTCACCTTCCGGCCGGCCGGTGTCACGGCCAAGGCCGCCGCCACGTTGTCGGTCCTCACCGGCGGCCGCGCCTTCGTCGGGGTCGGCGCCGGGTGGTTCGAGCGGGAGCACGCGGCGTACGGCATCGCGTTCCCGCCGGCCCGTCAACGGCTGGACGACCTCGAGCGCGCCGTCGTCACGATGAAGGCGCTGTGGGCGGCCGGCACCAAGGCCTACGACGCGCACGGTGTCGCGCTGCCGGAGACCACCTGCTACCCGCGGCCCGCCGGACCCATCCCCATCGTCGTCGGCGGGTCCGGCGAGCGACGGACCCTGCGGATCGCCGCCCAGCACGGCGACGCCTGCAACCTCCGCACGACCGACGAGGCGGAGCTCCAGCGCCTCATCGCCGTGTTGCGCGACCACTGCGACGAGGTGGGGCGCGACCGTTCCGAGGTCGCGGTCACCGTGCTCGACCTGCCCGTCGTCGGGTGTGACCGCGACGACGTGTGGGCGCGCGTCGAGCGGCAGCGCGGCCGCACGCCCGCCGCGACGTACGCCGCCCGCACCCGTGCCGCGACCGTCGCCGGCCACCGCGACCGCTGGGCGCGCCTCGCGGGACTGGGGGTGTCGACGATCTTCATCGCCACTCCCGACCTCGGAGCTCCCGAGGACGTCCTCGCCCTTCGGGGGCTGAACGCCTGACCGCGCGGACCGTAGGGTCGGCGGCATGCAGACTCGCACCCTCGGATCCCAGCAGGTCGGCGCCATCGGCCTCGGCCTGATGACCTTCGACCAGACCGGCACCCAGCCCCGCCAGCAGCTCCTCGACACCGTCACTGCCGCGCTCGACGCGGGCGTCACACTCTTCGACTCCGCAGACGCCTACGGCCCCGGTGACGAGCTGGGCGCGGACGCGCAGGGCGCCAACGAGCGGCTCATCGTCTCGATCCTCGACGAGCTCGGGGTCCGCGACCGCGTGGTCCTCGCGACCAAGGGCGGCCACGTCCGCACCGAGGGCGGCGGCTGGGACGTCGACAGCTCGGCGGCCCACCTCAAGGCGGCGGTCGACGCCAGCCTCGAGCGCCTCGGAGTGGAGCAGCTGTCGCTGTGGCAGCATCACCGCCCCGACCCGAAGGTCCCCTACGACGAGGTCATGGGCACCCTCAAGGAGATCGCCGTCAGCGGCAAGGTCGCCCACGTCGGCCTCTCCAACGCCGACCCCGACCAGATCCGGGCCGCGCACGCGGTGCTCGGCACCGCGCTGGTCAGCGTGCAGAACCAGTTCAGCCCGAAGTTCCGCTCGAGCAGGCCCGAGATCGACGTCTGCGAGGAGCTCGGCCTGGCGTTCTTGCCGTGGAGCCCGCTGGGCGGCCTGTCCGACGCCAAGGAGCTCGCCGACAAGCACCCCGCCTTCGCCGAGATCGCGACCGACCGCGGCGTCAGCGCCCAGCAGGTCGCCCTCGCGTGGGAGCTCGCCCAGTCGCCGGTCGTCATCCCGATCCCCGGCGCCAAGCGGCCCTCCTCGATCACCGACTCCGCGGCCGCGGCCGAGATCGAGCTGACCGCGGACGAGCTCTCCCGGCTCGACGCGAGTTGACGCCGGTGACCCGCCCGCTCCTCGCCCGTGCGGTCGACACCGCGATGGACCGCTCCCTGGTCCTGGGCTACACGACGATCGGCCTGGCCGTGCGACGCGCGCTGCCCGGCTGGCCGTCGGACCCGCCCGCCGGTGTCCTGGAGGGCCGGCACGTCCTGGTGACCGGCGCCAGCTCCGGCCTCGGCGTCGCCACCGTGGAGGGCGTGGCCGCGCTCGGGGCGACCGTGCACATGCTCGTGCGCGACGAGGCCAAGGGCGCGAAGGTCGCCGACTCGATCCGGGCGACGCGGCCCGGTGTGGAGCTGCGGCTGTGGCGCTGCGACGTGGCCGACCTCGACGACGTGCGCCGCTTCGCCGGCGAGTTCGGTGCCGCGGTCGACGACCTCCACGCCGTCGTGCACAACGCCGGCCTGATGCCGCCGACGCGCACCGAGTCGCCGCAGGGCCTCGAGCTCAGCATGGCCGTGCACCTCGTCGGACCGGTGGTGATGACGGAGGCCCTGCGCGGCCCGTTGACCGGCGGCCGCGTCGTGTTCGTGAGCAGCGGCGGGATGTACGGCCAGCCGTTGCGGGCCGACGACCCGGGCTACACGACCGGCGACTACGCGCCGGCGACGTCGTACGCCCGGTCGAAGCGCTGGCAGGTCGAGATGGCTCCCCTCCTGGGCGAGCGCTGGGCCGCCGACCGGATCACCGTTGCGACGATGCACCCCGGCTGGGCGGACACGCCCGGCGTGCAGGAGTCGCTGCCCCGGTTCCGCGCGATCACCCGGCCGGTGCTGCGCGACGACGCCCAGGGTGCCGACACGAGCGTGTGGCTGTCGGCGGTCGAGCCGGCACCGTCCACCGGGAAGTTCTGGCACGACCGGGCCGAGCGCCCCACCAGCCTGCTGCCCACCACCCGGCCCAGCGACGAGACCCGCGCCAGGGCGTGGGCCTGGCTGCGCGGGGCCGCCGACCTCCCCTGACGACCTGCTCCGCCCGTCGCTGAACGAATACTTGACTCGTTCAAGAAAAGGCGGCAAGGTGACGCCTGATGGACGACAGCGACTTCGAGCACCTGCTCCGCGGAGCTGACCTGCGGGTCACCCGCCCGCGCCTCGCCGTCCTGCGCGCCGTCCTCCGTCACCCCCACGCCGACACCGGCAGCGTCCTCGCCGCGGTCCGCTCCGAGGAGCCGGCCGTCTCCCACCAGGCCGTCTACGACGTGCTCGGCGCGCTGACCGACTCGGGCCTCGTCCGCCGCATCCAGCCCGCGGGCTCCGTGGCGCGCTACGAGCTGCGGGTCGGCGACAACCACCACCACGTCGTGTGCCGCTCCTGCGGCACGGTCGCCGACGTCGACTGCGCGGTCGGCGTACGACCCTGCCTCGACGCCTCCGACACCCACGGCTTCGTCATCGACGAGGCCGAAGTCACCTACTGGGGCACCTGCTTCGCGTGCTCCAGCCCCACCGCAACCCTCCCCTGACACCCGAGCAGACCCCGACCCCTCCATGGAAGGAACACCATGACCGACAGCCAGGACCACACGCCGGAGAGCCCCCAGGGGGTGGACCGCAAGGCCGAGGCCGGGTGCCCGGTCATGCACGACTCCGCCACCGCGCAGGGCAGCGAGAGCGAGAACCCGGTCATCGACTCGCCGCAGCCCAAGGAGAGCCGGCCGCACAGCAACAAGGACTGGTGGCCCAACCAGCTCGACCTCTCCGTCCTGCACGCACACTCGCCGAAGGGCAACCCGCTCGGCGCGGACTTCAGCTATCGCGAGGCGTTCGCCGCGCTCGACGTGGACGCGCTCAAGAGCGACATCGCCCAGGCGCTGCGCACCTCTCAGGACTGGTGGCCTGCCGACTTCGGCCACTACGGCGGGCTGATGATCCGGATGAGCTGGCACTCCGCCGGCACCTACCGCGTCTTCGACGGTCGCGGCGGCGCGGGCGACGGCGGCCAGCGCTTCGCGCCCCTCAACTCGTGGCCCGACAACGCCAACCTCGACAAGGCGCGCCGCCTGCTGTGGCCGGTCAAGCAGAAGTACGGCCAGAAGATCTCGTGGGCCGACCTGATCGTGCTCGCGGGCAACGTCGCCCTGGAGGACATGGGGTTCGAGACCTTCGGTTTCGCCTTCGGCCGCGAGGACGTCTGGGAGCCCGACGAGATCTTCTGGGGTCCTGAGGACACCTGGCTCGGTGACGAGCGCTACGCCGGCGACCGTGAGCTCTCCGACGGTCTCGGCGCGGTCCAGATGGGCCTGATCTACGTCAACCCGGAGGGGCCCAACGGCAACCCCGACCCGGTCGCCTCGGCCCGCGACATCCGCGACACGTTCGCGCGGATGGCGATGAACGACGAGGAGACCGTCGCGCTGATCGCCGGCGGCCACACGTTCGGCAAGACCCACGGCAACGGCGACCCCGACCTGATCGGCCCCGAGCCCGAGGGCGCGGAGCTGGAGAACCAGGGTCTGGGTTGGATCAGCTCGCACGGCACGGGCAAGGGCGCCGACACCATCACCTCGGGCCTCGAGGTCACCTGGACGGACCTCCCCACCCAGTGGAGCAACCGCTTCTTCGAGATCCTCTTCGGCTACGAGTGGGAGCTCACCGAGAGCCCGGCCGGTGCCAAGCAGTGGGTCGCGAAGACTGACGACGCGATCGTCCCGGACGCCCACGACCCGTCGAAGAAGCACCGTCCCACGATGCTCACCTCCGACCTCGCGCTGCGCTTCGACCCGGCGTACGAGAAGATCTCGCGTCGCTTCCTGGAGAACCCCGAGGAGTTCCGCCTGGCCTTCGCCAAGGCCTGGTACAAGCTCCTGCACCGCGACATGGGACCGGTCGGCCCGCACCTGCTCGGGCCCTGGGTCCCGGAGGCGCAGCTGTGGCAGGACCCGGTGCCGGCCGTCGACCACGAGCTGGTCGACGACGCCGACGTCGCCGCGCTCAAGGAGAAGCTGCTCGGCTCCGGGCTCTCCGTCCAGCAGCTGGTCGGCCTCGCGTGGGCGTCGGCTGCCACCTTCCGGCGTACGGACCGGCGCGGTGGTGCCAACGGGGCTCGCATCCGGCTGGAGCCGCAGCGTGGCTGGGCCGTGCACGCCGACCTCGATCTCGACACCTCGCTCGCAGCGATCGAGCGGGTGCAGGCCGAGTTCAACGAGGCGCAGTCGGGCAAGCGGGTGTCGCTGGCCGACCTCATCGTCCTCGGCGGTGCCGCGGCGATCGAGAAGGCAGCCAAGGACGGCGGGCACGACGTGACCGTCCCGTTCACCCCGGGCCGCACCGACGCCACGCAGGAGGAGACGGACGTCGAGTCCTTCGCCTACCTCGAGCCCCGCGCCGACGGGTTCGTCAACTGGTTGCGCGCGGGCGAGAAGCTCCAGCCCGAGAAGCTGCTGGTCGACAAGGCCTACCTGCTGGGCCTCTCCGCCCCGCAGATGACCGCGCTCCTCGGTGGCCTGCGCTCGATGGGTGCGAACGCCGGCGGCACCGCGCACGGCGTGCTGACCGACCGGCCCGGCGTGCTGAGCAACGACTTCTTCGTCCACCTGCTGTCCCCGGGCACGCAGTGGAAGGCCTCCCAGGCCGACGAGGGCGTCTACGAGATCCGCGACCTCGCCTCGGGCGAGCTGAAGTGGACCGCCACCTCGGTCGACCTGGTGCTGGGCTCGAACTCCCAGCTCCGTGCGCTGGCCGAGGTCTATGCGAGCGCCGACGCCCACGAGAAGCTCGTCGAGGACTTCGTCGCCGCCTGGGCCCAGGTCATGGACAACGACCGGTTCGACCTGCGCTGAGGCGCCTCGTCGACAGCCCGGACCCCCTCGGGGTCCGGGCTGTCGCCTTCTCGACGACGTCGACCATCGACCCCGACGGCACCCTGCTACGACGGGTGCAGAACCCGACCTAGCTGTACTGATCGGTGAGGTTGGTCAACCTGGTGATGGGTGCTGACCTGCCGAGTGCGGTGTGGGGCCGGTGGTGGTTGTACTCGTGGAGCCATGCTGGCAGAGCCGCTCGGCGGGCGGAT
>NZ_JAOPWY010000011.1 GCF_025965415.1 Nocardioides sp.
CCTCGTCACGGCGGTCCCCGGAGGTGACCGAGACGGCGACCGCCGCGAGCTCGGCGCCCGAGAAGGTGGTGCCCTGGCCCACGTGACGGGCCGTCAGCGCCTGCAGCGCGCCCGCCGGCAGCGGCCGCGCATCACCGAGCTCGGCCTCGACGCGCCGGGCCGCGGCCCCGTCGGGCGCGATGGTCGCGCGGAGCGCCTCACGGCTGGCGTGGGTGACACGGCCGTCGTAGACGCCCTGGGCGGTGAACCGGTGCTCGGCGAGGGTGAACGGGACGCCCCGGTAGGCCGCGAGCGGGGCGCCGGGAAGGACGGCGTACCAGTGGTCGTCGTGGACGCGCAGCACCTCGCGCACCCGGATGCCGGCAGCGGTGAACTCCTCGTGGACCGCCCACGCGGCCTCGTCGGCCACGGTCGTGTCGTCGTCGTAGACGACCACGACGACCTCGCGGAGATCGTGGCGCCGGGCAGGACGCAGCAGGGCCTCCACCACGTCGTCCACGTCGTCGGGATCGGGAGGCAGGTCGACGCGGGCGTGCAGGCCGCCGCGGGCACCGGCACCGATGCTGACCATCACCACCGATCGCTCGGGGACGAAGCCGAGGGCGAGCGGCACGAAGGCGGCGATGTCCTCGGGGGTGCGCGCCGCGAGGCGGGTCGCAGTGGCTGGGGTGGAAGGCGGGACGCGGTCTGTGGGATCCATGAGGACGACGTTTCCCGCGGCCACCGACCATCGGCGCCCCTGCCGTCCGGACCCTGTGGAGGAAGCCCTGCGGGGCATGCCTGTGGACGGTTGGTGGGCTGCGACAATGCGCTGATGCGCTCCACCGCGTCGATCCTCCACCTGGACCTGGACGCCTTCTTCGCCGCCGTGGAGCAGCGCGACAAGCCATCGCTGCGTGGCAAGCCGGTCATCGTCGGCGGCACGGGCGGCCGCGGCGTGGTCGCCACGGCGTCGTACGAGGCACGCCGCTACGGCGTCGGGTCGGCGATGTCCGGACGGGAGGCGCGCGCCCGGTGCCCGCACGCGGCGTTCCTGAGCGGCCGCTTCCACGCCTACCGCGAGACCAGCACCCGCGTCATGCAGGTGCTGCGCGACCTCTCGCCGCTGGTCGAGCCGCTCTCCCTCGACGAGGCCTTCGTCGACCTGGCGGCGGCCGACCTGCCCGACCTCGAGGTCGCCACGGTCACCGAGGCGGGCGAGCGGCTGCGCCAGCGGGTGCACGAGGTCACCGGCGGCCTGACCGCCACGGTCGGCATCGCCTCCTCGAAGTTCCTCGCCAAGGTCGCCAGCGAGCTCGACAAGCCCGACGGGATGACGGTGGTGCCGCCCGGCACCGAGCTCGACCTGCTGCGTCCGATGAAGGTCACCGTCATCCCCGGCGTCGGTCCGGCCACCGCCGAACGCCTGCGCCGCGCCGGGATCCACACGATCGCCGAGCTGGAGGCCGTCGACGAGGACGAGCTCGTCCGCCTGCTCGGCCAGGCGCAGGGACACGGCCTGTGGCAGCTGGCCCGGGCCCAGGACTCGCGACCGGTCCTGGCCGAGCGGGAGACCAAGTCGATCAGCGTGGAGGGCACCTACGACGCAGACCTCAACGACCGCAAGCTGATGGAGGGGCTGCTGACCCGGCAGGCCAAGGACGTCGGCACCCGGATGCGCAAGAACGGGTTCTCGGGGCGCACGGTCTCCATCAAGGTGCGCCTGCACGACTTCACCACGCTGAGCCGGTCGAGCACGCTGTCCAGCCCCACCGACGACGGGGGCACCATCGCCCGGGTGGCGCGGTCGCTGCTGGGCGACCTCGACACGACGGGCGGCGTGCGCCTGCTCGGGGTCGGCGTCTCGGGCCTGGCCGACTGGGTGCAGGAGGACCTCTTCGGCGAGACGGCCGAAGAGAAGGAGGCGGAGGTGGTGCTGCCCGAGCCGCCGCGGCGTACGTGGCCGCCCGGCGCCGACGTCGTGCACGACGAGATGGGCCCCGGGTGGGTGTGGGGGTCGGGCTCGGGTGTGGTGACCGTCCGCTTCGAGACCGCCGACACCCCGCCGGGTCCTGTGCGCAGCTACCGGGCCGACGACCCGGCGCTGCACCGGGTCGAACCGCCCGTCGAGACCTGAGCTGCGCCCCGGGTGAGGCACGTCCCGCGCTCGGCGGATGGACGCGTGTTCGCCCGGGGTTCACCCGCGTCCGGTTGCGCGCCGGGGAGCGACGAGGGCACCCTCGAGGGGAAGAGGCGAGGGGCTCCCGATGGTATGAGCATCAGGAGCCCCTCGGTGTGACCGGGATGGTGACGTCCGGTCGACCGCGCCGGCGTCCCGGCCCCCGCAGTCCCCGTCACCGGGCCTGCGCGGCGAGCAAGCTCGCCGGGTGGGCAGTTCAGCCGATTCGATCCCCGACTCCGCAGAGCGGCTTCGGTAGGGAGAGTTCTATGCCCGCCCGGACGCGCGCCGCAAGGGGCTGCGACGACAAACTTCCGATCCCGCAGGGTTGCCCACAGAAGTTCCTCCGTGCTCCACAGGAAGGGTCCCTGCCCTCCACAGGACGGGGGTCGGGCTGGGGAGGACCGGCAGGAGGCCACGGCCGCGCCGCGGCGCATGTTCCGCGCTCGGGGGGGAACCCCTGAGAAGTCCCTGAGAGTTCGCCGATCGTGCAACTCCCGGGGTCACTGACTCGTCAAGGCAGATGAAGGCACCGAGAAATCCGTTCGGGAATCCCGCTACGGACACAGGCGTTGATCAGATGTGCGACACAGGGGTGACCGCACGAGGAGCAGGAGGACGAGATGAGCACTGCACAGGCCAAGCGCACCACCACGACTCGTGAGATCGAGGGCCGCGACAGCGTGGGCCTCTACCTGGACGAGATCGCTCGCACCCCGCTCCTCGATGCCGAGACCGAGGTCGAGCTCTCCAAGACCATCGAGGCCGGCCTGCTGGCCCAGCACCTCCTCGACACCGGCCGCATCGGCCGCCGCAAGGGCGGCGCCCCGATGACGGCCAACGAGGAGGAGCTCGAGTGGCTCGCCGAGCAGGGCCGCCTTGCGGTAGACCGCTTCATCGAGGCCAACCTCCGGCTGGTCGTCTCGATCGCCCGCAAGTACGGCCGCTCGCAGATGCCCATGCTCGACCTGATCCAGGAGGGCAACACCGGCCTGATCCGCGCGGTCGAGAAGTTCGACTACACCAAGGGCTACAAGTTCTCGACGTACGCCACCTGGTGGGTGCGTCAGGCGATCACGCGTGGCATCGCGCAGCAGGCCCGCGTCGTCCGGCTCCCCGTCCACGTGGTCGAGGAGCTCAACCAGGTCGGCAGCGCCCGACGCACCCTCGAGCGCCAGCTCGGCCGCGACCCGGAGCCGCACGAGATCGCCACCGAGCTCGGCATGGACATCGACCGTGTCCTCGACCTGATGAGCTGGGGCCGCGACCACGTGTCGCTGGACACCCCGGTGGACGAGGACGGCGACACCTCGCTGGGTGACCTGATGGCCCAGGAGACCGCACCGGGTCCGGACCTCAACGTGCTGGACGCCGAGGCGCGCCAGCGCCTCGAGGACCTGGTCGGCATCCTCGACGACCGGTCCGCCGACATCGTCCGGGCCCGCTACGGCCTGGCCGACGGCCGCCAGCACAAGCTCGCCGACATCGGTGCCCGCCACGGCATCTCCGCTGAGCGGGTCCGCCAGCTCGAGCGGGAGGCGCTGCAAAAGCTCCGCCGCGCCGGCGACCCCGACCTCGCGGCCTGACGGCTCGCGCCTGGCTGCGTTCTAGGCGCTCGAAGGCCCGCTCCGCTTCAAGGCCGTCGTCGCGCCTCCGCCTTGTCAGGCACGCGCCCTCAGACCGCGAACTACCTGACGGTTCTCAGTACGCCGCGGACAGCAGGTCCGCACTCGCGGCCTGTGCTCGCTCGACGATGTCGACGGGCACAGGCCGTCGTGCTGCCAGCCGGGCCTGCCACATCTGCAGCGCGACCACCCGGGCGGCGGCCTCCTCGACCCGCTCGCGGGAGACGTCGCCCGCGTTGATCGCGTCGACCACGATCTGGTGGGTGGCCTCGGTGTCGACGGGCATCAGCAGCAGGTCGGCGCCGGCCTCGAGCGCCTGGAGCGCGGGCGTGGGACGACCACCGACGGCGCCCATCCCGAGGGAGTCGGTGATCGTGACGCCCTCGAAGCCCAGGTCGTCGCGCAGCAGCGCGTAGACCTCCGGGGCCATGCTCGCGGGCACGTCCGGGGCGATCGAGGTGAGGTCGAGGTGGCTCATCATCACGGCCGGGGCCCGGTGGCGGATCGCGGACTCGAACGGCGGCAGGTCGTGCGCCTCGATCTCGGCCAGCGTCGAGTCCACGACGGGGAGGGTGTCATGGCTGTCGGTCGTGGCGGTGCCGTGGCCAGGGAAGTGCTTGACGGTGGAGACGATCCCGGCGTCGTCGTAGCCCTTGATGGCCGCGCCGATCGCCTGGGACGCCACGGCCGGGTCCTCCGACGCCGAGCGGGCGCCGATGGTCGGGTCGGCGGCGCCGATGGTGACGTCGGCGACGGGCGCGAACACCCAGGTGAACCCCAGGCCGCGCAGCTCGAGGCCGGTCGTCAGGGCGGCCGCCCGGGTGACCCGTCGCCCGAGCCGGGGGTCCGCCTGGACCGCGAGCCCGGCGGACTGGAAGTGCGGGAAGTCGGTCGCGATGCCCCGCAGGTGGCTGACGTAGCCGCCTTCCTGGTCCACGCCGATCACGGGCGGGAAGTCACGGCCGTCGTCCTCGGCGGCCTGGGCGAGGGCCGACGTCATCGCGAGCACCTGCGCCTCGTCGACCACGTTGTCGCCGGTCACCGAGACTCCCGCGAGGTGCAGCTCGCGCACCATCCGCGCCGGCTCCTCGGGGTCCGTGCCGTGGAACCGCCCGACGATCACGCCACCGGCCAGCTGGTCGGGGGTCCAGGTGCTGACCAGCTCCTGGGCCTCCTCGATCTCACCGAGGGTCGGCCCCCAGGACGACGGCGTGTCCGGGTCCTCGGGAGTCTCGGTCGCCGTGGGGGTGATCGGGGTCGGGCTGCTGGACGACGAGGTCGTCGCGGCGGTGTCGCCCGGCCCGGGTCCCATTGACGCGCAGCCGCTCACGAGCAGGACGCCTGCCGCGATCACGGTCAGGCGGGGTCGGATCGGGAGCACGCCGGGAGGCTACCCGCCGCGCCCGGCCAACCGGGAAACGTCAGGCGCGGTCGGCCAGCGCGGCGTAGACCCGCTCGACCTGCTCGCGCAGCCCCGCCAGCGTGCCCGTGTTGTCGATGACGTACGTCGCGATCGCCAGCCGGTCCTCGCGCGTGGCCTGGGCGCCGATCCGCGCCGCGGCGTCGTCGCTCGTCCAGCCCCGGTCCTGCACCATCCGGGACAGCTGGAGCTCCGCCGGGGCGTCGACGACGACCACGGCGTCGAAGGAGCCGGCCCGCCCACCCTCGGCGAGCAACGGGATGTCGTGCACCACGACGGCGTCCGGCGGGGCCTCCGCCTCCAGCTGCGCGCCCCGCCGGTGGACGAGCGGGTGGATGATCTCCTCGAGCCGCTTGCGGGCTGCCGGGTCGGAGAACACCACGGCGCCCATCGCCGGGCGGTCCAGGTCGCCCTCGGGCGTGAGGATCCCGGGGCCGAACTCCGCCACGACTGCGTCGAGTCCCGGTGTCCCCCGAGCCACGACCTCCCGGGCGAGCACGTCGGCGTCGATCACCACGGCACCGAGTTCGGCCAGGATGGCCGACACCGTGCTCTTGCCCGAGGCGATGCCTCCGGTCAGCCCGACCCGAACGGTCACTGGTCCTCCCCCACGACGACGGCCACGATCTCGTGGAGCGTACGACGCTGGGCGGGTGTCAGCACGTCGAGGACCCGCTCGGAGGCCTCACGGCGCACGTCCTCGATCCGTGCGACGAGGTCGCGGCCGTCGTCGGTGAGCGTGAGCGTGGTCGCGCGCCGGTCGGTGGGGTCGGCGGCCCGCCGGATCCACCCGCGCTCCTCCAGCGCGTCGGCGACCTCGGTCGCGGAGCGGGGGGCGATCCGCAGCTCGTCGGCCAGCACCGAGGGCCGCATCCCGTCGGCACGGGACGACAGCACCTTCAACGCCCGGGACTGCGACGGCGTCACGTGCCACTGCCCCAGCGCCTCGGCGTACGACCGGCGCACCCGTCGCGCGAGCGCCATGACCAGGTCGCCGGTGTCCGGCTCGCGCGCGGGGTGCGCGGGGTGGTGGTGCCGGTGCTCGGTCACGGGAATATCTCCGGTCTGCGTCGGGTTGCTACCTCATAGTGAGGTTACCTCACTTTATCCGCACTCCCGAGAGGAGCTGGTCGCATGGATGACCACTCACCGTCTCCCTCGCGCCGCTCCCGCAGCGGCCGCCCCGACCCCGCGGACCTGCGGCAGCTGTCGGACTCCCCCGTGTCCCTGCGGCGCATCGCCCGCCTCTTCGCTCCCCACCGGGGCGTCCTGGCGGTCGTCGTCGCCCTCATCGTGCTGAGCTCGGCCGTGTCGCTGGCCCAGCCGTTCCTCGTCCGGCACATCATCGACGTCGCGCTGCCCCGCCAGGACGTACGCCTCCTGGTGCTGTGCGTGGCGGCCATGCTCGGCGTCGCCGTCGCGAGCGCCGTCATCGGCGTCGTGCAGACCTGGCTCTCCACCGCGGTCGGCCAGCGCGTCATGCACCGCCTGCGCAGCGATCTCTTCGCCCACCTCCAGCGCCAGTCGCTCGGCTTCTTCACCCGCACCCGCGGTGGCGAGGTGCAGTCGCGCCTGGTCAACGACATCGGCAGCATGCAGGGCGTCGTCACCCAGACCGCCACCGCGATCGCCGCCAACCTCACCGTCGTGGTCGGCACCGCGGTCGCCATGGTCGCCCTCAGCTGGCGCCTCGCCCTGCTCTCCCTCGTCGTCCTCCCGCCCGCCGTGCTGCTCACCCGCCAGGTGGCGCGCATGCGGCACCGGGTCACCGCCGAGCGCCAGCAGCGGCTCGCGGACCTGCACGTGCAGATCGAGGAGGGCCTGTCGGTGAGCGGCGTCATGCTCACCAAGACCCTCGGCGCCTCACCCCGCCTGACCGCACGGTTCGAGGAGACCTCGGCCGACCTCGTCGGCCTGGAGATCCGCTCGCGGCTCGCCGGACGCTGGCGGATGGCGACCATGAACATCGTCTTCGCCGCCGTCCCCGCCGCGATCTACCTCGCCGCCGGCCTCCCCGCGACCTCGGGCGGCATGACCATCGGCACCCTGGTCGCCTTCATCGCCCTGCAGGGCACCCTCTTCCGGCCGCTGATGGCACTGCTCAACGTCGGCGTCGACATCACCTCGTCGATGGCGCTCTTCAGCCGCATCTTCGAGTACGCCGACCTGCCGGTCGAGATCGCCGAGCCGGTGCAGCCGACCGTCCTCGCCCGCGCGCACGCACCCGGCGAGGTCCGCTTCGAGGGCGTCGGCTTCGCCTACGACCCGGACCGGCCCGTGCTGGGCGACATCGACCTGCGCGTCCCGGCCGGCAGCACGCTGGCCCTGGTGGGCGAGACCGGCAGCGGCAAGTCGACGCTCGCCTCGCTCGTCCCCCGCCTCCACGACGTGACCACCGGCCGCGTGACGATCGACGGCGTCGACGTGCGCGACCTGGGCCTCACCGACCTGGCCGGCCTGGTCGGCGTGGTCACCCAGGAGACCTACCTGATGCACGCGAGCGTGCGCGACAACCTGCGCCACGCCCGCCCCGACGCCACCGACGACCAGATCGAGCAGGCCTGCCGACAGGCCCGCATCCACGACCTCCTGAGCTCGTTGCCCGAGGGCTACGACACCGTCGTCGGCTCGCGGGGCCACCGGTTCTCCGGCGGCGAGCAGCAGCGGCTGGCGATCGCCCGGACCCTCCTGCGCGACCCCGCCGTGCTGGTGCTCGACGAGGCCACGAGTGCGTTGGACAACGAGACCGAGAGGGCGATCCTGGCCACGCTCGAGGACGTGACCCGCACGCGCACCACGATCACCATCGCGCACCGGCTCTCCACGGTCCGCAACGCCGACCAGATCGCCGTGCTGCACCAGGGGCGGGTCGCCGAGCTCGGCACCCACGAGGAGCTGCTCCTGCTCGGCGGACGCTACGCCGACCTCGTGCGCGGCGGGCTGGTCGCCGAGCCCCTCGCCGCCTGAGTCAAGCCGTCGCCTGCTCGAGAGCCGCAAGCAGCACGCAGGTCGCCACGCCCTCCATCGCCTCGGTCACCTCGGCGAGCGGCGGCATGGTGGGCGCGAGCCGGATGTTGGTGTCGTCCGGGTCCTGCTTGTAGGGGAACGACGACCCGGCCGGGGTCAGCGCGATGCCGGCCTCCTTGGCCAGCGCGACGACGCGCGAGGCCGTCCCGGGAACGACGTCGAGGTTGACGAAGTAGCCACCGGTCGGGGTGTTCCACGTAGCGACCCCGCGACCGCCGAGCCGCTCGATGAGCACGCGGTCGACCTCGGCGAACTTGGGCGCGATGATCGCGCGGTGCTTGGCCATGTGGTCGCGCACGCCCTGCGGGGAGCCGAAGAACTCGGCGTGGCGCAGGTGGTTGACCTTGTCGGGTCCGATCGACCCGTTGCCGAGGTGGCCGAGGTACCACGCGACGTTGGCCGTCGAGGCCGCCAGGAAGGCCACACCCGCGCCGGCGTAGGTGATCTTCGAGGTCGAGGCGAACATGACCGGGCGGTGCGGGTGCCCCGCCGCCGAGGCCAGGGTGAGGATGTCGGCGCTCTTGGCCTCCTCCTCGGTGAGGTGGTGCAGCGCGTAGGCGTTGTCCCAGAAGATCTTGAAGTCGGGGGCGGCGGTCGGCATCGCGGCCAGCCGCGCGGCGACGTCCTGGCTCACGATCGACCCCGACGGGTTGGCGTACGTCGGCACGATCCAGATGCCCTTGACGCTCGGGTCGTCGGCCACGAGCGCGGCCACGGCGTCGACGTCGGGTCCGTCGTCGTGCATCGGCACGGTCACCATCTCGATGCCGAGGCTCTCGAGCAGCGTGAAGTGCCGGTCGTAGCCCGGGACGGGGCACACGAACCGGACCTTCTCCTCCTGGCCCCACGGCCGCTCGGAGTCCACGCCGCCGAAGAGCATCAGGTAGACGAGGGTGTCGCGCATCATGGTCAGGCTCGAGTTGCCACCCGCCACGACCTGCTCGGGCTCCACCCACAGCAGCTCGGCGAACATCTCGCGCAGCTCGCGCAGCCCCTGCAGGCCGCCGTAGTTGCGGACGTCGACGCCGTCGGCGTCCACCGTCTTCGTCGGCAGCCGGAGCAGGTCGTCGGCGAGGTCGAGCTGCTGGGTCGACGGCTTGCCACGCGTCAGGTCGAGCGTCAACCCCTTTGCCCCGAGGTCGGCGTACGCCGCTCGCTGCTCCTCGAGCAGCGCGGCGAGGTCGTCGGCGGACAGGTCGGCCAGCGGGGTCGCGTTCACGTGGCCAAGGCTACCGAGGGTCGACGTGAGCTCAGGCAGGCGTCCGGAAGGTGCGCCGGTACTCCTGGGGGCTGACCCCGCGCGAGCGCCCGAAGTGGTGGCGCAGCGTGGCGGCGTTGCCGAAGCCCACCTCGCCGGCGACCCAGTCGATCGAGTGGTCGGTCTGCTCGAGCAGCTCCTCGGCGGCCCGCACCCGCTCGCCCAGGATCCAGGAGTACGGCGTCGTGCCGGTCTCCTCCTTGAAGCGGCGCGCGAAGGTCCGCGCGGACATGTGCATGTGGCGCGCCAGCGTCTCCACGTCGAGGTCCTCGGCCAGGTTGGCCCCGATCCACGCCAGCAACGGCGACAGCGCCTCGGACTCGCAGACCGGCACGGCGCGGGCGATGAACTGGGCCTGTCCCCCGTCGCGGTGCGGCGGCACGACCATCCGGCGGGCAGCAGTGGCCGCGACCTTCGCCCCGAAGTGCTGGCGCATCACGTGGAGCGCGGCGTCGAGGCCGGCCGCCGAGCCGGCCCCGGTGACGATCGACCCGTCCTGGACGTAGAGGACGTTGCCGTCGATCGACGCCTCCGGGTAGCGCGCGGCCAGGTCGTCGACGTGGCGCCAGTGCGTGGTGGCCCGGCGGCCGTCGAGCAGCCCGGCCTCACCGATCATGAAGGCGGCCGTGCAGTGGGCGAAGACGGTCGCGCCGCGCGCGTGGGCGGACCGGACCAGCTCGACGACCTCGGGCGAGGGATCGAGGTGACCGCGCTTGGGGATCAGGCAGATGAGGTCGGCATCGGCGGCGTCGTCCAGCGAGTGGTCGACGTGCAGGTCGTAGCCGGTGGCACCGACGACGCGGCCCGGACGGGGTGTCGCCACGATGAAGTCGAAGACCGGGTTGTCGTCGTCGGGGTGGTAGGGCTCGCCCCACACCTCGCACATCGAGCCCAGCCCGAACGGCTCGGCCCCGTCCTGCACCACGGCGGCGACCTTCTTCATGCGCCCAGACTGCCGCACCATTGGCAGTAACTCAACCCATACTGGCATTCCTGCCACTGGTGGCTGGAAGTCAATGGCCGGAGACTTACTGCCATGACCACCATCTTCTTCCTCCTGATCCTGACCGCCGCCACCTCGCTCCTGGTCTCCTACGCCCGCCGCGACCGATTCGCCGGCCCCGCCTCCTCCAGCCACCCCTTCGACGAGCTCGGCTCGATCGAGGAGCGGCGCCACCTCGTCCCCCGGGGCTGACCGCGCGGCCGGGCGCCCGCCCGGCACAATGCCCGCATGGCCGACGACGAGCTCACTCCCCACCTGGGTGCGGGATCCCGGGTGGCCCTGCTGGTCCCCGGCTCGGCGTCGTACGTCGACCTGGTGCTGGCACTGCTCGCCGACGGGGTCTTCCCGGTGCCGCTCGACCCGGCGCTGACCCCGGCCGAGTGCCGGCGGATCCTCAAGCCCATCGCGCCCGACCTCGTGGTCACGGAGGCCGACCGGGTCGAGGAGCTGCTCCGGCTGCGCCCCGGCCGGTCGAGGTCGCTCCCCCGCGGCCGGCCGATCCACTGCACCAGCGGCACCACCGGCACACCGAAGGGCGTGTGGTCCGGCCTCCTCGCCGAGGCCGACGCGGCTGCCCTCGTCGCCGAGGAGCGCGACCTCTGGGGCTTCGGTGAGCACGACGTCAACCTCGTGCTCAGTCCGCTGCACCACTCCGCCCCGCTGCGCTTCGCGATGGGCACCCTGCTCGCGGGCGGGCGCATCGTCGTGCCGGGACGGTTCGACCCCGCCCGCACCACCGCGGCGATCGTGGCGGAGCGCCCCACCACGATGTTCTGCGTCCCGACCCACCTCCAGCGGCTCTTCGCCCACTGGGACGAGGTCGGGGTCCCCGACCTCGCCTCGTTCCGGCTGGTCGCCCACGCCGGAGCGCCCTGTCCCCCGGCCGTCAAGCGCCGCCTGGTCGAGCTCTTCCCCGCGGGCTCGACCTGGGAGTTCTACGGCTCGACCGAGGGCCAGTTCACCGCGTGCCGCTCCGAGGAGTGGCTCGAGCGCCCCGGCACCGTCGGGCGGGCCCGGCCGGGACGCACGCTCTCCACCGACGAGGACGACCGGATCTGGTGCGCGGTGCCGCCGCACGCCCGGTTCACCTACCTCGGCGCCCCGGAGCAGACCGCCGCGGCCTGGCGCGACACCGCAGCCGGACCCGCCTTCACGGTCGGCGACGCCGGACGGATCGACCTCGACGGCTACGTCCACCTCGACGGGCGGCGTACGGACCTGATCATCTCCGGTGGCGTCAACGTCTACCCCATGGAGGTGGAGAACGCCCTACGCGAGGTGCCCGGGGTCGACGACGTGGCCGTCTTCGGTGTCCGCGACGAGCAGTGGGGCCAGCGGGTGTGCGCCGCCGTGGTCGGGGCGGCGGCTCCGGACGTCCTGGCGGCCCACGCGCGGCAGGTCCTCGCCCCGGCCAAGCGACCCAAGGACTACGTGTCGGTCACCGAGCTTCCGATGACGCCCACCGGGAAGGTCCGCCGCGACGAGCTCGCCCACCTGCTGACCTGACGCTTCTGCACGCGCCGCACCCGCCGAGCTGACGCTTCTGCACGCGCGCGGTGCGCACGAGCGTCAGCTCGGCGGGGGTCCGGTGCGCACGAGCGTCAGCTCGGCTCCCACACATGACGCATCTCGTCGGCCAGGCCCCGCGACTGGCGGAGGCCCGCCTCGGCGGCCACCTTGCGCTTGGCGGGATCGAGGAGGTTGCGCCCGAACGCGGCGACGGCCTCGGGGTCCGGCGTGACGACCGACCACTCGCGGGGCGCGATGCGCTCGAGCTGGGCCCGGATCGACGTCCTCCTGCTCAGCGCCCTCGGGAGCGGAGCCAGTACGACGACCCGCTCGGCGCCACGCACCACGTCGACGTTGGCCGTGGACCGCATCCCGCCGTCCATGTAGGTCCGCCCGGCGATCTCGACCGGCGGCCACACGGTGGGAACGGCGCAGCTCGCTGCCACTGCGGCGACGAGGTCGACGCCGGACTCGCGGGTGAAGACGGTGAACTCGCCGCTCGTCGTGTCGACCGCCGTCACCCGCAGGTCACGGTCCGGCCAGTCGTGCACCGGCAGGCGGGATCGGATCACGCCCTCACGGTCGACGGTGCCGGGACCGTGGGACGCGCTCGCGACGCGACCCACCCGGGCCAGCTTGGTGCGGCCGCTGCCGGGCAGCAGGTACGGCGGCAGGAGCTTGAGCGCGGCGATCCGGGAGAGCCGACCGCCCAGCTCGGCGTCGGGCGGCTGCAGCTGGGCGGCGTAGAGGTCGGCGAGCGGGATGCCGTTGGTCACCTGGGCACCCACGACGGAGCCGGCCGACGTGCCGACGACGACGTCGGCATCGGTGAGGTCGACCCCCGCGTCCGCCAGGCCCGCCAGGATGCCGAGCTCCCACGCGATGCCGGTGATGCCCCCGCCGCCGAGGACCAGTGCGGTGCTGCCGCGATCTGCCATGCGCACGTTCTACCCGACGGGCCCCAGACCCGACGCGGACGCGAGGGTGCCCGGACGCGACGATGGCCCGCCGGGTGTCCCCGGCGGGCCATCGTGCAGTGCGTCAGATCAGGGGGTCAGCCGATCAGGCCTGGCCACCCGTGAGCTTCTCGCGAAGCGCCTGCAGCGCCTCGTCGGAGGCGAGCGAACCGCCGGTGTCGCCACCGGTCTCGTCGTCCGCCGCCACGTCGCCGCCCGAGGAGTAGGACGTGGCCTCGCCGGCCTCGGCCTCCGCGACCTTGGCGTCGGCCTGCTGCTTGACGTGCTGCTCCCAGCGGGCGTGCGCCTTGGCGTACTGGTCCTCCCAGACCGAACGCTGGTCGTCGAAGCCCTCGAGCCACTCGCCCGTCTCGGGGTCGAAGCCCTCGGGGTAGACGTAGTTGCCCTGCTCGTCGTAGGTGGCGGTCATGCCGTAGAGCGTGGGGTCGAACTCCTCCACGTCGGCGGCGGCAGCCGTCTCGTTGGCCTGCTTGAGCGACAGCGAGATCCGGCGACGCTCGAGGTCGATGTCGATGATCTTGACCATGACGTCGTCGTTGACCTGGACGACCTGCTCGGGGATCTCGACGTGACGCTCGGCGAGCTCGGAGATGTGCACCAGGCCCTCGATGCCCTCCTCGACACGGACGAACGAACCGAAGGGCACCAGCTTGGTGACCTTGCCCGG
>NZ_JAOPWY010000041.1 GCF_025965415.1 Nocardioides sp.
TACCGGTGCCCGCGGCTGAAGTGGACCGACCCGGCCACCGGGGCCCGGATCAAGTGGGCCAGGGCCAAGGCGAACCACTACCTGCATGAGGCGCCCGGTGACCTGGTCCACGTCGACATCAAGAAGCACTCTGCTCGAAGAGTGGGCCTACGCCGTCGAGTACCGATCAGAAGCCGAACGCCTGGCCAGCTACCCGGCCTGGCTCCACGTCTACAATCACCACCGCGGACACACCTCGCTCAAGGGCAAGTCACCCATCGACCTCGTGCCCAACGTGCCCGGACAGAACAGCTAGGTCACCAGGCTGAAGCCACCGCGGCGTCCAGCGATCCCGTTCTGCTGCCAACGGCCGTGGCACATGAACGGCCAGCGCCCGATGCTCAGCGTTCCAGCAGATGTCTGGTGCGACGCGGAACCCGGGACAGGCCTTCACCGCCACCAATCTGCTGATCGCCGACGTCATTGACGGGCCGGCCGCGCTGTGCCACTCGTCGTGATGGCCGCCGGCAACGTGATGGCCGGCGGCCGCGGCGGGGGCGACAGGCCGGGGAGGGACGTCGACCGAGCGAAGAGCCACCTCACGAGGTACTACAAGAGGATCGGCACGAGGAGCCCTGGGAGCGCGACTGAGCCCTCGCTCCGCCACTAGCCTCGCTAGCCTCGCTGCATGCCCACACCGCCCGAGATCTCCTCGCTCGCCGAGCTGGCCGGGCGGGCGACGGCCCTGCTCGACCACCCCGGTCGGGTGGTGCTCGGCATCACCGGGCCGCCGGGTGCCGGCAAGTCCACCCTCACCGAGCAGCTGCTGACCCGGCTGCGCGACGACCTCGGGCCGGACGCGGTCGGGCACCTGCCGATGGACGGCTTCCACCTCGCCGACGTCCAGCTCAAGCGGCTCGGACGCCGCGAGCGCAAGGGTGCGCCGGACACGTTCGATGTCGATGGCTACGTCGCGGCCCTGCGGCGCCTGCACGACTGTCCCGACCGGACGCTCTTCGTGCCGGGCTTCGAGCGCGACCTCGAGCAGCCGATCGCCGCGGCGGTCGCGATCCCGCCGTCCGCTCGGTTGGTGCTGACCGAGGGCAACTATGTCCTGCTACCCGGCGGCGGTTGGGAGCGTGTCCGCCCCCTGCTGGCCGAGGCGTGGTTCGTGGCGGTCGACGACGACGTACGCCGTCAGCGGCTGGTCCGGCGGCACGAGGCGTTCGGCAAGTCGCCCGACGCCGCCCGCGACTGGGTGGCGCGCAGCGACGAGGCCAACGCGCGTCTGGTCGCGGCGACGCGCGACCGGGCGGACGTCGTCGTGCCCCTTCCGCTCGTCGGTTGAGGAGGCAGCGGCCGTCACGACCCTGCCTCAGTCGACGCTGACCCGCCGCCGCCCCAGGACTCCCGCGCGGACGTAGACGATGGTGGTGACGATGTTGAGCAGCACCAGGGTGGCGACGTACATCGCGAGGTTGAGGCCGGGCACCGAGTCGGCCGGGAGCCTGTACGCCATGAGGACCCGCGCCACGGCGTCGAGCATCGTCCCGATCGCCCAGAGGATGCTGGACGTGCGCCACATCTGTCGGAACCACGGCTCGCGCTCCCACAGCCCCTCCCAGTCCCCCGGCCAGCCGAGCCGCCCCTCGACCATCGGCTTGGCGAACTGGTAGGCCAGCGGCCGGTCCGCCCAACGCAGGCTGGCCAGGAACCACAGGCCGACGCCGCTCGTGATGAGCGCGTCCTTCGCGAGGAGAAACCGCTCGTCGCCCGGCAGGAGCGCGATCACGAAGCTGGCGAAGAGCAGGACGGTGAAGAACGCCTCGAGCCCGCTCGGGCGCGTGCCCCGGGCCAGCGCGATGCACGCGGGGAGCAGCGACAGGACCGCGCCCCGACGACGAGCGCGGCGTAGACGCTGACGCCGAGGTGGCGCATCAGGTAGTAGAGCGCCGTCGACCCCGCGATGCCGAGGACCGGTCGCAGCAGGGTCACGCGTCGGCCCTCGTGGCGCGGTCGAACAGCTCGATCAGCTCGGCGGCGTACGCCGTGCAGTCGAGGTCGGGCTCGGCCTGCAACCGGAACGGCACGACCTCGACGGCGCGTTGCACGGTGGTCGCCATGACGCCCGCGTCGAAGTCGCGCATCTCGCCCTGTCGCTGGCCGTCCTCGAGGATCCGCTCGAGGTGGCTGGTGTCGCTCGGCGCCGAGGTGCCGCCGTCCGCGGTTGCGGACATCGCGACCTGGAGCAGCGCGGACATCGGCGCGCGATGGGCATCGGCGTAGGTGACGACGCCCTCGATGTACGCCCTGAGCCTTCCGCGCGCGGTGGTCTCCGCCATGACCCGCCCGCCGACGTGCTCGCCGATGCCTGTGATCACGTGGTCGACCAGCGCGGTCACGAGGTCGTCCTTGCCGGCGAAGTGATAGCTGATGAGCCGGGTGCTCGAGAGGCCTGCCTTCTCGGCGATCCGGGCGAACGTCGCCTTGCCGAAGCCCTCCTCGGCGACCAGCGCGATCGTCGCGTCGAGGATCTGGGCGCGGCGGGCGGTGGAGGTGACCGAGCGTGCGGTTACCTGCATGAGTAAAGAGTACGTCGGCTGAGTAAGACCAGTCCAGAGCCTGCGTCCGCGTTCTGGGCGGGGGTCGCCTACTTGAGGGGCCGGAGCTCCTGAGTGCGCCCTCCGATGTTGGCCTCGACACCCGGATCTGCAGCAAGGAGGACGTCCCACGCGGCCCGGTTCCAAGGCGCTGCGTCCAGCCCAGCGCGAGTGAGCCTGACCCGCACGAATGTGTCCCGACCATGACGAGCCGAGACGTCGGCCTTCACGATCGCGGGCGACTGAGCCAGCGCCTCCTTGGCTGCAAGAAGCACTCGCGCCGCCACCTGCTGGCGAACGTGATGGGCGACCTCCGTCTTGGCGAGTTTCTTCAGAGTCGGCGTCCCACTCGGTGTGAGGCTCGGTTGGTGGGTGGGGATCGCCTCAGCGCCTGGGACCTGGAGGTCGAACTGCACCTCACCCACGCGGTTCGAGCCGACCTCGGCGTTCAGGCCGCGAGCCTCGAGAGCGTTACTAACAGCACCGGCCACAGCCGCTGGCTCGCCGGCGACCAGTGCCGCCCATACCCGATCAGACTCCGCTTGCCTGACGGAGCGATCCTCAATCCCCGCGGTGAGCAGCCCGAGTGCCTCGGCCTCCGCTTCCGCGCGAGCGCGCTCCCGCGCCTCCTGCCGAGCGTGCCGATCGAAGCGCCCGACCCCGGCCATGTGCCGACGTTCGGCACGTTTGATCAACACGCTGAACATCGGTACTGGATCTGCTGCCACAGGACTCGGCGGCGGGACTGGAGCGAACTCGATCCTGTGGATCTGGGCAAGCTCCGCCCACTCCTGCGCGCACTCCTCGACGCGCCGTGCCTTCTCGGCCTGAGCCGGAGTCATGTTGGGGCGGGCGGCCGTGGAGGTTCGCGTCGACCTCGACGGACTCAGACCGGAGTACGCCGTGATCGGGCCTGCGCCGGTCGAGATCCCGGAACCGCCGCCGCCCACATGGAGACGGGCGACGCGCGGGCCGACATGGGCGCGAAGCCCACGCGACGAGGTGGAGAGCCGGACTCCCGGCGCCAGCCTGAAGCTGCTGAACAATCCCATCAGGACTCGCAGACGATGCCGTCGCCATCGCGATCGTCGTACCAGTCGTACTCGGGATCCTGGCCCTGGTAGTAGGGCCCGTATCCGGCGTCGTTGGCCTCATAGCAGTAGGAGAACTGCGGATCGGTCGCGGTCGAAGTCGCGGCCAGGGGCGCGATCGCCGATGTGCTGGGCGCAGCCGCCGCTGCAGCCTGACGCTTGGCGGTGGCCACCGCCGCGGCTGCCTTCCTATGCTCGACGCGCCGTGTCTTGGCGACCGCTGCCTGCACAGCTCTCTTCTGGGCCTTGACCGCAGCCTTGACCGCTGCCTTGGACTCCTTCGCGGTCTCCTCGCGGAGATCGCGCAACTGGTCACTGAGGTCATCCCTTGATGCGATCGCCTCATCCAGCTCGCTCTGGACCTCGGACATGCCGGTGGAGTCGTCGGCCGCGGCGGGGTCCCCGCCGTCCGAACCACCTCCGACAACCCCGACCAGCAGTCCAACTACCCCAGCGACCACTCCCACCTTCAACCTCGACCAGAACGGCTTCGACCCGGCGGGGTAGTAGCCCGGGTACTTGTCCAAGCCAGGAGTGCTCATGCCTTCTCGCAGGCGATGCCGTCGCCGTCCCGGTCGAGCCCCCGGTTCGCCCGCATCGCGGTGTTGTACAGCGCAGTGTCTCGGCGGAAGTTGGTGACCGGTGTCCCCGAGGTGTGGTCGCGGGCGTTGGCCCGACCTACACCATGCGGCAGCCGATTGTTGACCACAGCGCAGTTCTGCCATTGGGCCGGAACGGCAGCCTCTGCTGGAACCGAGAGCACCAGTGCCGGTGCCGTGATGACGATGCAGGCGATGGCGCCCATGAAACTTCTACGCATGACGTAGCCCCCTTAGATCAACCACAAGCATGCGCCGCTGGACTCGTAGTGTCTGGGGAACGACCCAAGAGGGCGCGAAACTTGCAGGTCAGGCACCGCCGCGTTCCACTGCCGAAGAAATCGGACATGATGCGCGAGTGCGCATCGGGACCTGGAACATCGCGGGCCGCTGGTCCGAGCACCACCGGGCCCTGCTGGTCGAGGCGGATTGCGACGTCTGGCTCCTGACCGAGGTCAACGAGCGCACGTCCCTCCCGGGCTACGCGCTGCACCTGTCGCAATCACTGATGGCACCGCGCAGACGATGGGCGGGGATCGCCAGCCGCCTGCTGATGGCCTCCTCTCCCGACCCGCATCCCGCGAGCGCCCAGGTGAGCATCGGAGCGACGACGTACGTCAGCTCGATCCTGCCGTGGCGCTCGTGCGGATCAGACTCGCCATGGGTCGGGGACCGTCACGTCGACAAGACCTCGAACGCCGTGGACGACCTGCTGCTCCGTCTCCGCGTCGCGGACTCACTGGTCTGGGGAGGCGACTGGAACCACGCCCTCGTCGGCAAGGAGTACGCCGGCTCAATCGGCGGTCGTCGGGCGATCCTGGCGGCCCTCGAGTCCCTCGGCCTGGAGGCGACAACGGCAGTGCTGCCCCACCGCACCGAGGGACTGTTCACCATCGACCACCTGGCCGTTCCGGCCGGGCTCCCGTCGCGGGCGTGGCGGATCGTCGCTTCGCACGAGGGCAAGCGGCTCTCCGACCACGACGCGTACGTCGTCGAGGTCAGCCTGTAAGACCCGCCGTCAGGCGATGCCGAGACGCCTCGCCACGTCGCCGCCCGCGACCCGGCGTACGGTCTCCTGATCCCCCACCACCACGAGCTCGTCGGTGGCGCGGGACATCCCGACGTAGAGGCGTTCACGGGCACGGTCGCGAGAACCGTCCTCGTTGAGGCAGAGCACGACGGCCCGGCGTTCGAGTCCCTTGCAGCCGAGCACGTGGCCGTAGAAGACGTCATCGTCCCAATAGGTGCGCCAGTAGCCCTCTTGGTCGTGGAAGTCGGTGCGCTCGACCTGGACGGGGTGGCGGTGGCCGGTGGTCAGCAGGGCGACGTTGCGCGGCTCCCAGCCGGCGGCGAGCAGCGCATCAACCGCGTCGTCGGCGGCCTCGAGTGCGTCGTCCTGCGGTGACGGCACGAAACGGACGCTCGGGCCGTCTCCGCCGCGGGAGTACATCCGGCTCGGTGCGAGCGGCCCGAAGGACTCGTGGATCTGGCGGGTGTTGCGGAGGCACCTTCTCGGCCGACACGGGCAAGATCCGGCGTCGTCGTGCCGCATGTTGGTGACCCGCCTCCTGGGGCTCGACCGTGCTTTGCCAGCAAACGTGGACGCCCGCGGACGACCGCGAGTGGCGCTAGGTCTCAGACACGAACCAGCGTCGCCACCATGGCGTGAGCGCGCGACGCATCTCGAACAGGACCGTCTTCTTCGCCTGATCCGAGCGCGTGCGCTCGTACGCCTTGCCGAGCGGTACGTCACGGTTGCGCTTGGTGGGCTTGCCCTTCCAGGCGGCAGTCATCTGCGGCCCGGCGTCCCGCAACGCGGCCGCGACGAAGTCCTCATACGCCCGCGCGGTCCTGTCCGGTGCGTGCAGCCGCAGGAGGCCGCAGTAGTAGTTGTGGCGGCTCTTCACGTCGCTGAGGTACGCGGTGATCTCGGCGCGCTGCTGGTGCGATCCGTCGCTGCGGCGAATCCGGTACGGACCCTCGAGGTAGTCCTCCACCGAGCGGAGAGCCTCCGCGAACATGGCGGACTGCCGCTCCCGACGTGCAGCCGCCTGCGTCGACGCGAAGGTCAGCACCGCCACCAAGATGGTGACGGCTGCGCCGAGCCCGGCCGCGATGAGGGTGGTGCCCTCGTCCCAGCCTAAGTTCTCGAAGAGCCCTTCCTTCGGATTGGCCGCGGCCGCGACCACGAACCACCGGGTCATGACGCCCTCCTGGTCGGGAACCCGTGCGGCGCCTCGGCGCCGAGCCACCTGCCGCGCGGATGCCCACCGGTGAGACGCCAGTAGTGCTCGAAGAACAGGTGGTCACGGACCAGGTTCAGCAGGGGCAGCAGGCCGTCGTCGGCCGTCCACTGCTGCTCGGCCGGGCTCCACGGCCACCACAGGCACAGCGCGTCGTCCGGCATCCGGTGCGGGGAGACCGCACCGCAGTCGGCCCACACACGTGGGTAGTTCGGCGGCGTGATGCCGTAGGTGTCGTACGGCGGGTTCTCGAAGAAGACCACGGTGACCGGGATCGGGTCGGGTCGACCGGGCACGTCGAGGCCGTCGTGGTGGTAGGCCAGCCAGCCGGTCGAGTCGCGCCAGGACACGCCGATGCCCTGCTCCCGTCGGATGTGCCGGTGGTGTTCACGGTGGATGCCGCGTTCGAGGTACAGCTGCCACGCCGGCCGGGCGCCGTACCAGAGCCCCGGGCGGGCGGGGGTGACCCGCCCGCCCGGGGACGCGGAGGTGTCTACAGCCCCCACGACGACACGTCGCGCCTCTGGTGAAGTGCGCCCGCGCCAACGCCGGTGACCAGCGCCGGGGTACCTGTCACCCTGTGCTGAGCGGCCTTGTCGTCAGCGATCTTGCGGGCCTGCTCGGCGGTGACCTTGTACCAGTCGGGCTTGGGCATCATGTCCTCGTCGCCGAACATGAGCGCGAGCTGCTCCCACGCGAGTACGGGGTAGCCGAAGTTCTCGAACGCGATCGCCTGGTCGAGCTTGGCCCCCGCCTCGCGCAGTTGCGCGACGACCTCGCGGCGCGGCTTGTTCAGCTTGATCGGCTTATCCGCGACGTGCGCGGGGTCCTCGGTCTCCGCGACGGACAGCTCATCGATCGCGAAGCCGAACCACACCTTCAGCGCCTGGAGCTGCGTCATCGGCTCGTCCAGGCACCCGAGGGCGAGCGCCTTCACATTCCACGAGCACATCGGCATGTCGTTGCACCGGTTCCAGTGCTTGAGCAGCCGAACCGCCCGGGCGTAGAGCACGTCGGTCTTGTCGATCGCGTTCTTCACCATCCGCGTGTGCTCCTCCGGGTGCGCCCGGTCCCACTCGCGGTACCGCGGGATGTAGAGCCCCTCGGCCTCGAGGTTGTCGATCGCCACGATGACGTCCGCCGTGAAGTCCTTCTCACCCGCCGTAACCGGGTCACCGAAGCGGACCAGGATGGACCGCTTGCGGCCCTCGACGATGACGGTGAGCTTCGGGTACGCCGGCCCGAGCTCGCGCCGGATGGCGTTCGCTGCCCGGTCCTTCAGGTCTCCGGGGCCCTTCTTGCCGGGACCGTGGGAGTCGACCGCCTCGGCAACGACGACACCAAGGTCGACGTCAGTCAGCGGCGTCAGGGCGTCCCCGTGGGCCACGCTGCCGTTCACGTAGGTGCGCGATCCGGGGAACTCCTTGAGCAGCGCCGCGCCGATCAGGCCACGGCGCTTCTTCGCCTCACCGAGCTCCGTCTGGAGCACCTGGATGCGACGTCGAGCACTTTCGAGAAGTTCCTCGAGAGTAGGGGTCGTGCGGGTGACATCAGTGTGTTTCACTGTGCCCACCTCCTTCTTAGCCGGATGGAGTTTCTTGAATCGGATGCCCCTCGCCCTGCCAGGCGAGGGGTTCCGCTTTTCACGGGACTAGCCCGTATCGACAGCCCTTCTTCGGCTGTCGAAGTTCGTGGTTGGTCGATGCGGCCTGTCCTTCTGTCGATCACAACTGCTGACGTCATTCCAGCAGCGACCACCGACATGACACTCGGCTCGCGGCCGGCGCAGGGTGCTGCCACACCCGGGGCCAGCCACGAGCTGCGCGGTGTTGCGTCGCAACGGCTGAAGACAGCGCCGGCCCGGCCCCTCCACACGGGAGGGGCCGGGCCGGCGAACGTCACTGAGAGCCACCATCACTCGCTATGAACCTGATGGTGATGTGTCATGGCGTTTGTCCAGAATGCAACTTCGGACATTTCACGCAACTCCTCGGGACATTTCAGTGCAACGTGACAATCAGCTGCAGCCGCTCGTGCTCCCGCAGCCCTCGCACACGTAGCAGGACCCGGCCGGCCGCATCTTCGTGCCACAGGTCATGCAGAGCGGGGAGTCAACCGCGGTGCCGGTGAGCTTCTCAAAGAGCTCGGCCGTGGTCTTGGCCTCGACGGGGGCCGGCTTGACCGACGCCTCGACGATGTCGGCCTCGACGACCTCGGCTTCGACACGGGCTCGTTCCTCGCCCTGCTCGACCAGCGAGGACGGGGACTCCACGAGCTCGGCGGCAGAGCCGGTCTCCACGAACGGCTCGTAGGAGCCGGTCTCGAGGTGGCGCTGACGCTCCTCGGCGGAGTAGATGCCCAGGGCCGAGCGCTCCTCGAAGGTGAGGTAGTCCAGGGCCAGGCGGCGCCAGACGTAGTCCATCAGCGACTGCGCCATGCGGACGTCCGGGTCGTCGGTGAGGCCGGCGGGCTCGAAGCGCAGGTTGGTGAACTTCGAGACGTAGGTCTCCAGCGGGACGCCGTACTGCAGGCCGATCGACACCGCGATCGAGAAGGCGTCCATCACGCCGGCCAGGGTCGAGCCCTGCTTGCCGAGCTTGAGGAAGACCTCACCGAGCTTGCCGTCGTCGTGGGCACCGGAGGTCATGTAGCCCTCGGCACCGCCCACGGTGAACGACGTCGTGCGGGAGACGCGCGACTTCGGCAGGCGCTTGCGGACCGGGGCGTAGACGACCTTCTCCACGACCTTGACATTCGCGGCGTCGGCCGCGTCCTTGGCGTCGGCGGCGTCCTTCTTGGCCTTGCCGCCACCGTCGGAGAGGGGCTGGCCGACCTTGCAGTTGTCGCGGTAGATCGCGGTGGCCTTGAGGCCGAGCTTCCACGACTGCAGGTAGACGTCCTCGATCTCCTCGACCGTCGCCGACTCCGGCAGGTTGACCGTCTTGGAGATCGCTCCGGAGAGGAACGGCTGCGCGGCCGCCATCATCCGCACGTGGCCCATCGGCTTGAGCGAGCGGGCGCCCATCGCGGTGTCGAAGATCTCGTAGTGCTCGAGCTTGAGGCCGGGGGCGTCGACCACGTGGCCGTGCTCGCCGATGTAGGCGACGATCGCCTCGATCTGCTCCGGCTGGTAGCCCATCTTCTTCAGCGCCCGCGGGATCGTCTGGTTGACGATCTGCATCGAGCCGCCGCCGACGAGCTTCTTGAACTTCACCAGGGAGAAGTCGGGCTCGATGCCGGTGGTGTCGCAGTCCATCATGAAGCCGATGGTGCCGGTCGGCGCGAGCACCGAGGCCTGCGCGTTGCGGAAGCCGTTCTTCTCACCGGTCTTGATCACGTCGGCCCACGCCTTGGTGGCCAGCTTGTGGACGCGGCCGTCCTCGGTGTGCACGATGCGGACGACGTCGTTGGCCGCCTGGTGCTTGCGCATCACGCGCTTGTGGGCGTCGGCATTGCGGGCGTAGCCGGCGTAGGGGCCGACGATGCCCGCGAGCTCGGCGGAGCGCTTGTACGACGTACCGGTCATGAGCGACGTGAGGGCCGCGGCCATCGAGCGGCCACCCTCGGAGTCGTAGCCCAGGCCCATCGCCATGAGCAGCGCGCCGAGGTTGGCGTAGCCGATGCCGAGCTGGCGGTAGTCGCGGGTGGTCTTGCCGATCGGCTCGGTCGGGAAGTCGGCGAAGCAGATCGAGATGTCCATCGCGGTGATGATGAACTCGACGGCCTTCGCGAAGAGGGCGGCGTCGAAGGTGTCGTCGTCCTTGAGGAACTTCAGCAGGTTGAGCGACGCCAGGTTGCACGACGAGTTGTCGAGCGACATGTACTCCGAGCACGGGTTGGACGCGGTGATGCGGCCGGTCTCGGGGTTGGTGTGCCAGTCGTTGATGGTGTCGTCGTACTGCAGACCCGGGTCGGCGCAGGCCCAGGCGGCCTCGCTGATCTTGCGGAACAGATCGCGGGCGTCGACGGTCTCGATGACCTCGCCGGTGCCGCGGGCACGCAGGCCGAACTCGGTGCCGTCCTCGACGGCGCGCATGAACTCGTCGGTGACGCGGACGGAGTTGTTGGCGTTCTGGTACTGCACGGACGTGATGTCGGCGCCACCGAGGTCCATGTCGAACCCGGCGTCGCGGAGGGCGCGGATCTTGTCCTCCTCCTTCGCCTTCGTCATCACGAACTCCTCGATGTCCGGGTGGTCGACATCGAGGACGACCATCTTGGCCGCACGACGCGTGGCGCCGCCCGACTTGATGGTGCCTGCGGACGCGTCGGCGCCGCGCATGAAGGAGACCGGACCCGACGCCGTACCGCCGCTGGAGAGCAGCTCCTTCGACGAGCGGATGCGGGAGAGGTTGAGGCCGGCACCGGAGCCGCCCTTGAAGATGAAGCCCTCCTCCTTGTACCAGTTGAGGATCGAGTCCATCGAGTCATCCACCGAGAGGATGAAGCAGGCCGAGACCTGCTGCGGCGACGGGGTGCCGACGTTGAACCACACCGGGGAGTTGAAGGAGAAGTACTGGTTGACGAGGAGCCAGGTGAGCTCGTGCTCGAAGACCTCGGCGTCGCCATCGGTCTTGAAGTAGCCGTGGTCGATGCCGGCCTTGGTGTAGGTCTTCACGACCCGGTCGATGAGCTGCTTGAGGCTCCACTCGCGTACGTCGGTGCCGACCGCGCCGCGGAAGTACTTGGTCGTGACGATGGTCGAGGCGTTGACCGACCAGAAGTCGGGGAACTCCACGCCGCGCTGCTCGAAGACGGTCTCGCCGGTCTTCCAGTTCTGCTGGACGACGTCGCGACGCTCCCACGTGATGGCGTCGTAGGGGTGGGTGCCTTCGGTGCTGAAGACACGCTCCATCGTCAGGCCCTTGCCCTTCGATGCGCTTCCCTTGTTCGACGTGGCGCCGGTGCTCACCGTCTCGGTCATGCGAGTTCCTCTATCCCTGGTGGTTGTGTCGCTGGTGCTTCGCGATTCGTCGCGGGTGCTTGGTAAGCCCGGCAGGCCGCTTCCCCACGACCTGCCGGGCCGAATGTGGGGTCAGCCCGAGGGGGTGGGCTGATCGTGGGTGGAGCGTTCGAGGCGGAGCATGGTGATCTCGTTCTCGAAGTCGTCGGCGGACTCGAAGGCCCGGTAGACGGAGGCGAAGCGGAGGTAGGCGACCTCGTCGAGCGCCCGCAGCGGGGCCAGGATGGCCAGACCGATGTCGTTGGCGTCGAACTCCGCCTGGCCGGTCAGGCGGAGGGTGTCCTCCACCTCCTGGCCGAGGCAGGCGAGCTGGTCGTCGGTGACCGGGCGGCCCTTGCAGGCCTTGCGGACGCCGGCGATCGCCTTGTCGCGGTTGAAGGGCTCGGTGGCGCCGGAGCGCTTGAGCACCGTCAGCTGCATCTTCTCGACCGTGGTGAAGCGGCGGTCGCACTCCGAACAGGTGCGGCGGCGGCGGATCGAGCCGCCGTCGTCGGCGACACGGGAGTCGAGGACCCGGGTGTCGGTCTGGCGGCAGTACGGACAGTGCATCGTGGGTCTCCTCTCGTGTCGCGGGCGCGCTCGACACACCCTCGAAGGGGGTGTGCAGATGCTGTGGATAACTAGCTTGGAGGTGTGGGCGAAGCCCGATCCTCTGTGAATGAGCTGGGGATAACTACAGCGGTGTAAGTACTAGATGTAGTGGTTACCGTACGTCCCGACCACAAGACTTGGCAAGCGAACGCGGGAGTTCGGTCGAGGAATTTCCCCCACACGGTAAAACCGCAGGTCAGTGCCCTGAATTCCCTCGCAGGGCGGCGTGTTGAGCTTGTGGGCTGACCCAATCCGCTCCCCCACTCAGGCCACATCCGCCACAATGTCCCCGTGTCCACGGGGAAGAGAGCAGGGTCGCGCAGAGGCGCACGTCCGCCCCGGTCCCTGAACAAGGCCGCCCTCGTCCTCGGGGTCGGGATCACGCTCTGCGTCATCGCCTGGGGCTACCTCGTCTACGCCGCCATCGACTTCGGTACGGCGGCGCGCGGGGGCACGGCCAGCTCGGCCTGGGCCTTCATGGGGTTGGCCTGCCTCGGCGCGATCGCATGCCTCTTCGTGGGGCTGCTGCTGGTCGCACGGCTGATGCGCGCCCTGGGCGTGACGCCGCCGCCCGACTCTCCCTCAGCCGAGCCGCGGCCGGTGGGTGGGAAGCGCGCGGCGCGGTAGGTCGGTACTCAGTCACTCCAGGACGAGCTGCGGAATGGCCTCCACGACCTCGAGGTCCTGGGCCGCCCCGGCCACGGTGATGGTCTCCTCGATCGAGACCCAGTCGCCGCCGCCGATCCGATAGCGCCCGCTGTAGGTCGTGTCCAGGCTCACCGAGACCTTGCCCGTCTTCACGTACTCGTGGGTGACGTCGAGGCTGGGATAGGGCCTGCCGGGACTCGCGGTCTGAGTGAACGTGTCATCCCCGAACCGGAAGGTGTACGTCGTGGGGAACGCCTCGATCGTCACCTGCTGCTTGGCGACCGTGACGTCCCGGGAGATCGCCTTCTTGTCCAGCGTGTAGAAGTTCGTGTCGAAGTTGACCAACGTCTTTCCCTGCGGGGGTTGGACGACGAGCTTCGAGGCCGGCCAGGCGATGCGTTTGAACTCGCGGAGGATCAGCTGGGCGATGTTGACCTGGTCGACCTCGTCCTCGGGAACGCACACGTCGCCGACATCCGTCCCATCCATGTAGACGTCGTGGACGAACCCGCTCTCCCCGTTCTCGTTGCACTCCACGTGGTCAGCGCAGATGCCGCCGTTGCCGCACTGGATCGAGACGACCCAGGTGTGGCCGTCGCCAGAGCCTGCACTTGCCGAGTAGTCCACGTACGACCACTGGCAGTTCGCATCAGCCTGCTCCCAGCCGACAGACACACAGGAAGATGCGGCCGTAGCGGAAGCCGAGCCAATTAGTACGCAAATGGAGAGCAGCAAAAGCGCAAGTATCCGCGCCACGCAGCGGACGCCCATCACAAGATTCCGAAGTGGGTGACGACCCAACGATCCTTGGCCTTGCCCAAGGTGACTCGGATGGTCGTGCGTCCACCGGGCAGCGTCTCGGTCTTGCCGCCCGCACGGTGGATCGTGGTCTCTGGCAGGTCTTTGGTCAGGTTGAAAGTGGGCGGCGCGTCACCGATGCGCCTTATCTGCACGATCTTCGATCCAGCGAATTCGGCGCTACCTCCGGCCGAATAGACCTCCTCGACGTTCGCCACGAAGCTTTGGCACGGCTCGCATTCGGGTGTCATCCGGTCGTACTCGTCCGTCTCCCCTGTCACCTGCATCTCATCCCCGACCTCCACCCACCGCCGGATGAAGTCCTCCGCACTCTCGGCCTCCGGAGTCTCGGACTCGGTCGGCGTCGGGCTGGGCGAGGAGCTCGTCGGGTCGGGCATCTGGGGCGTGGGCTCCGGCTCGTCGGTGCATCCGGCCAGGAGGAGGGGTACGACGACGGCGAGCGCCAGTGCGCGGCGTACGTGCATGAAGGTGCCTTCCCGAGAACAACGTCAGCACCGCTGAAACTACCCATTTCGCGCCCGCCCAACCACCCTCGATCCGGACCTGTGCACAACCCGCATCCGAAACGGCCGACGTGATCGTGGAGCTCTGGTGCCGACATGCGGCACCAGAGCTCCACGATCTGGTTGCAATCCCCGGTTACCCGGGGATTGCAACCGACATACCAGCCCCCACCGCCACAAATGCGCCGAGGGGCGGGCCACCAGGCCCGCCCCTCAGCTTCCCCTTGGTTCCACCAGCCGGGGTCGAAGCGGCTGGTGGAGACCTCACGTCAGTCGGAGACGACTGGAACGCGGAGCTTCTGGCCGGCCTGCAGGCCGGCGGACTCGAGCGCGTTGAGGCGCTCGATCTGGGTCATCACCGAGCGGACCTCGCCGTCGGTGGCGATCTCGCTGGCGATCCCCCACAGGGTGTCGCCGGGCGCGACCTGGACGATCTCGGTCGGGATCTGCTCACCGGCCGAGTCGGTGCCGACGGCGCCGCCGGCGAGCATGAAGGCGACCGCGAGGACCAGGAACAGCGAGGTCACGAAGACCACGAGCCGGCCGCGTCGGGTCAGCCGCACGCTGGAGCGCCGGACGGCCGCGGCGGCGGCAGTGTCGAACGAGAAGCTGGGGGCAAGGCTGAGGGTGCTCATGGTGGCCTCCTGGGGAAGTTCAGCCGGTCGTGGTGCTCGAAGGACTGTCTAGTCGGAGCCACCGACAGTGGGTCTGGATCTGCGTCGGTGTCGATCAGACGTTCGATCGAACATGTGTACGACGTTAGAGCACGTGTTCGAACGACACAAGCATCCGGTCGAACAATTGTTCGGCGTGTCGACCAGGCTCCCGGATCACCGCCGACGCATCGCCCGACGGCCCTGCGCGGCGAAGAGGCCGGCCGCGTGCTGCATCACGCCGGGCGCCAGCGCCGACGTACGCACCACTCCCCCGCGCCAGGTCGGCAGCGCCCGGACCACGCGCCGCGACCCCACCAGGGAGACGGCTGCCTCGGCCACCTCGGCGACGCTGAGGATCGCGCCACCGGAGTGCACGAGCTGCGCCCCCAGGCCGGTCGGGTCCTGGGCGGCGAGCATCGCGGTGTCGGCCCCGTCGGGGCACAGCGCGTGGACCCGCACCCCGCGCGGGGTCTCGGCGTGGACCGACGCGCTCAGGGACACGACCGCGGCCTTCGTGGCGGCGTACACGCTGTCGCCCGGTACCGGTCCCAGCCCGGCGATCGAGGCGACGTTGACCACGTCTCCCCCGGCCGGCCCGAACGCGGCGAGCGCGGCGCGGGTCCCCCAGAGGGTGCCGAGGAGGTTGACCTCGACGAGGCGGCGTACCTGCTCGTCACCGAGGGCCGCCAGCGTGCCGTCGTCACCGACGCCGGCGTTGTTGAACCATGCCGTCACCACACCGTGCCGCGACGCCTCCTCGGCGACGACGTGGTGCGCATCAGGATCGCGTACGTCGTGCGCGAGGCCGGCGGCAGCGCCGATCTCCGCGGCGGTCGCGGCGGCGGCTGCTCCGTCGATGTCGCCGACCACGACCCGGTGGCCGCGCGCGACCATCAGCTCCGCGATCCCCCGGCCGATCCCACGCGCCCCACCCGTCACGACGCAGGAGCTGTCCACGCTCGATGTCATGCGGCGGAGGCTAGCGACACGCGGCTTCGAACAGGTGTTTGATCCAGAGGTGTCGCGAGGGCTACGGTGAACCACCAGCCACCCTCACCCACCCGGATTCTCGGGCCAGTCACGGGGGCGGCAACCGCGTCGGGAGGACCCCAGCATGGCCACGTCAGGCAAGAAGTCAGACGACAAGAACGTCATCGAGATGCCCGACGGCCCCCCGGACGCCACCGGCCTGACCCCGCGCCAGCAGCGCGTGCTCGCCACCATCAAGGGCTCCATCGAGACCAAGGGCTACCCGCCCTCGATGCGCGAGATCGGCCAGGCCGTCGGCCTCACGTCGTCCTCCAGCGTCGCTCACCAGCTGCGCGTGCTCGAGGGCAAGGGCTTCCTCAAGCGCGACCCCAACCGGCCCCGCGCCCTCGAGGTGTTCCTGCCCGAGGTGATGGCGGCACGCCGGTCGATGTCCAGCGGCGAGGAGTCCAGCGTCGACGAGACCGGCATCGGCGACGTCGTCCCGACCGCGGTCAACATCCCGGTCGTCGGCCGGATCGCCGCCGGTGGCCCGATCCTCGCCGAGGAGCAGGTCACCGACGTCTTCCCGCTGCCCAAGCAGCTCGTCGGCGACGGCACCCTCTTCCTCCTCGAGGTCTCCGGCGACTCGATGATCGATGCCGCGATCTGCAACGGCGACTACGTCGTGATCCGTCAGGAGCAGACCGCCACCAACGGCCAGATCGTCGCCGCGCTGATCGAGGGCGAGGCGACCGTCAAGACCTTCCAGCGCAAGGACGGCCACGTGTGGCTGCTGCCGCACAACGACGCCTACGACCCGATCCCCGGTGACAACGCCACCATCCTCGGCGTCGTCACCGCGGTGCTGCGCAGCCTCTGAGCCCGGGTTTCGACACGGGCGCTGCGCGCCCTGCTCAACCAGCGGGGCGGAGGGCGTTGATCGCCTCACCACCCGCGCGACACCATGGCTGTCATGACCGACATCCAGCAGTCCTATGACTACGTCATCGTGGGCGGCGGCGTCGCCGCGGCCAGTGCCGTCACGGGCATCCGCTCCAGCGACGACAGCGGCACCGTCGCGGTGATCGGCTCCGAGCCCGACAAGCCGGTCTACCGGCCGGCCCTGTCGAAGGACCTCTGGCTCAAGGACGACGCCACCCTCGCGGGCAGCTCGCTGGCCGGCGACCTCGACGACGACGACCACGTCGACCTCGTCACCGACACGACGGTGACCGCGATCGACCCGGACGCCCACGTCGTACGCCTCGCCGACGGCACCGCGGTCACCTACGGCAAGCTCCTGTTGGCCACCGGCGCCGAGCCCCGCACGCTGTCGGTCGACCCCGGGCCGCGCGTCGTCTACTACCGCACCGCCGCCGACTACCAGCGCCTGCGCGGCCTCGTCGGCGCGGACAGCCACGTGGTCGTGGTCGGTGGTGGCTACATCGGCTCGGAGCTCGCCTCCGCGCTCGTGCAGAACGACGTCGCGGTCACGCTGGTGCTCGACCTCGAGGACGTGCAGGAGCAGATGTTCCCGCGCGCCCTGGCCGCCAGCCTCACCAAGGCCTTCGCCGACCGCGGCGTCACCGTCGTGCACGGCTCGGTCGCCGGCGGCGAGGAGACGGGCGACGGTGTCCGCATCCGCCTCGACGACGGCACCGACATCACCGCCGACGCCGCCGTGATCGGGGTCGGCGTGCTGCCGCGCACCGGCCTCGCGGAGGCCGCGGGCCTCGACGTGGACAACGGCATCGTCGTCGACGAGCACCTGCGCACCAGTGCCCCCGACGTGTACGCCGCAGGCGACGTCGCGTCGTACCCCGACGCGCTGCTCGGCCGCCGCCGGGTCGAGCACGTCGACCAGGCGGAGAAGTCGGGCGAGCACGCCGGCAGGGCGATGGCGGGCTCCGGGGACACCTACGACTACACCCCGTTCTTCTGGTCCGACATCCTCGACGCCGGATACGAGGTGGTCGGCGAGACCAGCAGCGCGCTCGACATGGTCGAGGACTGGAAGGACGGGCAGGTCGGCACGGGTGTCGTCTACTACCTCAGGGCCGGCCAGGTCCGCGGCGTGCTGCTGTGGAACGTCTGGGACAGCGTCGACAAGGCGCGCGAGCTGATCGCGGAGACGGCCGAGGAGCCGGTGTCCGACCCGGAGACGCTGCGGGGACGCATCCCGTTCGAGTGACCTCGACCAACGCGGGCCGGTCCGCGATAGCCTCGCCGCGATGTCCAGCCCAGACCCCGAGGTGTTCCGCACCCGACCCGGCAACCGCCGTCGGCTGACGCCGGCCGCGCAGGAGACCGTGGACCGGTTGGCCCTGGCGGGCGAGGCGTCCGGCTGGCTCAGCCCCCTGGCGTACAACCTGACGATCAGCCACAGCCACCGGTTCGTCTGGTACCGCGTGGCCAAGGTCGCGACGCGGACGATCCGCCACCACTGCGAGACGTACGGCGTCAGCCTCGACGTCGACCACGCGATGCGGGTGCGCTACCCGCTGGCCGCGTTCGACGACTACTTCACCTTCGGCTTCGTCCGTGACCCCCTGGACCGCTTCGTCTCGGCGTGGCACGACAAGGTCGTCAACGCCAACTACTACGACTTCGATCCGGCGACCCACGAGCGGATGCAGGTGGTCGAGGAGTTCGCGCGCTGGACCGCGACCCACGACCTGTCGGCGGTGCCCGGCACCGACCAGCACCTCACGCTGCAGAGCCGGATGATCGACCTCAACCGCGTGGACTTCGTCGGCCGGCTCGAGACCTTCGACCGCGACTTCGCCGAGGTGTGCGAGCGGATCGGGGCACCGACGGTGCCGACGGCCCCGCAGAACCAGACCGCACCCGGCGGCCGTGACCGCCAGGTCTCCGACGAGCTGCGTGGGCTGGTGGCGACGATGTACCGCCGCGACTACCAGGTCTTCGGCTACGCCGCCTGACCCAGCCTCTTGAGGGCCGAGCGCACCAGGGCGGGGTCGGTCGTCGACCACATCGGCGGCAGCGACGCCTTGAGGAACCGGCCGTAGCGGGCCGTCTCGAGCCGCGGGTCGAGCACCGCGACGATGCCGCGGTCGGTCGTCGTCCGGATCAGGCGGCCTGCCCCCTGGGCCAGGAGCAGCGCGGCGTGGGTGGCGGACACCTCCATGAAGCCGTTGCCACCGGCCCTGTCCGCCGCCTTCGCGCGCGCCGACATGAGTGGATCGTCGGGACGCGGGAACGGGATCCGGTCGATGATCACCAGCTGGCAGGTGTCGCCGGGGACGTCGAGGCCCTGCCACAGCGACAGCGTGCCGAACAGGCAGGTGTGGGGGTCCTCGACGAACTGCTTGGCCAGCTCGGGCAGCTGGGCGTCGCCCTGCGCGAGGGTGGTGAGGTGCGGCAGGCGGGCGCGCACCGCCTCGGCCGCCGTCTCCGCCGCCCGGCGGGACGAGAACAGGCCGAGCGTGCGTCCGTCGAGGGCGTCGACGAGGTCGCAGATCTCGTCGAGCTGGGCCGGTCCGAGGCCGTCGCGGCCGGGCTGTGGCAGGTGGCGGGCGACGTAGAGGATGGACTGCTGGCCGTAGTCGAAGGGCGAGCCGACGTCGATGCCCTTCCACGGCAGCGCCGTCTCGTCGTCGGTGGTCGCGATCAGGGAGCCGACGCGCTCGGTGGGCTTGAGGCCGAGCGTCGTCGCGACCGCGCCGAAGTCGCCGCCGAGCATGAGGGTGGCGCTGGTGAAGACGACCGTCTTGTCGGTGAGCAGCTTGTCGCGCATCGGGCCCCACACCTGGAGCGGGGCGACGTGCAACCGGGCCGGGAAGCGGTCGCGGGCCTCACCCAGCCACAGCACGTCGGCCTGGGAGCCGGCGGCCATCCGCTCGGCGTTGACGAAGACCTCCTGCACCATGCCCTTGGCCTGGGTGCGGCCGGCATCGCCCTCGGCCTCGCCGCCGGACTCACGTGGGAAGGCGGAGAGACAGGCGCGGGCGGCGTCGCGGACCAGCACCAGCGCGTCGGACAGGTGGGTGGGGATCGCGTCGATGCGACCGGGCGCGATCGCCTCGAAGGCCTCGGCCAGCTGTCCGGCGGCGTCCTCGAGGTCGCCGGCAGGGTCGCCGTCGGTGTCGGCCGTCCAGCGCGCCGCACGGCGGGCCGCGCGCTCGATGTCGGGGGCGGCGAGCTCGTCGGTCGCGGCCTGGGTGACCCGCGCGGTGAGCTCGTGGGCCTCGTCGATCACGACGGTGTCGTAGTCGGGGATCATCGGCACGTCCTCGATCGCGTCGATCGCGAGGAGGGAGTGGTTGGTGACGATCAGGTGGCTGCGCTGGGCCTTCTCGCGCGCCAACTCGGCGAAGCACTCGGCTCCGAACGGGCACTTGGCGGCCCCGAGGCACTCGCGGTGGTTGACCGAGACCTGCCGCCACTCGCGATCGGTGTGGCGCGGGGCGTTGTCGCGCTCGCCGCTGGCGCCCTGCTCGGTCTCCTCCTCCGCCCACGCGCGCAGCTCGAGGACCTTCTCGGCCATCGAGCCCGTCGGCACGTCGACCAGGGTGCCCTGGTCGTCGGGGACGCCGGCGCGGATGCGGTGGAGGCAGGCGTAGTTGGAGCGGCCCTTGAGGACGGCGTACGACGTGTCGACACCGGGCACGTCCTTGACCGCCTCGACCAGCCGGGGCAGGTCGCGCTCGACGAGCTGGTGCTGGAGGGCGAGGGTCGCGGTGGCGACGACGACGCGCTTGTCGTGGAGCATGGCCGGGACGAGGTAGCCCAGCGACTTGCCGGTGCCGGTGCCTGCCTGCACGAGCAGGTGGCGGCCCTCCGACATCGCTTCGGCGACCTCGTCGGCCATGTGCACCTGGCCGTCGCGCTGCTGCCCGCCGAGGGCCTCGACCGCCTGCGCCAGCACCTCGGCGGTGGGGGTGGTGGCGGTGTCGGTCGCGGGCACCAGAGAACCCTACGGGGCGGCGCCGACACCACGTCGTACGCCATCCACAACGCGCCGCGGGTCAGTGCTTCTTGCGGCCGATCTGACGCTCGATGCGGCGCTCGGGCTGGCCGAGGACCTTGGCCAGGATCTTCACCCGGTAGCGGTAGGCCACGACACCGAGGACGACGATCAGCAGGATCCAGAGCATGGGTCGAGCCTACGCCCCCGGTGGCAAGTGGGAGGTCGAGAAGCGCGACCCACCAACTGACCGGTTGGCGACGTGGGGGCCTCCCAGGGGCGCATCGGACCTACCCAACCCGCCAACTCACGAGTTAGCGCACCAACTGGTGAGTTGGCGACCGCCGGCGGGGCGACGGCAGCCCGGCGGAGAAGGCGAGGCCTCAGACGACCGCGCCGGAGTCCTCGGGCGCCCGGACGACCTTCTCCTTCTTGGTCCGCGCCATCGGCCACTTCTCGTGGAAGTAGGTCAGGAGCGGGGTGGCCATGAAGACCGAGGAGTAGGTGCCGACGACGAGGCCGACGAGAAGGGCGATGGCGAAGTCCTGCAGCGAGTCGCCGCCGAGGATCGCGAGCGCGGCGAGGATGAACATCGCGCCGAGGCCGGTGTTGACCGTGCGGGGCACGGTCTCCACGGCCGCCTGGTTGGCGAGGTCGCTGAACTCCTCCTCGGCACGTGAGCCGTACCAGCGCTCACGGATGCGGTCGAAGACGACGACGGTGTCGTTGACCGACAGACCGACGATGGTCATCGCCGCCGCCAGGAAGATGCCGTCGATCGGCTTGTGCAGCCAGGCGAAGAGCCCGACGACGAGCAGGACGTCGTGGCCCATCGCGACGACCGCGGAGACGCCGAAGGTCCACTTGAAGCGGACGGCGAGGTAGAGCAGCTGGGCCAGGAACGCGACGCCGAAGGCGATGAGCGCGTTGTTGCGCAGCTCCCTGCCGAGCGAGGACCCGATCTGCTGGTCGTCGACCTTGGTGACGTCGCCGCCGACGGCCGCCAGCTCGGACTCGATCCGCTGCTCCTCGTCGTTGGAGAGCTCGCCGGTGCGGACGGTGAAGTCGGCGGTGTCGGCGGTCTGGACGACGGCCTCGGGGAAGCCGGCGTCGGCCACGGCCTTGCGCGCCTGCTCGACGGTGATGTCCTTGCTCAGCGAGTAGTCGAGCTGGCGACCACCGGTGAACTCGACGCCGAGCTGCAGGCCCTGGGTGACGATGCCGGCCATCGCGATGACCAGCGCCACGGCGGAGATGCCGAGCCAGGTCCGACGGCGCTTCATCAGGTCGGGCTTCTTGCGGTCGAGCCAGGTGCGCACCTTGCCGATGTTGCCGAGGCCGCTGAGGGCGGGACGGTTGCCGACCGGCTTGTTGGCGACGGCCACGTCGCACAGCACGCGCGCGATGATCAGCGCGGAGACCATCGAGGCCACGACACCGATGGTCAGCGTGACACCGAAGCCCTTGATCGGGCCCGAGCCGAGGAAGAAGAGCAGGCCGGCGGCGAGCAGGGTGGTGACGTTGGAGTCGATGATCGCGCTCCACGCCTTGTTGAAGCCCACCGCGAGCGCACGCCGCAGCCCTGCCGAGGGGTAGGCGGCGTACTCCTCCCTGGCTCTCTCGAAGACGAGGACGTTGGCGTCGATCGCCATGCCGATCGCCAGCACGAAGCCGGCGAGGCCGGGCAGCGTCAGAGTCGAGCCGAGGCCGACGAGCATGGCGTAGGCGAGCAGGGCGTACGACGCCAGCGCGATGGTCGCGGCGAGGCCGACGATCCTGTAGACGAAGATGATGAACAGGCCGGTGAGGATGATGCCGATGATGCCGGCCTCGATGGAGGCGTCGATCGCGGCGGCACCCAGCGAGGGGCCGACGAGGCGGTCGGAGATGGCCGTGAGCTCGAGGGGCAGCGAGCCGCCCTCGATGAGCGCGGCCAGGGCCTTGGCGTCCTCCGGGCTGAAGTTGCCGGTGATGTCGGTGGCGCCGCCGCGGATGCCGACGTTGCAGCCGACACCGGTGTTGACCTCGGGCGAGGAGATGATCTCGCCGTCGAGCACGATGGCGATGCGGCGCTTGGGGTCGCCGGGCGGGTTGCAGGCGGCCTTGCCGGTGATGTCGGCCCAGGTGTCGCCGCCCTTGCCGTTGAAGTCGATGGCGACGACCCACTCGACGCTGTTCTGGCGCTGGACGGCCGTGGCGCCGGTGATCTCGTCACCCTGGATGACCGGGGGACCGACCTCGAGGGTGTCGCCCTGGTCGGACGGCAGGACCTCGTTGCCCTTCTTGCCGGGCTTGGCGTCCGGCTGGGCGGTGGCCAGCACCTCGTGGATGGTCAGCTTGGCGGTCTGGCCGATCCGGTTCTCGGCCTCCTGCGCCTCGGCGTCGCTGGTGACGCCGGGGAGCTCGACGAGGATCCGGTTCTCGCCCTGGCGGACGAGGGTCGACTCGGCGACGCCGAGGGCGTCGACGCGACCGCGCAGGACCTGGAGGGTCTTGTCGACGTTCTCCGAGGTGGCCGGGGTGGCGTCGGTGCCCTGCGCCTCGAAGACGAACTGAGCGCCGCCCTTGAGGTCGAGGCCGAGGTTGGGCTTGACGTTGACCGCCAGTGCCACGCACCCGACCAGGAGGCCGAGCACGAGGAAGAACCTGATCCAGACACCACGTGACATGCGCGACATCCTCCACTAACCGAACTCGATCGCCCGAATCCGGGCCCGGACACCCCAACGCACGGCCGGACCCCGAGGTTCCGCCCGCGCAGGACGCAAAACGTCAGCGACTGTACGCGGTCAGCTCACCGGCCAGGTCGGCATTGGCCCGACCGACCACGAGCGTGCCGTCGCCGGTGTGCTCCAGGGAGCCGATCTCGGCCTCCTGGTGGATCCGGTTGACCAGGTCGCCGCGCTCGTAGGGCAGCAGCACGTCGAACTCGACCTGCGGTCGCGGCAGCTCCGACTCGATGACGGCCAGGGCCGCGTCGATGCCCTCACCGGTCTTGGCGCTCACCACGACGCTGTGCGGCTCGCGCGCCCGCAACCGGCTGATCACCAGCGGGTCCGCGGCGTCGGCCTTGTTGATCACGATGATCTCGGGGACCTTGGTGGCCCCGATCTCGGCGAGCACCTCGCGGACCGCGGCGATCTGGCCCTCGGGGTCGGGGTGCGACCCGTCGACCACGTGGAGCAGCAGGTCGGAGTCGGCCACCTCCTCCAGCGTCGAGCGGAACGCCTCGACCAGGCCGTGAGGGAGGTGGCGGACGAACCCGACGGTGTCGGACATCGTGTAGATGCGCCCGTCACTGGTCGTCGTACGGCGGGTGGTGGGGTCGAGGGTCGCGAAGAGCGAGTCCTCCACCAGCACGCCGGCGTCGGTCAGCCGGTTGAGGAGCGAGGACTTGCCGGCGTTGGTGTAGCCCGCGATCGCGACGCTGGGGATGTGGTTGCGGCGCCGCGACTGGCGCTTGACGTCGCGGGTGCCGCGCATCTCCTTGAGCTCGCGTCGAAGCTTGGCGATCTTGGTGTTGATCCGGCGGCGGTCGGTCTCGATCTTGGTCTCACCGGGGCCGCGGCCGCCGATGCCCTCGCCGCCGGCAGCCCGGCCACCGGCCTGCCGGGACAGGTTGCCACCCCAGCCGCGGAGGCGCTGCTTCATGTATTGCAGCTGGGCCAGCTCGACCTGCGCCTGGCCCTCCTTGCTCTTGGCGTGCTGGGCGAAGATGTCGAGGATCAGCGCGGTCCGGTCGACGACCTTGACCTTGATCTTGTCCTCGAGGTTGCGCAGCTGGCTGGGCGCGAGCTCGCCGTCGCAGATGACGGTGTCGGCGCCGGTGGCCTGCACGATCTCGCGGATCGCGTCGACCTTGCCCCGGCCGATGTAGGTCGCCGGGTCGGGTGAGTGGCGGCGCTGGAAGACCGCCTCCAGCACCTCGGAGCCGGCGGTCTCGGCGAGCAGCGCGAGCTCGGCCATGGAGTTCTCGGCGTCGGTGACGGTGCCGCCGGTCCACACACCGACGAGCACGACCTTCTCCAGGCGGAGCTGGCGGTACTCGACCTCGGTGATGTCCTCGAGCTCGGTGCGCAGCCCGGCGACGCGGCGCAGGGCGTGGCGCTCGGCCAGCTCCTTGGCGCCGACGGTGAGCTCCTCCGGGTCGGCCTCGTCCCACTCGTCGTACGACGCGTCGTCGGCGTAGCCGGACTCGAAGTCGTCGGGAGCGGTGGCCAGGCCCGCGTCGAGGTCGCCGTCGAGCTCGATGGCCTCGTCGTCCCAGGCCCGCGTGGCGTCGAGCGCGTCGCGCAGGGTGAAGTCGGGCAACGGGCGATCAGGTGCGTTCGTCATATGTCGACAAGTTTAGGTCGCCCGTCCGCCCTACGCGAATGACTTGGCAGTCCGGGTCCTCGCACCAGCCCCGCGGGACGCGGACGGTGCGGGACCTCACCGGAGTGCACCTCAGGCGCGGTGACGGCCGGCGGGGACCGCCGGAGCGCCGTCCACGGACGCGGTGTCGATGAACTCGTGGCACGCCGCGCGCACGTCGTGCGGGGTGTGTCCGGGACCCACCACCACGACCCGCACTCCCGCCGCGTGGAGGCGGTGGACCAGCGGCAGGGCGGAGGTCAGGTCGCCCGCGATGACCACCTCGTCGACCGCGGCGTCGCGGGCGATGTCGACCGCGTCGATCGTCATCGCCACGAGGGCCTGGTCGTCGTCGTCGGAGAAGTGGTGGAAGGAGTGCAGCCCCTCGCGCCGCAGCTGCGTGACCCAGTCGCCGAGGTCCGACCGGCTCCAGTCGGCGTAGGCACGACAGATGTTGACCGACCCGCGCTCCCCCATGCGGGCCAGGAGCGCCGTGGCGACGTCGGCCGGCACGCGGCGGGCGTCGATCAGCAGCGCCACCCGGTGCACCTGCTCGGCGTCCGCCCCCGTGCTGCGCCGCGGCAGCGCCGGGACGAGCGCCGCGGTCTCCGGCTCGTCGGCGCGGCCGTCCTCGGGCTCGGGCTCGGTCGGCGCGTCGACGTCCGCGGTCTCGGCGGGCTCGACGGGCTCGGCGGGCTCGGCCTCGACCGGCTCCGGCGCGGGCCTCAGGGCGCTGTCGCGACGTACGCGCTCCTGCACCTTGGTCCCGGCCGCCATCCAGCGACGGATGAGCGTCGTGAGCTCCCCGTCCATGTCCGCCGCAGCTCGCGGCTCGATCAGGTGTGTCATCGCATGCCCCCCACAGGCTTGATGAAGGATGAATCCCACGACGAACGATCCACCCGTGCACCCCGCGCGCGAGGCGGAATGACCGAAATCAGGACACTCGGGCTAGACCAGTCCGCGCGGCGACGTGTGCCTCAGCGGCCCCCGGTGGTCACTTCGGTGGCATCCGGATGCCGCCGTCGACGCGGATCGTCTCGCCGTTCATGTAGGAGTTGGTGAGGCACTCCACGACCATGCTGGCCAGCTCCTCGGGGTGGCCGAGGCGCTTGGGGAACAGCACGTTGGCGCCGAGGTTGGCCTTGAACTCGGCCGGGTCGGGGAAGGCGTCGTAGATCGGGGTGTCGATGAGCCCCGGGGCGACGGTGTTGAGGCGGATGCCGGCGGCGGACAGGTCGCGCGCGACCGGGAGGGTCATGCCCACGACGCCCCCCTTGGACGCGGAGTAGGACGCCTGGCCGATCTGGCCGTCGAAGGCCGCGACGGAGGCGAGGTTGACGATCGCGCCGCGCTGGCCGTCGGCGTCGGGCTCGTTGCGGCTCATCACGGTCGCGGCCTGGCGGGTCATGTCGAAGGTGCCGACCAGGTTGATCTCCACGACCTTGCGGAAGGCCTCGAGGTCGTGCGCGGACTCGAGCATCCCGTCGCGGCCGATGGTGCGCTGGGCCCAGCCGATGCCGGCCGAGTTGACGCAGGCGCGCAGCGGCGCGATCTCGGCGGCGGCCTCGACGGCGGCGGCGACCTGATCGGTCCTCGTCACGTCGACGGCGGCGAAGACGCCGCCGATCTCGTGGGCCAGGGCCTCGCCCTTCTCGGCGTTCAGGTCGGCCACGACGACCGTGGCGCCCTTCGCGGCGAGGGCGCGGGCGACCGCGGCACCGATGCCGCTGGCGCCTCCGGTGACGATGGCGGTGGATCCGGTGATGTCCATGGCCCGGATCCTAGGACGCACCCCGCGGGTCGCGGATCAGAGGTCGGTCAGGCCCTCGGCCACCAGCACGGCCGGGCCGGTCATCAGCATCCGGTCGTCGTCGGTCCACACGATGCGCAGCGTGCCGCCGGGCACGTCGACCCGGTACGTCGTACCACGGGGGGCGCCGTCGGCCAGCGAGGTCACGACCGCCACCGCGCAGGCGCCGGTGCCGCAGGAGCGGGTCTCACCGGCCCCCCGCTCGTGCACCCGCATCGCGACGTGGTGCTCGCCGCGACGCACCACGAACTCGACGTTGACGCCCTCGGGGAAGATCGCGTCGTCGTGCTGCGGGGCATCGAGCAGGGCACCCGCCTGGGCCAGGTTGTCGACGAAGACCACCGCGTGCGGGTTGCCCGTCGAGACGTGGCGCGCGGGCCAGTCCCTGCCGTCGACGGTCACGGTCGTCTCGCCCAGCACCTCGGGCGATCCCATGTCGGCGGTGACCTCCTCGCCGGCGGCGTCCAGCGTCTTGACGCCGTCGCGGGTCTGGACGTCCATCGGGAAGGGCTCCCCCTCGCGCTCGTGGAGGTAGCGCGCGAAGACCCGGATCCCGTTGCCGCACATCTCGCTGACCGAGCCGTCGGAGTTGCGGTAGTCCATGAACCACCCGCTCCCCCGGCGTACGGCGCGCAGCACCCCGTCGGCGCCGATCCCGGCGCGGCGGTCGCACAGCGCGCGCACGCGGTCGGCCGCCATCTCTCCGTCGGCGTCACCGTGCACCGTGCCATCGGGATCGGGCAGGACCACGAAGTCGTTCTCGGTGCCGTGGCCCTTGAGGAAGGGGTAGCTCACCCCTCCAGTGTGTCAGTCACGAGCCACCTCACCGGGGATCGACCACCTTTGCCGACCCCTTGCCACGACGGCTGGGCTCGGCGACGGCGGTCAGCCGCTTGCGGGGTCCGAACTCGATCGCGGTCGCCGCACCGATCTCGGCGGCGCTGGTGAAGGCGTCGCCGGCCGGGGCGAGGGTGTGCCCCAGTGCGGTCAGCGCAGGGCCGTAGGCGGCGATGAAGCCCGGCTCCGCGGTCACGGTCGCGGTGTTGCGCTGGCTGGCGCGCGGCGCCGCGATCGCGTCCTCGATGCTCATGCCGAGGTCGATGCGGTTGACGAGCATCTGCAGGACCGTGGTGATGATCGTCGAGCCGCCGGGCGAGCCGAGCGCGAGGAACGGCTTGCCGTCCTTGAGCACGATCGTGGGCGACATCGAGCTGCGCGGCCGCTTGCCGGGCTGGATCCGGTTGGGGTCGGCGGCGGCGTAGACGGTGGAGAAGTCGGTCAGCTCGTTGTTGAGCAGGAAGCCGTGGCCCGGCACGACGATGCCCGAGCCGCCGGTCTGCTCGATGGTGAGGGTGTACTCGACGACGTTGCCCCAGCGGTCGGCGACCGTGAGGTTGGTGGTGGAGATGTTCTCGGTGTCGGCGTCGGTCGTGCCCTTCGCCGCGGCGGCCGCGCAGACGCCGTCGTACGACGTGACCACGCCGGCCGCGACCGGCTTGGTGGCCGCCTTCGCGGGGTCGAGGGAGCAGGCGCGCTCGGCGGCGAACGTGTCGTCGAGCAGCCGCTTGACCGGGACGTCGACGTAGGCCGGATCGCCGACGTAGGCGCCGCGGTCGGCGAACGCCAGCGCGCTGGCCTCGAGGTAGTGGTGCAGCGCCTGCTCGGTCGTCATCGCCGAGAGGTCGTAGCGCTCGAGGATGTTGAGGGCCTCGCCGACCGTGGTGCCGCCCGACGAGGACGGGGCCATGCCGTAGACGTCGTGCCCGCGGTAGCTGACCTTGGTCGCCTTCTGCGAGCGCACCTTGTAGTCGCGCAGGTCGCGGGGTGTGAGGTAGCCGCGCGGCGCGGGGAGCGTGGTGTTCTTGGTGGTGCGCGGCTTGCGGACCACCTCGGAGATCAGGCGGGCGAGGGGGCCGCGGTAGAACGCGTCGGTGCCGTGCAGGGCGATCGAGTCGTACGTCGCCGCGAGCTCGGGGTTGCGGAAGACCGAGCCGACCTCGGGGGCGTCACCCTTCGGCAGGAAGAGCTTCCTGGTGTCCTTGAAGGCGGCGAAGCGCTCCTCGTTGTCGAGGGTCTGCTGGCGGAAGGTGTCGTCGACCACGAAGCCGCGGGTCGCGACCGTGGTCGCCGGCGCGAGCGCGTCGGCGAGCGAGAGGGTGCCCCAGTTGGCCAGGGCCCGGTCCCAGGTCGCCAGCGTGCCGGGCGTGCCGACGCTGACGCCGCTGGTGACCAGCTCGGGCGTGAAGTTGTAGGGCTTGCCCGTGGCCGGGTCGACGAAGGCGTCCTGTGGCATCTTGCGGGGCGCGGTCTCGCGGCCGTCGATCGTGCGGACCTTGCCGGACGCGGCGTCGTAGTAGACGAAGTAGCCGCCACCGCCGATGCCGGCGCTGAAGGGCTCCGTCACGCCGAGCGTGGCGGCGGCCGCCACCGCGGCGTCCACCGCGTTGCCGCCCGCGCGGAGGACCTTGAGCCCGGCGGCGCTGGCCTCCGGGTCGACGGTGCTGATGGCTCCCCCCTTGCCGACCGCGGTCGGGACCTTGGCGGTCGGACGGGCGAGACCGGCCGGCGCGGCGGGGGCTGCGCTCGCGCCGGCGACGGGCGTGGCGAGCAGGGCGGCGACGACGGCGAGACCACTCGCCGCGGACGCGACGGCCGTGGTTCGGCTGGGGAACTGGGGCATGGGGGAACCTCCCGAGAGACGTCCCTCCACCCTGCCTCCGGAGCGATGCGTTGTCCACGCCCGTCCGGGTGCGGCGCGCCGCGCGGTGCGACGCCCCGCGGCCGGCCGATCAGCGCACGACGGTGTGGCGCAGGCAGGCGAAGTCACGGTTGCGGGCGACCTCCTCGAGGCGCAGCTCCACGTGGCGCGGCAGCACCGGCGCCCCGCTGCCGATCGTCACCGGGGCGAACTGCATCCACACCTCGTCGAGCAGCCCGGCGTCGTGGAACTGGCCCGCGAGCTCGCCGCCGCCGACCACCCAGAGGTCCTTGCCCTCGGCCGCCGCGGTCATCTCGGCGTGCACCCGGGCCACGTCGTCGCGGTCGAAGCGCACGCTGGCGGGCGCCTCGGGGAAGGTGCGGTGCGTCATCACCCAGGTCGGGAGCGGACCCCACGGGTCGTCGTCGTGGTCGAGGATCCACTGCCACGTGGTGGCGCCCATGACGCAGGCGCCGATGCGCTCGCGGAAGCCGGGATAGGCCATCGGCCCGTCCATGTCGATGTCGCGCGAGGTCAGCCAGTCGAGCGAGTGGTCGTCGGTCGCGATGAAGCCGTCCAGGGTGCACCCGGTGTAGTAGATGGTCGCCATGGCTCCACGATGGCACCGACCGGGGACATCAGGCGTGATCGAGCGCGTCGATCGCCGCCAGCGCGCGATCCACGCGGTCGGGGTCGTCGTGGGCCACCCACACGATGCGTGGGTCCTTGCGGAACCAGCCGTCCTGCCGGCGCGCGAAGCGCCTCGTGGCGGTCTTGGTCTGCTCGACCGCCTCGGCCAGGGTGCGGTCACCGGCGAGGAAGCCGATGACCTCGCGGTAGCCGATGGCCCGCTGGGCGGTGAGCCCCTCCGCGAGGCCGCGGCCGAGCAGGGCCTCCACCTCCTCGACGAACCCCGCCGCGAACATCTGGTCGACGCGGCGCGCGATCCGGTCGTCGAGCGTCGGCCGGTCGATGTCGACGCCGATCTGCACGGTCAGCGGGTCGGCGTACTCCAGGCGCGGGAGACTGGCGCTGTAGGGGCGGCCCGTCAGCGCGATGACCTCGAGGGCGCGTACGACGCGGCGCCCGTTGTCGGGCGCGATCACCGCGGCAGCCTCGGGATCGACGCCCGACAGCCGCTCGTGCAGGGCGTGGCCGCCGACCCGCTCGAGCTCCGCCTCCAGCTCGCGGCGCAGCGACTCGTCGGTGCCCGGGAACTCGAAGCGGTCGACGATCGCCCGGGTGTAGAGCGCGGACCCGCCGACCAGGACGGGCGTCGCGCCACGGTCGCGGATCTCGTCGATCGCCGCGCGCGCCCACCCCTGGAAGAGCGCGACGGTCGACGGCTCGGTGACGTCAAGCAGGTCGAGGAGGTGGTGCGCGACGCCGCGACGCTCGGCGGGAGGGAGCTTGGCCGTGCCGATGTCCATCCCGCGGTAGACCTGCATGGCGTCGGTGTTGACCACCTCGCCCCCGATCTCCCCGCCGAGCCGCTCGGCGAGGTCGAGGCTGAGGCCGCTCTTGCCCGACGCGGTGGCGCCGACGAGGGCGACGATCGGCTGGGACATGGGCGCATCCTCCCAGCAGTCGGCGACGGGCGACGGATGAGGTGCCAGGCCCTAGATTGGGCACGAGGACCACCCGTGGGGTGGGCACCGACCGGAGGGCGACCATGGGATTCCTGGACAAGGCCAAGGACAAGCTGACCAAGGCGGTCGACCAGCACGGCGACAAGATCGCCGACGGCATCGACAAGGCCGGCAGGGCCGTGAACGAGAAGACGGGCGGCAAGCACGCCGACAAGATCAACCAGGCGACGGGCAAGGCACGCGACGCGCTCGACTCACTCGACGGCAAGAACGACGACATCCCGCCGGCCGGACCGACCACCACCCCCTGACCGGGCCGGGCCCTAGGTTGGCCGGGTGAGCGAACGCTTCGTCCTCGTCCCGGCCTCCTACGTCTACCTGCTGCGCGAGGGTGCCGGGGGCACCGAGGTCCTCCTCCAGCTGCGCCAGGGCACGCCCTACATGGACGGGCACTGGGCAGCGGCCGCGGCCGGCCACGTCGAGCGCGGCGAGACGGCGTACGACGCTGCGCACCGCGAGGCGGCCGAGGAGCTGGGCATCAGCGAGGTCGGGCTGGAGTTCGCGTTCACGATGCAGCGCACCCAGCACGCCGACCCGATCGACGAGCGCGTCGACTGGTTCTTCACCGCCTGGTCGTGGTCCGGCGAGCCCCGCGTCGTCGAGCCGGACAAGGCGGGCGAGATCCGGTGGTGCCCGATCGACCGGCTGCCCCAGCCGATGGTGCCGCACGAGGCGCACGCGCTGGCGCACCTCTTCACGGACGTGGCCTACCTGACCTTCGGCTGGGACGCCTGAGCCGAGCCCCGCCCGCTCGGGGGTGGCCCCGCTCGCGCGGGCGGGGCACTATCGACGGACCGACCCTGGAGGGAACCGATGAGCAACGACGACCTGAGCCCGATGCCGACGCCGAGCACCGAGGAACCGGAGCTCTATCCCGGCGGCGTGGACGCGGTGGGCGACGACCCGGCCGACACCGGCCTGGGCCGCGACCTCAGCCCCGAGGACAACCCCGCCGTGGACGACGCGCTCCCCGACCAGCTCGCCGAGCCCGACGAGAAGTCGCAGGCCCCCGAGGGCGAGGCCGACGACGCCGAGTCCGGGACCACGAGGAACGGCCCGGAAGCCGGGCAGTCCGCGGAGGACGGGTCGCCGGAGCCTCCCGCCTGACGCTCGCGGATCAGTGATCGTGGAGGCCTGGTGCCGGCCAATGGCACCAGCCCTCCACGATCATGCTCAGGCCGCGGCCGCCAGGGCGCAGCCCGGTCCGCACGCGTGCCCGCCCGGCCACCCACGGGAGACCAGGAGTCGCGAGACCTTGGCCGCGGTGGAGCAGCCGCGATCGAACACCTGCCCCCACGAGAGCCGCACCGCCGTACGCCCGTCGACCGCTCCGTCGAGGTCACGCTCGAAGTCGGCGTCGCGCGCCTCCGCCGTGTCGTGGAAGAGGCGCCCGTCCAGCTCGAGGTCGAGGACGCCGTAGGTCGCATCGCGGTAGACGACCCCCGCACTGGTGGTGCCTCGCTGCTGACGATGGGCCGTCGGGAGTCCGTGCGGTGTCTCCACTCGCGTCAGGTAGCCGTGCTCGAGCACCGAGCACGCGCCGCGCGCCACGTCGTCGAGGACCGCCGCGATGAAGTCGCGCCGCGGGGCACGACTGCGTGTGTCGAGCGCAGCACGCATCCGGGCAGCCGTGGTGTGCTGGGACTGCACGGCGCGGGCCACGGCCCCGATCGCGCCGAACTCGCCGCTGGCATCCAGCGCCACGTCGAGCGCGGCTTCGTCGTACCTCATGCGTGGCGGCCCGAGGTTCCACAGCACACGCCGGTCGAGGTCGAAGGTGCGGACCACCCGGACGCCCGAGGGCGCCACTACCCGGCGATCCCTGCCGATCACCACCCGGATCGGTCCCTCCACGCCATGTCGACGTCCGGGTCCGTCCGCAGCCCTCATCGCCGACTCGGCGGCCAGTCCCGCCGGCCAGCAGAAAAGGACGGCGGCCCAGGCCCGCTGGACCCAGCTCGGATCGCCGGTGTGGTCCACGTAGACGCCGGGATGGATCGTGCTCAGCTCGTGGCGGCGCAGCAGGCGCCGGATGTCGTGCGCCTCGAGCTCGAGGGCACGCAGCTGGGCTCGCGACACGACGCCACCCTGGCTGGCGAGCGTGGGTCTGATCAGCTCCATCCTTCCACGATCGTCGGCCGGAAATCGGAGGGCCACCCCAGATCGCCGCCCTGTGGACAACGTGATCGTGGAGGCTTGGTGCCGGTGGACGGCACCAGAGCTCCACGATCCTGTTGCGATCACCGGGTACCCGGTGATCGCTACAACACCGCCAGCTCAGCCGCAGGCAGGCGCCGGCGGCAGCGCGGCCGGCACGCCGAAGGTCGGCATCCCGAGGCCCACGCCGGTCGGAGCGGGGGGCGCCGACGTACGACGCTCCCAGGCGTCGCCGGCGCGCGTGCGGCGTACGGACCGGATCGCCCCGTCGGCGACCAGGTGGTGCGGGGCGGCGTAGGTGATCTCCACGGCGACCATGTCGCCGGGCCGCACCGAGTCGGCGTCGACCGCCGAGAAGTCGGCGGCGAAGTGCACGAGCCGGTTGTCGGGGGCGCGGCCGGACAGCCGGTGGGTCGCGGCGTCCTTGCGGCCCTCGCCCTCGGAGACCATCAGCTCGACGGTGCGCCCGACGAGGGTCTTGCTCTCGGCCCAGGCGACCTCGTCGACGACGGCGGCCAGGCGGAGGTAGCGGTCCTTGACGACCTCCGGTGAGATCTGGTCGTCGAGGGTGGCCGCCGGAGTGCCGGGGCGCTAGGAGTACTGGAAGGTGAACGAGGACGAGAAGCGCGCGGCGCGGACGACGTCGAGGGTGGCCTGGAAGTCCTCCTCGGTCTCGCCGGGGAAGCCCACGATGATGTCGGTGGTGATCGCCGCGTCCGGGATCAGCTCGCGCACCCGGTCGAGGATGCCGAGGAACTTCTTCTGGCGGTACGAGCGGCGCATCGCCTTGAGGACGCGATCGGAGCCGGACTGCAGCGGCATGTGCAGCTGCGGCATAACGTTGGGCGTCTCGGCCATCGCGGCGATGACGTCGTCGGTGAAGTCCTTGGGGTGTGGGCTGGTGAATCGGACGCGCTCGAGCCCCTCGATCTCGCCGCACGCCCGCAGCAGCTTCGCGAAGGCCTGCCGGTCGCCGAACTCGACGCCGTACGCGTTGACGTTCTGCCCCAGCAGCGTCACCTCGATGACGCCGTCGGCGACCAGGGCCTTGATCTCGGCCAGGATGTCGCCGGGGCGGCGGTCCTTCTCCTTGCCGCGCAGCGCCGGCACGATGCAGAACGTGCAGGTGTTGTTGCAACCGACAGATATCGACACCCAGGCGGCGTAGGCCGACTCCCGCTTCGTCGGCAGCGTC
>NZ_JAOPWY010000054.1 GCF_025965415.1 Nocardioides sp.
GTACCCACTCGGGCCGGGCTTCTAGAGAGGAAGCACCACAATGGCCAAGGCAGTGATTCGCAAGCCCAAGAAGAAGGTTTGCCAGTTCTGCAAGGAGAAGGCGACCGGTGTCGACTACAAGGACACCACGCTGCTCCGCAAGTTCATCTCCGACCGGGGCAAGATCCGCGCCCGTCGGGTCACCGGCAACTGCGTCCAGCACCAGCGGGACGTCGCGATCGCGGTCAAGAACGCCCGCGAGGTCGCGCTGCTGCCCTACACGTCCACCGGTCGCTGAAGGGAGCTGACGACATGAAGCTCATCCTGACCCAGGAAGTCACCGGTCTCGGTGCCCCCGGCGACGTCGTCGAGGTGAAGGACGGCTACGGCCGCAACTACCTCGTCCCGCGCGGCCTGGCGCTGCGCTGGTCGCGCGGTGCCGAGAAGACCGTCGAGTCGATCAAGGGCGCCCGTGCCTCGCGCGCGGTGCGCGACCACGACCACGCGGTCGAGATCAAGACCAAGCTCGAGGCCCAGTCCGTCGCCGTCAAGGTGCGCTCTGGTGCGGGCGGCCGCCTCTTCGGCGCCGTCACCGTCTCCGAGATCGCCGGCGCTCTCGCCGACGCCTCGGGCGAGCAGGTCGACAAGCGCACGATCGTGGTCGACAACCCGATCAAGTCGCTCGGCGCCCACGAGGTGTCCGTCAAGCTGCACGACGAGGTGTCCGCCACGGTGGCCCTCAACGTCGTTCCGGCCTGATCGCCGACTGACCCGCACCGCTCGACGGCCCGCTGCCTCCTCGGAGGTGGCGGGCCGTTCGACATTTCTCTGCGTTTCCCCGCTCGGGGAGCGACCTACTCCGTGGGGTTCTCGCAGAGGGCCGGCGGGCGTGAGCCGCCGGCGTGGTACTCGAACTGCTGCTCCCCGGCGCGCAGCGTGATGCGGGATCCATCGATGAGTGCCTGGGTGTACATGTCCCCTGGCACGGCGCAACCACGGCTGCCGTTGCGCCACGTGACCTCCTCGACCGCGACGACCTCGACCTCGGCCGGATCCACGCCCAGCGCCGATGCCAGGTCGGCGACCGCCGCGCGTACGTCGGCGGAGCCGGGTGCGGCGGCGGTGCTGCCGGAGGGCGTCTCGGTCACTGGGGTCTCCTCGGGTCGTGCGCTCGATCCGCCGTCTGCGCAGCCCGCGAGAGGGAGGCTGCAGGCGGCCACCGCGAGCGCGAGGACCACCCGGGTGCGTACGACGTCCATGCCTCCAGCATCGCCCATCGCTGGTGAGGCGTGGCGGCAACGCCACCGTGCCGGACATGACGGAGGGGCCAGCGGTGTCGCCACCGCTGGCCCCTCCGGGGTTGGAGCTACGTCACCTCGTCATCGGACGGTGCGACGGTCGACGACCCTGAACTTGACCGTCTTGTCGCGAGCCTCCGTGGCGGAGTCGCCGAGGTAGGAGACCACGATCTTGACCTTGCCCGTCTGCCGGAACTTCGGGAGCCAGACCTTGGTCCGTCCCTTCGCGTTCAGCGTCTTGGTCCAGGTCTTGTTCTTGCCGGCACCCTTGAGCACGATCTTCACCGTGCCCGACGGGACGATGTCGCGGGCGCGGACGGTCACACGGAGCTTGACCTTCTTGCCCACCTCGACCGGCTTGACCATCTTCGTACCGATCTTCGGCGTGAGCTTGCCGGTCGGGGTGTTCGGCCCCGCGACGACCAGGTTGACCGGCGCCGAGGTGCTGGTGCCGTTGGAACCGTCACCCAGGTACTTCGCCGTCACCGGGATGGTCCCGGCAGTGGTGAAGCCCGACAGCGTGGCCGTGGCCTTGCCCGTGGCGTCCAGCGTGCCGGTGCCGGCAAGCCGGGTGCCCGCGAAGAACTGGACCTGGCCGATGGCGGGCGTGGCCCCGGTGGTGAAGACCGTCGCCGTGGCGGCGGTGGTGTCACCGGTGTCGATGCTGTCCGGGTTGAGCGACAGCGCCACGCTGGTGCGCTGCGCCGAGCCCTTGATCGCCACGGTGTACTTCGCCGACGCAGGCTTGGCGCCCGGGTCGTCGGTGGTGTGGACGACCCGGTTGGTGAGGTCCTTGTTGCCGACGGTGTCGTTGACCTTCACCTGGTAGCTGAAGCTGGAGGCCTCAGCGGTGGGCTCGGCGTAGGTCGCGCAGACGTTGAGACCGTTGCTCAGCACGCCGTTGGCGTTGCCCTGGTTGACGAGCGTCGCGGCCTGGCTGGCCGTGGCGTTCTCGGTGCCGACGGTGACGTTGCCGACGGAAGCGTCGCCCCCGAGGAGGAGGCCACCGTCGATGTTGTCGTAGGCGAAGACCAGGTCGTTGCTGCCAACAGTCGCGAAGACCTGCATGTCGAGCTGACCGATCTCGCCCGCGTCGTCCTCGAAGTAGCGCATGTCGTCGTACTCGACGATCGCCACGTCGTCGTCGTCGGTGCCGGTGGAGGCGAGGGTCACGCCCGCGCCCGTCTCGGCGTCGTACCTGAACTCCATGTCCTGCCACATCAGGGCAGCCACGCTGTTGGGCAGCGTCGCGTCCGGCACCGACTGCGCCACCCACGGCTCGCCGTCGGGGTCGTAGTTGTCGTCGCCGTAGACGAGGAACCCGTCGTCGGAGAACGTGAGGCCCTGGTAGTTCTGGCCGTAGAACCCGAAGTTGCCCGCCGCGAACGCCGAGAAGGTCACGGTGTCCGTGGTGGTCGGGCTGACGCCGATCGAGTCGTCCGGGTCGATGCCCTCGCCCGCGAGGTCGAGGTAACCGGGGCCGAACGGCGTCTGGCAGCTCGGGTCCTGCGCACTCGTGGTGATGGTGTAGTTGCCCTCATCGCCGAAGGTGGACTCGAGCTTGCCGGTCCACGACACGACGCCGTCCTCGTACGACGCACCGTTGGTGGCCGAGCCGTCGACGTACGTCGAGCCCTCGGGCAGTGTGTCGGTGATCGTGTAGTTGAGGTCCTCCGGCGTGACGTTGGGCGCGACGTCGACGGTGTAGGTGATCACGTCACCCGGGGCCGCCTGCGTCTTGTCCGCGGACTTGGTCACGTCGTCGTCGACCCGGTGGATCGTCACCGGGATGACGCCGATGTCACCCTCGCTGCCCGGACCGGAGCCCAGGGTCAGCGTGCCGTGCCAGTTCTCTCCGGCGTCCATGTCCGACTCGTCCCAGAAGGTGCGGATGTCGAACGGCGTGGCGGCCGGGACGGGACCCGTGGGGCCCTCGGCCCGCAGGTTGCCCTGGTCGCCCGCGACGACGGCCGTCACCAGGTCAGTGGTGTCGGTGCCGCCGGGCGTGCTGGCCTCCCAGTTCTGGACCAGCACCCAATAGGTGCCGGCCTCCGGGTTGGCGATCTCCACGGCCTCGTTCGAGCCACCTGCGGCGCTCTGGGCGACCACGTTCGCCTCGGTCACCGCTCCGGTTCCGACGTAGAGGTCGAAGTCGGGGGCGGTGGGGTTGGCGAGCCTGGCGATCAGGCTCGTGGCGCCCGCGGGCACCTCGAGGTTGGTGACGGCCGTGCCGTCGCCGTTGAACGCGTCGGTGTTGGTGCCGTCCTCCGTGATGGAGAGCGAGGTGCTCTCCTCCGGGACGAGACCGCTCGGGACGATCTGGAGGTCGGTGATCTCCTTGGCCTCCAGGTCGGTCGCCAGCTGCGAGCCGGCGTCACGACGGGTCGTGATGTCGATCGCCTCGGGCAGCACGCCGACCGAGGGCAGGACGCCAACGGGCAGGTGGGCGACCGGAGTGGACGACTCGCCCTGCGGGGTCAGCACCAGGGTGCCGAACAGCCACTCGTCGGTCGGCAGGCCGTCGTCGAGCGTCGCGGTGACGGTCACGTCGACCGAACCACCGTCGGTCACCTGGACGGTGCTCTTGTCGACGCTCAGCGTGATGCCCTCGGAGAGGTCCTCCACGGAGACGTCCCACGTGCCGACACCGGTGGAGGTGCCGGTGAAGGTGCGCGTCCACGAGCAGGTCTGCAGGCACTCGTCGTCGGCCATGCTGGCCATGTTGAGCGTGCGGACGTCGCCACCGGCGGCGGGGTCAGCACCCTCGTAGCCGGTGAGGTTCTCGTCGAGCACCAGACCGGCCCTGGCGGCGCGGCGGAGCTCGATGCGACCCGACCCCATGTCGAACCAGTCGGCGACCGTGCCGTCCGAGTCGGTGATGTCGCGCTCCGCGGTCGTCATGAGGGCGGACTGCGCCTCGGCGGGGGTCCAGTCGGGCTGGACGGCCTTGAGCAGCGCGAACGCGCCGGCCGTGTGGGGGCTGGCCATCGAGGTGCCGGAGATGAACTCCCACTCCGTGTCGTTGTCCGTGCCGGCGGCGGCGAGGATGTCCACACCGGGAGCGGAGACGGACGGGCCGATCGCCGAGACCGCGCGGTTGGGGCCGCGGCTCGAGAAGGCGGCCATGATGTCCCCGTTGGACGGGTCCTCGTCGATGGTGGAGCCGGTGAGAGCCGCCTCGGCGCCGGGGTGGCTCGCCATGAAGGCCTTCAGCGCCACGCCGTCGTCGTAGGTGATGTGCGCGGCCGGGAGGGCGTGCGCGTCACCGCTGAGGGAGTCGCCACTGGTGACGTCGTTGGCCAGCACCATGCCCTCGGCGCCGAGCTCGGCGAGGTTCTCGCCCTTCTCGACGCGTCCGTTGCCACCGCGGTCGCAGACCACGATGAGGCCGGTGAGGTCTGTGGGCACCGGGAAGGCACCCACGGGCGTCTCGTCGTCCGGCTGGCTGCAGCGCGGGTTGTTGTACGGCGCGTCGCCTGCGTAGACGAGCTGGAAGGGCCCGTCGGTCGGGCCGGACAGGCCGGCGCCGGCGATGTCGGGCAGCGTGTCCTCACCGTCGGTGATGTCGGTGACCGAGGAGACGTACTTGCGGTTGTGCGTGGTGGCACCGACCGACGTGACCCACGGGACATCGGCCGGGCTGCCGAGCGTCGCTGCGCCCGGGCCGTCGTTGCCGGCCGAGGTGGCGACGTAGATGCCCGCGGCACGCGCGTTGAGGAAGCCGACGGCGTCCGGGTCGCTCCACGGGTTGGAGGCCGTGGACGCACCGATGGAGTAGTTGATGACGTCGACGCCGTCGATGATCGCCTGCTCGATGGCGTCGGTGATCGAGGAGCCCTGGCAGCCGGTGCCGTCGCAGACGTCGTAGCCGATGATGTTGGCGTGGGGGGCGACACCCTTGATGTTGCGGGTCACCGAGAACTCGTGGGTCGTGCCCTTGGCCGCAAAGACCGACGCGTCCACCCTGTTGCCGGCGGTGGTGCTGGCGGTGTGGCTGCCGTGACCGTCGTCGTCGTAGCGGTCGGTGCCGGAGAAGTTCCAGTAGCCGATGACCTTGTCGTTGCAGCCCCACGTCGGGTCAGCGTCGCAGACACCCACGTAGTTGCCGGCGCCGAACGGGTTGGTGTGGTCGTAGCCGTCGCCGCCGGCGGACGGCGGGACCGAGTCGGCGAAGGACGGGTTGGCCGGGTTGAGGCCGGTGTCGAGGATGCCGACGATGACGCCTTCACCCTCGCTGCCGACCCCACCGGGAACGTTGGAGCCGTCCCACAAGGAGGGGGCGCCGATCCACTCGGGACCCACGTCGGTGTTGAGCTGGCGGGTGAAGTCGACCTGGACGGCCTTGACGCCGTCGATGCGGGCGACCCGCTGGGCCTGCGAACGGGTGAGCTTCACCGTGATGCCGTTGATCGCGTGGGTGAAGGTGTCGAGCACCTGGGGGGCGCCACCGGTGATCTTGCCGATGGAGGCCGTGAGGTCGGCCTGCTCGGCCTTCAGCTTCCGGCCGTAGGCCGCGGCGCCCTCGGCGCGCTGGGTGGTGGCACCCTTCTCGACGGCGAGCTCGCGCGTCGGGATGGCGGGCGAGTCGAGCTGGACGATGTAGGTCTGCGGGCGGGTGCCCGTGCCCAGGTCGAGCACGGTGCCCTTCTGCCCGGCCTGGCTCGGCGAGGCTGTCGCCGGCTTCAGGTCACGTGGGGAGGTGTCGGCTGCTTGCGCAGCCGTCCCCCACGGCATGAGAAGTGCGGCTGTGACGCTGATGGCAGCGCCGGCCGCGAGGGTACGACGGATCACGCGGATCTCCCGTTCGGAGGATGGACCCACCGCACGCCGACGCGACCCGAAAGCGAATGCGCACGTCGTACGTGTGGGCAAAGAGATGAACTCCTGTATCCCAAGTCACAACCGGGCCGGTGTCAACAGCATCGGGCACGCAAGATCGTCCGGTCGCGGGTATGTCCCTCAGGACCCCTTCCTTGGGGGGTACGACAGGTCGCACAGGCCGCCGTCCCAGAAGGCATTCTGGCCGGACGTGGAAGTGCTCCTGTCCGACCGTGCAGGGCCTGTTACTGCGCGGCGGGGAAGGTGTTGGGCCGAGCCACCACCGCGTCGATGATGACCGTCTTGTTGCCCAGCGTCTCGATCACGATCCTGCCCGTGCGGATGCCCGAGTAGCGGTCGATGACGACGTACTGGCGCAGCGCCGACTTCGGTCCCGCGAGGTCGACGACGTGCCAGGCGCGCCTCCCGACCCGGATCCGCACCTTGCCCAGGCGCGGTCCGCTGGGCGCCACGAGCCGGAGCTCGCCGACCTGGGTGCGGGGCAGCACGAGGCGGGTGCCGCGTCGATGCGCCGACAGCGCGTCGCCGCGGAAGTAGCCCTTGTTGAGCGCCTTCTTCCACCCGCGCGTGCGCGCCAGGTTCGTCGGCACGAAGAACTCGACCGGCTCCGACCAGGCGCTGGCGTTGCCGGCCCGGTCGATCGTCCGGGCCGTGACGACGTGCCGGCCGGCACCCGGCTGGTCGAGCTCCCAGCGACCCGGCGTGCACGGCACGGCGACGCCGTTGTCGGTGCACTCGAAGCTCGACCCGGCCTCGCTGCTGTTGAGCCGCAGGGGCGCGCTGGGAGTGGTGATGACGGGCTGGGTCGGCGTGTCCTCGTCGTAGGCGCTCTGGGTGACGAAGACGAAGGGGGCCTTGGTGTCCTGGCCCCAGGTGAGGGTCGCGGGGGTCTGGTCGAGGTCGGGGGTGTCGGCGACGGTGCCCGGAATCAGCGGACTGTCCGGGTTGAGGGCGGCATCGCCGGTGTCGACGCTCCGCGCCTGGAAGACGTACGACCCCGCCGCAGCGTCCGGCAGGCCGGTGTAGGTCACCGGGCTGGTGCAGGCGCGCCAGTCGTGGGCCTGGGCCGGTCCGGTCAGCTTGCACTCGAGGGCGAAGGGACCGGCGTCGGCGTCGGAGACCACGGGCGCGACGGAGAAGGTCATGGTCGAGACGTTGACGAGGCCCGCGGCGTTGGGCGTGCTCGAGGCCGACAGCGTGGTGTCGGGCGGGGTGTCGTCGTCGCAACCGTCCGCCGTGACGATCGGCGGGAGCCCGGGCAGGACAGGTGCGGTCGGCTGCTCCTCGTCGAGACACCCCGGTGACGCCCCTGCAGGGGCCGCGCCCAGTGGCACGAGCGCCCCGGCCAGCAGTGCGAGCGTGCCGATCCGGACGGCGGTGCGGTGTCGTGCCATGAATCCCCCAAGGGTCGCTGTTCGTGGGGACTAACGATGCACCGGCGTGCCGGTCACGAGCCACTTGTCGCCGCGGGCGCGCCACGACAGCAGCACTCCCCGTGCCCCCATGAACACGACGGTCATCGCCACCCAGATGGCGACGAGGCCGTGCGGGAGGGTCGCCGCCCAGAGCGCCGCCGGGGCGTACGCCGCCAGCACGACCAGTCCGGCCCAGGCGAGGAAGGTCCCGTCACCGGCACCGATGAGCACGCCGTCGAGCACGAAGACCACCCCGGCCAGCGGCTGGCCGAGCGCCGCGACGACCAGCACCGGCACGAGCAGCGCGCGCACCTCCGGGTCGCTGGTGAACAGCGCCCCGACGAAGGGCGACACCGCGGCGAGGGCGACCCCGGCCACGATCCCGCTGCCCCAGCCCCAACGGATCATCCGCCGCGTCAGCCGCCGGGTGCTGTCGACGTCGCCGCTGCCCAGCGCCCGGCCGGTGAGGGCCTGGGCGGCGATCGCGATCGCATCGAGGGCGAAGGCGAGGAAGGTCCACAGCGTCACCGCGACCTGGTGCGTGGCGACGTTGACGTCGGTGCCCTGGGTGCCGACCCGGGTGACGGCGTACGTCCCGACGAGCAGGCAGGCGCGCAGCGCCAGGGTGCGGATGACGAGGGCGACGGCGGCGTGGGCGGCGGCCAGGATCCCGGCCCGGTCGGGGGAGAGGGGCGCGTCGTGCTCGCGGGCGGCGCGGACGACCACCACCACCAGCCAGGTCGCCGAGAGCACCTGGGCGATCACCGACCCGATCGCGGACCCGGCGATGCCGAGGTCGAGGCCGTAGACGAGCAGGACGTTGAGGGCGATGTTGAGGGCGTTTCCGGCGACGGCGACGAGCAGCGGCGTACGCGTGTCCTGCAGCCCGCGCAGCACGCCGGTCGTCGCGAGCATGATCAGCAGCGGCGTGGTGCCGAGGAAGGCGATCGCCAGATAGGTCTCGGCGTGCCCGGCGACCGCGGCGCCGGTGTCGAAGGCGCCCACGAGCGCGGGGGTGGCGAGGATCCCGCCCACCGTGGCGAGCGTGCCGATGATGATGGCCAGCCAGACGCCGTCGACCCCCTGGGCGAGCGCGGCCCGCAGGTCGCCGGCGCCGAGGTGGCGCGCGACGCTGGCGGTGGTGCCGTAGGCGAGGAAGACGCAGAGGCCCACGACGGTCTGCAGGATCACCGCGGCGACGCCGAGGCCCGCGAGCTCCGGGGTGCCGAGGTGGCCGACGATCGCGGCGTCGGAGAGCAGGAAGAGGGGCTCGGCGACGAGGGCGAGGAACGCCGGGACGGCCAGGCGCAGGATCTCCCGGTCGATGGCCTTCACGGGCACGAGCCTAGGAAGGCGGCAGCGGGGAGGCCCTCGGGGGTGCGCCCCGATGTCCACCCATCCAGTTCGTGAGTGATTCCGAACACAGAGCACCCGGGCCCACTCAAGGAGTCCCGGGCTGCCCGACCAGCCGCACGCTCCACCGCGGCCCGGGCCAACACAAGGAGTAGTTGCTGATGAACCGCTCACGACCCACCAAGCGGCACGGGGCAGTGGCCCTGGCCTGCACCGGCGGACTGCTGGCAGCAGTCGGCTTCGCCGGTCTCGGCCCGCTCGCCGCCACCGCGTCCAGCCACCGGGAAGCACCACTCATCTCGGGGACGCCGCAGTACGACACGACGGACCTCTACGCCTTCCGCAGCCCGGAGGCGCAGAACACCGTCACGCTGGTCGCCAACTGGCTGCCCTTCGAGGAGCCGGCCGGAGGCCCGAACTTCTACAGCTTCGCCACCGACGCGCAGTACGACATCCACGTCGACAACAACGCGGACGCCAAGCCCGACGTGACGTTCCGGTGGACCTTCAAGGACCACTACGTCACCAAGGACACGTTCCTGGCCGCCACCGGCCCGGTCACGTCGCTGACGGACAAGAACCTGAACTACTACCAGACCTACCGACTGGTCCGCATCGCCAAGGGCGGCAAGACCAAGGTCATCGTCGGCAAGAAGCGGGTGGCCCCGTCCAACATCGGCACCGCTTCCATGCCCAACTACGAGGCGCTGCGCAAGCAGGCCGTGACCAACGCCGGCAAGGGCGTCAAGTCCTTCGCCGGTCAGGCCGAGGACCCGTTCTTCCTCGACCTGCGCGTCTTCGACCTGCTCTACGGCGGTGACCTCTCCGAGGCCGGCGACGACACCCTCGCCGGGTTCAACGTGCAGTCGGTCGCGCTCCAGGTGCCCCAGAAGTGGCTCGCCAAGAAGGGCAACGCCAAGAAGAACCCGGTGATCGGCACCTGGTCGACGACCCAGAAGAAGTCGACCAACGGCACGTACGTCCAGGTCTCGCGCCTGGGCAACCCGCTGGTCAACGAGGTCGTCATCCCGCTGAAGCTCAAGGACGGCTTCAACGCCTCCCAGCCCACGCAGGACGCCGCGGCGCTCAAGTACGTCACCAACCCCGAGCTGCCGAAGCTCGTCGAGGCCGTCTACGGCATCGACGCGCCCAAGACCCCGCGCAACGACCTCGTGTCGGTGTTCCTCACGGGCGTCAAGGGACTCAACAAGGCCAAGGGCAAGGTGACGCCCAGCGAGCAGCTGCGTCTCAACATGTCCACCCCGGTGACCGCGGAGCCCAACCGGCTCGGCGTGATCGGCGGCGACACCCAGGGCTTCCCCAACGGCCGCCGACTCGGTGACGACGTCATCGACATCGCGCTCCAGGTCGTCGAGGGTGAGCTCGTCGGATCGGCGAACGACCTCGGTGACGGCGTCAACACCAACGACGTCGCCTTCGGGACCACGTTCCCCTACCTGGCCCTCCCGGCCAGCGGCAGCAACGCCGACCCGCACCCGTCCGCGGGCGCCTCGGCCAAGCAGTCGTCCGACCAGGGCGGCGGCGTGCTCCAGAGCATCCTGCCGACCCGCCAGAGCTCGATGGCCTTCGTCGGTGTGGGGCTCCTCGCCCTCATCGGTGGCATCGGTGGCGCCGTCCGGCGCCCCCGCAAGGCCTGATCCGTCCCAGCCGGCCCGACCGCGCGGCCTCCACTCCGCGCGGTCGGGCTGCACCACCGCTCGAATCCGGCCCGTCGCGGCCGATCCCGTCCGAACCGGAAGGACGCCCACGCATGCGTAAGAGCCTCATCGTCATCGGTGTCGGCCTCGTGCTCGCTGTCTCCGGCGGCATCGGGGTCGCCACCACGACCAGCCCGACCTCCGCGCCACCGGCCGGGTCCGTCCCCCGGGTCGTCCCCGACTCCGGCCAGGACCTCGACGCGGCGGTCGCCTCGCTCCAGGCCACCCTGCGGCGCGTGCCCGGCGACCACGTCTCGTGGGCGAACCTCGCCGTCGCCTACGTCGAGCAGGCGCGCGTGACCGGCAACGCCACCTACTACGAGAAGGCCGACGAGGCCGCGGCCCGTTCCTTCGACCTCGAGCCCGACGACAACTTCCCCGCCCTCGCGGCCCGGGCCGCGATCGCCTCCGCCCGCCACGACTTCTCCGACGCCCTCGCCAGCGCCGACGAGGCGCTGGCCATCAACCCGCGCGACCTCGGCGCCCTCGCGATCCGGGTCGACGCCCTCAACGAGCTCGGCAGGTACGACGAGCAGCTGAAGGCCCTGCGCACCGCCGACCGGCTCCAGCCGAGCACCGCGATCGCGGCCCGCTACTCCTACGCCTACGAGCTGCGCGGCGACCTCGACCGTGCCCTCGACATCCTGCGCCGCGCGGCGGCCGCCGGCTCCCGCGCGGACAAGGCGTACACCCTGACCCTCGCCGCCGACATCCTGCGCAAGCAGGACCGTCTCGGCGCGGCGCGACGCCAGCTCGACATCGTCGAGGAGGCGGTGCCGGGCTACCTGCCGGGACTGGTCTCCGCCGCACGCCTCGCGACCGCGCGAGGCGACCTCGAGGGCGCCGTCACCTCGTGGCAGGACGTCGTCGCCCGGCAGCCGCTGCCCGAGTACCTCACCGAGCTCGGCGAGCTGCTCGAGCACCTCGACCGTCCCGACGAGGCCGACGCGCAGTTCGCCGTCGTCCGCACCACGATCCAGCTCCTCGACGCCAGCGGCGTGCGCACCGACCTCGAGACCGCGCTCTTCGAGGCCGACCACGGCTCGCCCGAGCGGGCTCTCAGCCAGGCCCGCGCCGAGTGGCGCCAGCGCACCAGCGTCCACGTCGCCGACGCCCTCGCCTGGGCGCTGCACCGCAACGGTCGCGACCGTGAGGCGCTCGCCATCGCCCGCAGGGCGACCCGGCTCGGCTCGCACGAGGCCAAGTTCTGGATCCACCGCGGCACCATCGAGGCGGCGCTGGGGATGACCGGCGAGGCACGGACCCACCTGCGTCGCGGGCTCGACACCGACCCCGGCATGTCGCCGTGGCAGGGCGACGTGGCCCGTGCCGCGCTCGCCGAGATCGAAGGAAATCGATGAGAGTCCTCGCGCGCCTCCTCCTCGCCCTGGGCGCCGTCGCCGGCTGCCTCTTCGTCGCCGCAGGCCCCGCCTCGGCGCACCCGCTCGGCAACTTCACCGTCAACCGCTACACCGGGATCCTCGTCCAGCCCGACGGGGTCGAGGTCGACCACGTGGTCGACCTCGCGGAGATCCCCACCGCCCAGCTCGGGCGAGCCATCGACGACCTGCCTGCGCTCGCGCGGGACGAGTGCACGACGACGGGCCGCGGCCTCGAGCTGGAGGCGGGCGGCACTCCCGTACGCCTCACGCTGGGGACGTCGTTGGCCTCGCTCGCCGACGGTGAGGGCGGCCTGCCGATCACCCGCATCACCTGCGAGTACACCGGCGTCGCGGACATCGGCGCCGGCGAGCTCACCTTCACCGACACCACGGCGCCCGGGTCGGTGGGTTGGCGCGAGGTCACCGCGGTCGGCGACGAGATGACCCTGACCAGCTCCGACGTCCCCAGCGAGAGCACGAGCGACCGCCTCACCGCCTACCCCAAGGACCTGCTGCAGTCCCCGCTCGACGTCACCTCCGCCACCCTCGTGGTGTCCCCCGGCGGTCGGGCCGGCGTGCTGCCCGGCACCCAGGACGACGGCCCGACCGCGGCCGGCGGCAGCTGGCTCTCGGCCCGCGCCACCTCCCTCCTCGGCGAGAACGGCTGGATCGCCGGCTTCCTCGCCGTCGTCGTCGCGCTGGCCCTGGGCGCGACGCACGCCCTCTCGCCCGGGCACGGCAAGACCGTCATGGCGTTCTACCTCTCCCAGCGCGGTGACAGCTCCGTCCGGTCGGCCTTCGCGGTGGGCAGCGCCGTCACCGTCGCGCACACGGGCTCGGTGCTCGTGCTGGGCGTGCTGGTCTCGCTCAGCAGCGCCTTCGTGCCCGCACGCATCTATCCCTGGCTGACGCTCGCCACGGGACTGCTCATCGTGGGCCTCGGCCTCTACCTCCTGGCCCGGTTGCGGTCGGACGGTGGACAGGGCCACGGTCACGGGCACGGCCACGGCCACGGTCATGGCCACGGTCACGGCCACGGGGAGCCGCACGAGCACCCCCACCCGCACCCGCACGAGCCCGCGCACGCCGCGGCCGGATCGGTGTCGGTCGCGACGGCCACGGCCGTCGTACCTCCCCCGGCGGAGCCGGAGACCGCGCCCGGTCGTTGGGGAGTGTGGGTGATGGGCCTCGTCGGCGGTCTGGTGCCCAGCCCGTCGGCCCTGCTGCTGCTCCTCGCAGCCGTGGCGCTGGGCCGGGCATGGTTCGGCTTCGTGCTGGTCCTCGCCTTCGGCATCGGGATGGCCGCCTCGCTCGCCGCGGTCGGCCTGCTGGCCCGTGACGTGGTGACGCGGCTGGAGCGGCTGGCGCTGCAGCGCGGCTTCCTGGCCGGCAACCTCCGCACCTTCTTGAGGTACGGCGCCGCGCTCGGCATCTGCGCGGTCGGCGGCGGCGTCGTCATCCGCACGCTCATCGGGTTCTGAGCGGCGAGAGCCGGCTCACATCTCTTCCCCGGACCTCCCATCCGGTCGGGGGGTCGGCGCCGAACCACCGTTGTTGCACATCGTGTGCAACAAGACCCGGGAGGTCACCATGCACGTGCCCGACGGATTCCTGGACGCACCGACCTCGCTGGTCACGGTCGGCGTGGCGGCCACGGGCATCGCGATCGCCCTGCGCGGCGCGCGGCGCGAGCTCGACGACCGCGTCGCCCCGCTCGCCGGCATCATCGCGACCTTCGTCTTCGCGGGCCAGATGGTCAACTTCCCCGTCGCGGGAGGGACCAGCGGGCACCTCATGGGGGGTGCCCTCACGGCCGTCCTCGTCGGGCCCTACACCGGGCTGCTCTGCATGACCGTCGTCCTCACGGTGCAGGCGCTGCTCTTCGCCGACGGGGGCATCACCGCCCTCGGCACCAACGTGGTGCTGATGGGGATCGTCGCCGTGGTGACCGGCTACACCGTCTTCCGCGGCGCCCTGGCCGTCCTGCCGCGGCGGATCTCGATGGTCGCGCCTGCTGCCGCGCTCGGCGCGGTGGCGTCGGTGGCGATGAGTGCGGCGACGTTCGTGCTGCTCTACGCCGTCGGCGGGGTCGTCCCGATCCCCTTCGGCACGCTGATGACGGCGATGCTCGGGGTGCACGTGCTGATCGGCATCGGAGAGGCCGTCATCACCTTCATGGTCGTCGCCGGCATCGTCTCGGTCCGGCCGGACCTGGTGCACGGCGCCCGCAGGCTGGTCGCCACCCGCGAGCTCGAGACCCGGACGGTGTCGGCATGAGGCGCCTCTCGACACGCACCGTCGTGCTGACCGGTCTGGTGCTCGCACTCCTCATCGCCGGCGTCGTCAGCTACTACGCCTCGGCGAGCCCCGACGGGCTCAACCGGGTGGCGGGCGACCTGGGCTTCTCCTCCGCGGAGCGGGCCTCCGGCGGCGGTCCGCTCGCGGGCTACGAGGTGGCCGGCCTCGACCACTCCCGCATCTCGGGCGGGCTGGCCGGGGTGCTCGGCTGCCTGGTGGTCCTCGGACTCTCCACGCTGCTGTTCCGACTGCGGCGCTCGTCCGAGCCGGCGCCGGCCCCGGTCCGCTCCCACCGCGAGGGCGAGTGATGGGCGCCCCGCACGGGCACCGGCTGCACTTCCACGGCCACTCCCCGCTCCACCGGGCCCCTGCCCACCTCAAGGTCGCCGGCCTGGTCGGCTTCATGCTCGTCGTGGTGGCGACCCCGCTGGCGTGGGTCCCCGCCTTCGCGGCGTACGCCGTCGTGCTGGCCGTGCTCGTCGCGGTGTCGGGCGTGCCCGTGCCCTACCTGGCACGGCGCATGGTGATCGAGACCCCGGTGCTCGTGTTCGCCGCGGTGCTGCCGTTCGTGGCCACGGGTCCCCAGGTCGAGGTGCTCGGTCTGTCCGTCAGCGAGCCGGGCCTGGTGGCCGCGGCCGGGCTGGTGACGAAGGCGACCCTGGGCGTGCTGGCCAGCCTGCTGCTGGCCGCCACCACCGACCCCCGCGACCTGCTGGCCGGGCTCGAGCGGCTGCGGGTGCCGGCGCAGCTCGTCCAGATCATGGGGTTCATGGTCCGCTACCTCGACGTCGTCACCGACGAGCTCGGCCGGATGAAGACCGCCCGGGAGTCCCGCGGGTTCACCGCGCGCAACCCGCGGCACTGGCCAGTGCTGGGCCGCTCGGTGGGCGCCCTCTTCATCCGCTCGTTCGAGCGCGGCGAGCGGGTGCACCTCGCGATGATCGCGCGCGGCTATGACGGGAGTGCCCGACGATGACCGCCCCCGTCCTCGACCTGCAGTCCGTGGCGTTCGCCTACCCCGACGGCCACCAGGCCCTCTTCGGCGTCGACCTGCACGTGCACCGCGGCGAACGTGTGGCCGTGCTGGGCCCCAACGGTGCCGGCAAGACCACCCTCGTGCTGCACCTCAACGGCATCCTCATGCCGGGGCGGGGCACCGTGAGCGTGTCCGGCCTCCCCGTCGTCAAGGAGAACCTGTCCGAGATCCGCCGCCGGGTGGGCATCGTCTTCCAGGACCCCGACGACCAGCTCTTCATGGGCAGCGTGCGCGACGACGTCGCCTTCGGCCCCCGCAACCTCGGGATCCGCGGCGCCGACCTCGACCGCCGGGTGATGGCCGCGCTGGAGATGGTCGGGATGGCCGACTTCGTCGACCGCCCGCCGCACCACCTGTCGTTCGGCCAGCGCCGGCGCGTGGCCGTGGCCACCGTGCTCGTCATGGAGCCGGAGATCATCGTGCTGGACGAGCCGAGCTCCAACCTGGACCCCGCGTCGCGCCGCGAGCTCGCCGACATCCTCACCGGCCTCGACGTCACGTTGATGATGGTCACCCACGACCTGCCCTACGCCCTGCAGCTGTGCCCGCGCGCGATCGTGCTGTCCGACGGCATCGTCGCCGCCGAGGGCCGCACCCTCGACATCCTCACCGACGACGCGCTGATGAAGTCGCACCGCCTCGAGCTGCCCTACGGCTTCGACCCCCACACCTGCTGAATCGCACGTGACCCGGACCGTGCCGCCATAACGAGCGGGCCCGGGCGGTGTACATAGTCCCATCGGACTACCTGTGTACGGCGATGTGGATGATGGCGGATCGCGGTCATCGCGGTGCCCGGATCGTCAAACCAACGGGCATCATCCAGATGGCGGACAGGTGAACGACGCATCGCGCGTGGAGTTTTTCCTCCACAGGGTGTGTACGACGTTTGCGCAGGTCAGCAGCCATGTACCGGTCGAAGTTTCTGCTCTCTCCACAGGTGGATCCACGACATGTGCACCCACCGCAGCGTGTCGTCCACGCGAGTGCGCAGGTTGTCCACAGAGCCTGTGGATAACTCGGCGCCGTCGGCTTCCCCTGGCGCCGGGGAGCACGTAGGTTCGCGCACGGCCCGGACCCCGCGCGGACCATCGACTCGATGTCGGTGGTCGTCCCTAGCGTCGGGGCAGTGGTGGTGAGCAGGACGACGAAGGGAGCACCGGTGAGCGTCACCTTCGAAGGGGACACCGACGAGGCCTGGGGCGACGGCCCGGCAGCCTACGAGCCGGGCAACGCCCCCCGTTCGGCCGGTGACCGCACCCCGCCGCAGGACAACGCCGCCGAGCAGAGCGTGCTCGGCTCGATGCTGCTGTCCAAGGACGCCATCGCCGACGTGGTGGAGGCGCTCAAGGGTGTCGACTACTACCGCCCCGCCCACGAGATCATCCACGACGCGATCATCGACCTCTACGGCCGCGGCGAGCCCGCCGACCCGATCACCGTGGCGGCGGAGCTGACCAAGCGCGGTGAGCTCCAGCGCATCGGCGGCGCCCCCTACCTCCACACGCTCTCGGCCAACGTGCCGATCGCGGCCAACGCCGGCTACTACGCCGAGATCGTCCGCGACAAGGCCGTGCTGCGTCGCCTGGTCGAGGCCGGCACCCGCATCGCCCAGCTCGGCTACGCCGGCGAGGGCCAGATCGACGACGTCGTCGACAGCGCCCAGGCCGAGGTCTACAAGGTGACCGACCGCCGGGCGACCGAGGACTACGCGCCGTTGAGCGACATCATGAGCGGTGTCCTCGACGAGATCGAGATGATCGGCAACCGCGAGGCCGGCCTCTACGGCGTGCCCACCGGCTTCGCCGACCTCGACGACCTGACCAACGGCCTCCACTCCGGCCAGATGATCATCGTCGCGGCTCGCCCCGCCATGGGGAAGTCGACGCTGGCACTCGACTTCTGCCGTGCGGCGTCGATCCACAACAACCTGACGAGCTGCTTCTTCAGCCTCGAGATGACGCGCTCGGAGATCATGATGCGCCTGCTCTCGGCGGAGGCGAAGGTCCCGCTCAACCACATCCGCAACGGCACGATGCGCGACGACGACTGGGAGAAGCTCGCCCGCAAGATGGGCCAGGTCTCCGGGGCGCCGATGTTCATCGACGACAGCCCCAACATGACGATGATGGAGATCCGGGCGAAGGCGCGCCGGCTCAAGCAGCGCCACGACCTCAAGCTCATCGTCATCGACTACATGCAGCTGATGAGCTCGGGCAAGAAGGTCGAGTCCCGCCAGCTCGAGGTCTCGGAGTTCTCCCGCAACATCAAGCTCCTCGCCAAGGAGCTCGAGCTGCCGATCATCGCGCTGTCGCAGCTCAACCGTGGTCCCGAGCAGCGTGGCGACAAGCGGCCGATGATGAGCGACCTGCGCGAGTCGGGCTCGCTCGAGCAGGACGCCGACATGGTGATCCTGCTTCACCGCGACGACGTCTACGAGAAGGAGTCGACCCGTCCCGGCGAGGCCGACCTGATCGTGGCCAAGCACCGCAACGGTCCGACCCGCGACCTGACCGTGGCGTTCCAGGGCCACTACTCGAGGTTCGTGGACATGGCGCAGGGCTGAGGTTCGCCTCAGCGCTCCTGGATGGTCACCGACTCCATGAACAGCCGTTCGGCGTACACCTCGCCGCCCATCCCGAGGCGGTCCATGGCGGTGACGGTGTTGATGACGTCCATCCCGCTCAGCACCCGGCCGAACGTGGTCTGGATCCGGTTGGTCTCGAAGCCGGCGGCGAACTCCTTGCCGTAGGCGATGTAGAAGTCGCTGCCGGCGGTGTAGGCGCCCTCACCGGCCGTCGTCACCGTCCCGATCGGATAGCCCTCACGTTCGGCAGCGTCCAGCTCGTCGGGGAGCGTGTAGCCGATGTCCCAGCGGACGGTGTTGTCGCCGCTGCCTGCCTGGGCCGCGGCGATCCCCCCGAAGTCGCGGAAGAAATCGAGGCCGTCGTAGAAGCCTTCGCCGGCGAGGAAGACGAACGAGTTGACGGCGACGGGGGCGTCCTTCTCCAGCAGGTCGATGGTGATCGGGCCGCAGGAGGTCTCGATCCTCGCGACGTAGTCGACCCCGTCACGGAGGACGTCGGCCGGACCGCCTGGATAGCGGGGACGCGTCGCTCGCGCGTTGGCCGGCGTCTTCGCCCCGCAGGCCACGGGCCGGTCGTCGCGGGGCGGCTTCGCGCCGCTGTCGACCGGAGTGCCCGGCTCGACGGTGTAGTCCTCGGCGAGCACGTCCCCGGCGGCCCTGGCCTCGTTGGCCGCGGCGGCCTGTGCCTCGCCCGCCGCCTCCTCGGGGTCCAGCTCGACGTCCCCGGCCGGCGGCTCGTCGGCACTCGGGTCCGGAGAGTCACCGGTGGTCAGGGCGACCACGACGGCGATGACCGACGCCGCGACGACTGTGGCCAGTGCGCCGAGCAGCAGTCGTCGACGTCGGCGGCCCTCCGCCAGTCGCGCCTGCTCACGCTCCCACTGCTCGCGCTCGGCCTTCTGGCGTGCCTTGCGCTGCTTGCTGCTGCTCACGTCCCGCTCCTCGAGTTCGTCCTGACCTCACCACATCACTGACGCGGCCTTGGAGATGGCGGCGCAGCATCAGTGACGTACGGCCACGAGACAGTACTTCGTGCCACGAGCGCGGTCCGCGAGCCGAGACACGCGTGGGGTCAGGGCACAATCGAGCGGTGCCGTCATCCGTCGCCGACCCCGAGGACGAGGATCGACGCCTGCCGGACACGCCGTACCTGGCCGTCGACCGCGCCGTCCTGGAGCGCAACCTCGCGGCGAGCGCCGCGCGGGCGCGGGCCCGCGGGGTCGCCTGGCGTCCGCACGCCAAGACCCACAAGAGCCTGGCGATCGGGAGGCTGCAGCTGCAGCACGGGGCCGTCGGCCTCACCCTCGCCACCGTCGGCGAGGCCGAGATCTTCGCCGCGGGCGGCTTCGACGACCTGTTCCTTGCCTACCCGATCTGGGCGGCCGGGAGGCGTGCCGATCGGCTGCGTGCCCTGGCCGACGCCGTCGCGCTCCGGGTCGGGGTGGACTCCGTCGCCGGTGCCGACCAGCTCGCCGAGGCCCTCCGCGGCGCGCCGGTCGAGGTCGTGGTGGAGGTCGACTCCGGACACCACCGCACCGGGGTGGACCCGCGGGCGGCCGGTGAGCTCGCGTCCCACGCTGTGCGGCGCGGCCTCGCCGTGGCGGGCGTGTTCACGTTCCCCGGCCACGCCTACGCCCCCGGCGCGAGAGAGGGGGCGGCTGCTGACGAGGCGCGCGCCCTCGACGTCGCGGCCCGCGCGCTGGTGGCCGTGGGCGTCGACCCGCGCGTGCGCAGCGGAGGCACCTCGCCGGTCGACTACCTGCCCCTCGACGACCAGCCGAGCCTGGAGTTCCCGATCACCGAGACCCGCCCGGGCGTGTCCACCTTCGGCGACGCGCAGCAGGTCGAGCTGGGCTCGACCGACGTCGCCGACTGTGCGCTGACCGTCGTCGCGACAGTCGTCCACGCCCGGCACGGCGAGGCCGTCCTCGACGCGGGGAGCAAGGTCCTCAGCACCGACCGGGCCGCGTGGGCGACGGGCCACGGCCGCCTGCCCGCCCACCCGCAGGCGCGGGTCGTCGCGCTCTCCGAGCATCACGCCACCGTCGTGTTCGGCGAAGGGTCGGTGCCCGCGGTCGGCAGCCGCGTGCGAGTGGCCCCCAACCACGTGTGCACGAGCATCAACCTGGTCGATCGGCTCGTGGTCGTCGAGGGCGACGAGGTCGTCGACACCTGGCCCGTGGACGCTCGCGGCGCCAATTCCTAAGGTCGGCCCACTCCCACCCGGCTCGCTGCGAAGTGGGCGGTCATGTAGTTCAAGTATGTGAATCTACACCGTCGGGGTGGACGAGTGTCCGAGATGTGGAACATGGTTCGACAATGTGAACCCGCGGGCGTAGCGTCACGCAGCGTCTGTGGCGTGCGTCACAGCGCGTCCCCGCGAGGAGTCCGTCGTGACACAGCCTGTCCCCACCTCGACGTCCGTACGCACCCGCCTGCGCGCCGTCGTGCTCTCCGTCGTCGCGCTGGCCCTCGCCGGTGGCGGCCTCGCGACCGCACCGGCCCACGCGGCCGTGGGGGACACGCAGATCGCCTGGCTCGAGGTCGAGAACGGCGTCATCAGCGGGGGCCCGGCCCTCAACTCCGGCGACCACGGCAACTTCTCCGGCACGGGCTCTTACACGTTCCGCGAGACCGGGATGCAGTCGACGATGACGGTCACCGCTCCCGCCGCGGGGACGTACCCCGTCTGGATCCGCTACGCCGCCGGTCCGCTCAGCGCGGAGGAGAACGTCACCCGCGCGATGGGCCTGGTCACCAACGGCTCTCGCCAGATCGTCAGCTATCCGCTGACCCGGAGCTGGGAGGACTGGGAGTTCGCCCGCGCGGACGTCACCCTCAACCAGGGCGCCAACACGATCGCGGTCCAGTGCGACCGCGCGCAGGAGATGTGCCGGCTCAACTTCGACGCCATCCAGGTCGGCGGCCTCGCGCCCGACACCTGCGCCGCCACGCCCGTGGCCCCGGGTGGCACGGCTCTCTTCGACGGGACGTTCGCGACCTTCGACCAGTGGCGCAAGGCCGGCGGCGGCGGCTTCGGCCACCAGACCGACTGCACGATCCGCAGCATCCGGGGCCCGGGCGCCACGTGGAACACCACCCAGCAGACCGGCCCCTACACGCTCGGCGTGGACTGGCGTCGCGGGGACGCCGACGACGACTCGAGCGTCTTCGTCGCCTCGACCAGCACCGGCGGCGCGAGCCCGAGCGGCGGGTACGCCGTCAGGATCGGCGCCACGGACACCGCGACCATCGTCGCGACGGGCGGCACCGCGCAGCCCGCGGACGCCACGGCCCTCGCCGCGGCGGTGAAGCCCGTCGGGCAGTGGAACCGCTTCACCATCCAGGTGACCCCCGCCCGGATCCGGGTGCTCCTCAACGGCACCGCGGTCAACGCCGTCGACCGTACGGCCCCGATGACCGGATACATCGGCCTGGAGAACCGTGGCGACGCCGACCAGGTCGACTTCCGCGACATCCAGGTCCGACCCGGCGTCGACCTCGGCGCGCTCACGGGGCCGATCCGTCGCGCGACCCGGGCCGACGGCACCACCCCGCACCCGGGCGGTGAGTCGACCCTCGGCAACCTCCTCGCCGAGGCGCAGCGCTGGGCCACCGGCGGCTCCGCCGCCGGCACCGCGAAGATCGCGCTCGCCAGCCCCACCGCGCTGACGTCCGACCTCGTGGCCACCGGCACCTACCCGGCGGTGACGACCTACGCCCAGGCCGCCGCCGTCACGGCCGCCGAGCCGCTGGTCAACATGCGCCTCACCGGCGCCCAGCTCAAGACGGTGCTCGAGCAGCAGTGGCAGCGCACCTCCGGCGGGACCGTCCCGGCCCGCCCGTTCGTGCGGCTCGGCGCCTCGTCCGGCTTCACCTGGACCCACGACGCCGCCCGGGCCGAGGGCGACCGGATCACCGGCATGTGGCTCAACGGCGGGGCGATCAGCGCGACGGGCACCTACTCGGTCACCGTCAGCCAGTCGCTCGCCACCGGCGGCGACAACTTCCGCGGGCTCGTCGACGGCATCGGCGAGCGCTACCCCGACGTCACCGCCGTGTCCGCCCTGGCCGCCTACCTCGCGGACCACGCGCCCGTCGCCCCCGAGGCCGCCCAGCACGCGGTCGGCGTCCACGTCCCGGGCGGGGCGCCGGCGTCGTACGTCGCCGGCACGGCGTACGACGTCGACCTCAGCTCGTGGTCGTACTCCACCGCTGACGACCCGACGGACACCGCCGTCGACGTGACGGTCGCCGGTCGACCGCTCGGCTCCTTCCCCGTCGACAACACCCTCCGCGACGACGCGTACGACGACCACGGCACGGTCGCGGTCCGCGCCACCCTCCCGGTCGACCTGCCCGCAGGTCCGGCGACGGTGACGATCGTCGGCAGCACGACCGGCACCACGGTGCGGCTGCCCATCACGGTCACCGCTGCGCCGGTGCCGCCGGCACCGGACCCCACCCCGACGCCCACCCCGACGCCGGTCCCCGTCCCGACCCCCACGCCCACGCCCACCCCGACGCCGGGGGTCACGAAGACGCGGCCGACCCTGAAGGTGAAGGTCACGCAGAAGCGGGTGGTCGCGAAGGCGACGAAGGCGACGATCGTCATCTCCGTCTCCGCCGCCGGGTCGACCCCGACGGGCAAGGTGAGCGTGAAGGTCGGCTCCACCACGCTGAAGGGCACGCTGCGCGGCGGGAAGGTCACGCTCAGGCTGCCGGTCTTCGCGAAGGCGGGCACGGCCAGGATGAAGGTCGCCTACGCCGGTGACGCGCGGACGCTGTCCGCCGCGAGGACCACCAGGATCACGGTCCTGGCCCCCTGACCTCCCGGCGGTCCGGGGACCCCCCTGAGCCCGGACCGTCGGGATGCTCCAGGTCGTAGGCGCGTGACAGCTTGAGCGGGACGACCATGCGCCACGCCTCCACCACCAGCTCACGCGCCTCGGTCGCGTCGAGCTCGGGGAGGGCCCCGTGCACCCAGTGGAAGCGCATGTCGGACTCGGCCGGCAGCTGGAAGCGGGGATCGTTGTCGACCAGGACGGCACGCTCCTGCTTGGGGAACGCGAATCCCATGATGGTCTCGTCGTGCGAGAAGGCGACGTAGACGATCGAGCCGACCCGGAACTTCAGCCGGCCTCGGACGGTCACGACGTAGGACCTCTCGAGCGACTCTCCGAGAGGCAGCAGGTCGTGGACGACTGCCACCTCGCCCCTCCTTCCACCCCAGTCCTCCAGTATCCGCCGGTGGGTCCGAGATGGCGAGGACCCGGAACTAACTAACCAGACAGTTGATAACTCACCCGCGGCCGCCTACGGTGGTGTCCCACCGACGCGCCACCTGGGGAGGAACGGCCGATGACGCGACACGAGGTGAGCGTCAGGCTCACCGTCGACGGCACCGAGCGGGAGCTCGACCTCGATCCGCGCGTCAGCGTGCTCGACGCGCTGCGCGACGAGCTCGGCGTGATGTCGGTGAAGAAGGGCTGCGACCACGGCCAGTGCGGCGCCTGCACGGTGATCGTCGACGGTCGGCGCATCCTGTCGTGCCTCGCGCTCGCCGCGTCGTACGACGGTGCGGAGGTCACGACCGCCGCCGGGCTGGGCACGATCGAGCACCTCGGCCCGATGCAGCAGGCGTTCGCCGACCGCGACGCGCTGCAGTGCGGCTACTGCACGCCCGGCCAGGTCTGCTCGGCCGTCGCCATGCTGGAGGAGGTCCGGGCCGGGATGCCCAGCCACATGAGCCCCGACGTCGCCGACACCAGCGTCGATCTCACCGACGCCGAGGTCCGCGAGCGGATGAGCGGCAACCTCTGCCGGTGCGGCGCCTACGTCAACATCGTGGCCGCCATCCAGGACGTGGCCCGCGAGGGAGGCGCGGCATGAAGCCCTTCGCCTACGACCGGCCGTCCACCGTCGAGGAGGCGCTGGCCCTGGTCGAGGGCGGCGGCACCTTCCTCGCCGGGGGCACCAACCTCGTCGACCACCTGCGGCTCGGGATCAGGCAGGCCGACCGCCTCGTCGACATCACCCGCCTGCCGCTCGACGCGATCTCCGAGCGCGCGGACGGCGGCCTGGTGATCGGCTCGGGCGTCCGCAACAGCGACCTGTCCGCCCACCCGCTGGTGCGCACCCGCTTCCCGTTCGTCACGCAGGCGCTGGTCGCCGGGGCGTCCGGCCAGCTGCGCAACATGGCCACCACGGGCGGCAACCTGCTCCAGCGCACCCGCTGCGTCTACTTCCAGGACCTCACCACCCCCTGCAACAAGCGCGAGCCCGGCTCCGGCTGCTCGGCCGTCGACGGCTTCGGCCGCTACAACGCGATCCTCGGCACGTCGGAGGCCTGCGTCGCCACCCACCCGTCCGACCTGTGCGTCCCGCTGGCCGCGCTCGACGCCGAGGTCGTCGTGGTCGGACCGACCGGTGAGCGACGCATCCCGTTCGGCGACCTCCACCGGCTGCCCGGCGACCGGCCCGACCTCGACACCACCCTCGAGCCGGACGAGCTGGTGCTCGCCGTCGAGGTCCCGCCGCTCGACTTCGCCGTCCGCTCGCGCTACCGCAAGGTCCGCGAGCGGGCGTCGTACGCCTTCGCGCTGGTGTCGGTGGCCGCCGCCCTCGACGCGCGCGACGGCGTGGTGCACGACGTACGCCTGGCGCTGGGCGGGGTCTCCCACCGACCGCACCGGGCGCGGGTCGCCGAGGAGGCGCTGCGCGGACAGCCCGCCTCGCCCGAGCAGTTCCGCACCGCGATCGAGGCCGAGCTCGACGCCGCGAGCCCGGGGGAGGGCAACGCCTTCAAGGTCCCGCTCGTGCGCAACACCGTCGTCGACGTGCTGACCGGGCTCGCCGGGTCGTCCGAGGGGAGCGCGGCATGACCACGCTCGAACCCAGGACCCTCGAGCCGGAGGCCACCGCTGCGGAGGCGCCGGTCGTCGCCGGGAACGACCGGATGCGCGTCGACGCCCCCGCCAAGGTCACCGGCACCGCGCCCTACGCCTACGAGCAGCCCGTCGAGGATCCGGCCCACCTGTTCCCGATCGTCTCCACGATCGCGCGCGGACGCATCACGGACATCGACGACGCGGCGGCCCGCGAGCTGCCGGGCGTGCGCCTCGTGCTCACCCATGCCAACGCCCCCAGGATCCGGGTGCACACCGACGCGGCCCTGGTGATCCTCCAGTCGAGCGAGGTCCACCACCGCGGCGAGATCGCCGGCGCCGTCGTCGCCGACTCGCCCCAGGTGGCCCGCGAGGCCGCCGGCCTCGTGCGGGTGACGTACGACGAGCAGCCGGCCGAGCTCGGCTTCGCGATCGACGACCCGAGGGCCACCGAGCCCCGTCGGGTCAACGCCTTCAAGCACGGCTCCTACGAGCGCGGCGACGCCGACGCCTGCCTGGCCCGCGGCACGCTGGTCGAGGCCGACTACAGCCTGCCGATGGAGTTCCACTCGCCGATCGAGCCCCACGCGGTCACCGCGATCTGGCACGACGCCTCCGCCCTGGACCCGCGCGCCACCCGGCTCACGCTGTACGACACCAACCAGGGCACCGGGGGCCACGCACTCCTGCTCGCGCCGGCGCTCGGCCTGCTGCCCGGGCAGCTCGAGGTCGTCTCGCCCTACGTCGGCGGCTCGTTCGGCACCAAGGGCTGGCCGCACCCCCACCTGGTGCTGGTCGCGATGGCGGCGAAGCTGCTCGGCGGGCGGCCGGTGAAGTATGCGATGACCCGCCAGCAGATGTTCCGCACGGTCGGCCACCGACCCGCGAGCAAGCAGCGGATCCGGCTGTCCGTCGAGGCGGACGGCCGACTCCTCGCCCTCGACCACCAGAGCTGGGCGCCCACCGCGCGGCTCAAGTCCTACGTCGACCAGACCGTGTCGGCGACGCGCATGATGTACGACGTCGCGGACCTCCGCACCGTCCACCACGCGGTCGTCCAGGACGCGGCCCCGGGGAGCTTCATGCGCGCACCCGGGGAGTTCACCGGCATGTTCGCGCTGGAGACCGCCCTCGACGAGGCCGCCCACGCGGTCGGCGTCGACCCCATCGAGCTGCGGCTGCGCAACGAGCCCGGTAAGGACCCCGAGAACGGCAAGCCGTGGAGCACCCGCAACCTCGTCGCCTGCCTGCGCGAGGGCGCCGAGCAGTTCGGCTGGTCGCAGCGCCGGCCCGTCGGGACGCAGCGCGACGGGGAGTGGCTCGTCGGCCTCGGTGTCGCGGCCGCGACCTACCCCAACCAGTACTTCGTGCCCAGCCGGGCGGGCATCCGCTTCACCGACGGGCGCTACACCGTCGAGCTGCAGGCCGGCGACATCGGCACCGGCGCCTGGACGATCCTGCCGCAGATCGCGGCCGACGCGCTCGACGTCCCCGTCGACCTCGTCGACGCCGAGATCGGTCGCACCGGCCTGCCGTGGGCCATCCCCGCGGGCGGCTCGGTCGGCACCTTCACCTGGGGCGACGCGATCGTCGCGGCCGCCGCGAAGTTCCGGCGCAAGCACGGCGAGGCGCCGCCCGAGGGGGCCCACGAGACCGCGGCCGGTCGCATGCCCCGGGGATCGCGCGGCTACTCACGTCACGCCTTCGGTGCCCACTTCGTGCAGGCTCGGGTGAGCACGGTGACGGGCGAGGTGCGCGTCGACCGGATGCTCGGCGTCTTCGCGGCCGGTCGGATCATCAACCCCCGCACCGCGCGCAGCCAGCTGATCGGCGGCATGACGATGGGGCTCTCCGCGGCGCTGCACGAGGAGGCGCACCTCGACGAGCGCTTCGGGCACGTGGTCAACGGCGACCTCGCCGGCTACCACGTCGCGGCGCACGCCGACGTCGGCGACCTCGAGGCGATCTGCCTCGAGGAGCACGACCCGTGGTTCGGCGCGACCGGGGCCAAGGGCATCGGCGAGCTCGGCGTCGTCGGTGTGCCGGCGGCCATCGGCAACGCCCTCTTCAACGCCAGCGGCGTCCGGCTCCGGGACCTGCCGTTCACCCCGGACCGGCTGTTCGCCGCTTGGGGCTAGCCGACCGCCCCGGCCGGCACGGGCGCGACCTGTCCGTAGAGGGTGGTGCGCTGGCGCAGGGGACGGCCGGCCTCGCGGGCGATGTCGGCGAGGTCATGGGGGGTCAGGCCCTGGCCGTGGCTGGCACCGGCGGCGCGGCTGATGTTCTCGTCCATCAGCGTGCCGCCGAGGTCGTCGACGCCCGCGGCCAGGAGCTGCTGCGCGCCGACCCGGCCGAGCTTCACCCACGACGCCTGCACGTGGTCGATGTCGTCGGCGTAGGCGATGCGCGCGATCGCGTGGACCAGCACCGTCTCGCGCCAGGTGGGGCCGCGGCGGGCACCGCGCTTGAGGTAGATCGGCGCCGCCATGTGCACGAAGGGCAGGCCGACGAACTCGGTGAAGCCGCCGGTCTCGCGCTGCAGCTCCCGGGTGCGCAGCAGGTGGGTGACCCAGTGCCGCGGCCGCTCGACCGAGCCGAACATCATCGTCACGTTGCTCCGCAGGCCGACGGAGTGGGCCACGCGGTGCACCTCCAGCCACTCCTCGGTCGTGACCTTGTCGGGGCACAGCACCGCCCGGACCTCGTCGTCGAGGATCTCCGCCGCCGTCCCGGGCAGCGAGCGCAGTCCCGCCGCCTTGAGCCGCCGCAGGTAGCTGTCGAGGGGCTCGTCGAGACGGCGCGAGCCCTCCAGCACCTCCAGCGCGGTGAAGCCGTGGATGTGCATGTCGGGGACCCGGTCGTGGACGGCCTGCGCCACCTCGACGTAGAAGTTGCCGTCGAAGCTCGGGTGGATCCCGCCCTGCAGGCAGACCTCGGTGGCACCGAGCGCGGCGGCCTCCTCGCTGCGGTCGGCGATGTCCTCCAGGGTGAGCAGGTAGGGGGCCCCGCGCAGGTTGAGCGACAGGGGGCCCTTGGAGAAGCCGCAGAAGGTGCACTTGTAGGTGCACACGTTGGTGTAGTTGATGTTGCGGTTGACCACGAAGGTGACCTCGTCGCCCACCACGCGCCGCCGGACCTCGTCTGCGACGGCCGCGACCGCGCTGACCTCGCGGCCCCGGGCGGCGAACAGGGCCTCGAGCTCCTCGGCGCCCGGGTCCTGACCCAGGCGTACGCCGTCGAGCACCTCCCGCACCCGTCCCGACACCTGCTCCGCCGAGGCGCGGAGGGGGACGGGGTCGACGCCCGAGCCGGAGAACCAGGCGGTGGAGCGCCTGCCGATCTGCACGACCTCGGCGCCGGTGCCGACGTTGGCGGCGTCCTGGTGGCGCTCGGGCCACAGCGCGCCAGGGTCGTCGCGACCCAGCAGGTCGGCGTCGGCGCGGTCGAGGACCGGGAACCGTACGGCCGGGTCGAGCCACCGCACGGGGTCGGCGGCGAACTCGGGATAGATGGTCAGCCGGGGTGCCAGCTCGTGGCCGGCCGCCTCGGTGGCCGCGCGCAGCAGGTCGAGGGAGGGCCAGGGCCGCTCGGGGTTGACGTGGTCGGCCGTGATCGGCGAGACGCCGCCCCAGTCGTCGATGCCCGCCCCCAGGAGGCCGGCCAGCTCGCCGGGCTCGGAGAGGTTGGGCGGCGCCTGCAGGTGGACGTCGTCGGGCAGGACCAGGCGGGCGAGGGCGATGGCCCGGAGGTGCTCCTCGTGCGAGGCCGGCGTCGCGTCGCGCATCGCCGTGCCGGGCTTGGGCAGGAAGTTCTGGACGATCACCTCCTGGACGTGTCCGTGCGTGCGGTGGGACTCCGCGATGGCCTCCAGGGCCTCGACGCGGTCGGCCTCGGCCTCGCCGATGCCGACGAGGATGCCGGTGGTGAAGGGGATGCCGAGGCGGCCGGCGGCGTCGAGGGTGAAGAGCCGCCGCGCCGGCTCCTTGTCGGGCGCACCGCGGTGCGCGGCCAGGTCGGGGCGCAGGCTCTCGATCATCATCCCCTGCGAGGCGGCCGACGAGCGGAGGGTGGCGAGCTCGACGCGGCCGAGGGCGCCGGCGTTGGCGTGCGGCAGCAGGCCGGTCTCGGCGAGCACCAGGGCGGCCACCTCCACGAGGTAGTCGACCGTGGAGGCGTGGCCGCGCGCGGCCAGCCACTCGGCGGCGGCGGGGTAGCGGGCCTCGGGCGCCTCACCCAGCGTGAAGAGGGCCTCGTGGCACCCGGCGGCCGCCCCCTGCTCAGCGATCGCGAGCACCTCGCCCGGCTCGAGGTAGGGCGAGGTCGCGGTCCGCGGTGACTCCGCGAAGGTGCAGTAGCCGCAGCGGTCGCGGCACAGCTTGGTGAGCGGGATGAAGACCTTGGGGGAGTAGGTCACGCGTGTCCCGAAGAGCGTGTCGCGCCGGTGGGCGGCGCGACTCAGGAGCTCGGCGGTGGCGAGCTCGGTCAGCGGAGTCATGCGGTCATCGTGGTGCGTGGCCGGGGGTCATGGGGTCAGTGTGTGGTCGGTGTCTCATTCCGCGGCCAACAGATTGTCAACGCGGCCACAACGGTCGGCCACGGATGGCTCCGGGCCAGTGACCCGCGGCGCCCGTGTGTGGTAGCCATCACCCATGAGCCACACCCGGGCGGAGCGCGTCGTCGACGCCAAGGCCCCGGTGGTGCTCGTCGTGGACGACGACGCGGCGATCCGCACCGTGGTCCGGTGGCAGCTCGACGACGCCGGGTTCCGCGTGGTCGAGGCCGACGACGGACCGTCGGCGCTGCGGCGGATCCGCGACGACCACCCCACGCTGGTCGTCCTCGACCTGTCGCTCCCGGGCCTCGGCGGGCTCGACGTGCTGCGCTCGGTCCGGGGCGGTCACACGGGGCGCTCGGACACGCCGATCATCGTCCTGTCGGGGCGCAACGGCGAGACCGACCGCATCGTCGGCCTCGACCTCGGGGCCGACGACTACCTGGTCAAGCCGTTCTCGCCCGGTGAGCTGGCGGCTCGCATCCGGTCGGTCCTGCGCCGCAGCTCCCCGGAGCTCGCCGACGAGGCCGTGCTGGTCGGGTCGCTCCGCATCGAGCCGGCCAGCCGCCGGGTCCTGCTCGACCAGACCGACATCGAGCTCACGCCCAAGGAGTTCGACCTGCTCGCCTTCCTCGCGACCCACCCCCGTCACGTCTTCACCCGCAGCCAGCTCCTCGACCGGGTCTGGAACTCCTCGTCCGAGTGGCTGGGCGAGGCGACCGTCACCGAGCACGTCCACCGGCTGCGGCTCAAGCTCGAGGCCGACCCCTCCAGCCCGCAGCTGCTGCGGACCGTGCGCGGCGTGGGCTACCAGCTGGTGGACGACGCATGAGCCAGGCGTGGCCGGTCGAGACGGAAGCCGGGCTGGGACCCGACGACGGCGACGTGCGCGACGTGCTGGACCGGCAGACCGAGGTCCTCGAGCTCATCGCGCGGGCCGTCCCGCTGCGCGAGGTGCTGACCGAGATCCTCACCTCGCTGGAGCACCTGATGGACGGCGCCCGGTGCTCGGTGCTGCTGCTCGACCGTGAGCACCGCACCCTGCACCACGGCGCCGCGCCGAGCCTGCCCGCCGACTACGTCGCCGCGATCGACGGCCTCGCCATCGGTGACGGCGCCGGGTCGTGCGGCACCGCGGCCGCCCTCAACCTGCCGGTCGTGGTGACCGACGTGATGACCGATCCGCGGTGGGCCGACTACCGAGCCGTCGCCGTCGCCGCCGGGCTGCGGAGCTGCTGGTCCACCCCGATCGACGGCCGCAACGGGCTGCCGGTCGGCACGTTCGCCGTCTACCACCCGCGTCCGCACGCCCCGACCCCGCGCGAGCAGCTGCTGGTCGACCGCTTCACCCACCTGGCCTCCGTCGCGATCGGCCACGCCCGGCTGCTGGAGGAGCGACGTGCCCGGCTCGAGGCCGAGACGGCGCGCCGCACGGCCGAGGAGCTCTCGCACGCCAAGTCCGAGCTGCTGGCGGCGGTCGGTCACGAGGCGCGTACGCCGATCCAGGCGATCGTGGGCTTCGCCGAGCTCCTCGGCACGATGGACCTCGACGAGGCGCGGCGCCGCGAGGCGCTGGACCACATCGGCGCCGCCGCCGGGCACGTCATGGACCTGCTCTCCGACGTGCTCGACCTGAGCCGCCTCGAGGCCGGCGCCCTCCCGCTCGCCCTCGAGCCGGTGGGCGTGCGCGACGTCGTGGACGGGGTGTTCGGGCTGCTCTCGTCGCGGGCCGATCAGCGCGAGTTCTCGCTGGAGCACCACCTCGGCGACGAGGTCGTGCTCGCCGACCACCGCCGGCTCCGGCAGGTCTTCCTCAACCTGGTGACCAACGCGATCCGTCACGGCGACGTGGGTGGCCGGGTCGTGGTCAGGGCGTGCTCCGCAGAGGCCCCCGACACCCTGCTCGTGACCGTCGACGACAACGGTCCCGGCATCCCGCCCGAGCTGCTCGCCCGCATCTTCACGCCCTTCGCGCGCGGCGCCGCCCGACCGGGACGCACGCCGACCGCCGCCGCCGACGAGGGCGCCCAGGAGGAGAGCATCGGGCTCGGGCTCGCGCTGGCCCACGGGCTGGTGGGCGCGATGGGCGGCGACCTCGAGGTCGGACGCTCCGGGCCGGCCGGCACCTCGATGCGCCTGACCCTCCCGCGCGCGGACCCACTGCCCGGACCCGGGTGAGACGTGGAGCCGAGCTTCCCGGTGACGGCCGTGGTGCCCGTCAAGCCGCTCGCGCTGGCGAAGTCCCGCCTGGCGCTGCCGCCCGACCAGCGGCAGGCGCTGGCCCTGGCCTTCGCGCTCGACACCGTCGTCGCGCTCGCCGCGACGTCGTACGTCGTGGGGGTGCTGGTCGTGACCTCGGACAGGACCGTCGCGGACCGCGTCGCGAGGCTGGGAGCGCGCGTGACCGACGACCGCGGCACCGGCATCGGGCCGGCGGTGCGCGAGGGGATCCGCGTGGCCGGCTCGTGGCACCGCGACAGCGGGGTGGCGGTGGCGCCCGCCGACCTGCCCTGCCTGTCGCCGAGCGACGTCACCGACGTCCTGGTCGGGGCGGGCACCGGCGGGCGCGGCGCGTTCGTCCCGGACCTGGCCGGCACGGGGACGACGTTCGTGGTCCAGGAGTGCGGCCTTCCCGCGGTCACCCGCTACGGGCCGGACTCCGCGGCCCGGCACCGCGCGCTGGGACTGCGAGCCCTCGACGGAGCCCCGGCCGGCGCACGTCACGACGTCGACACGCTGGCGGACCTCCGCGCCGCCCTCGCCCGGGGCGCCGGCCCCCACACCCGGGCAGCGGCGGCAGCCGCAGAGCTCGACGTCCCGGTGCACTGAGCGGGACGCGGCTCAGCCCCTGAGCTCGCTCTCGGGATCGCCGGTGACGGCCTGGCCGCGCCCGACCAGGCTGTGGCGGTAGCCGTAGGTGGCGTAGACGACGGCGCCGATCACGAACCACACCGCGAACCTCGCCCAGGTCTGCCACATCAGCTGGCTGGTCAGCCAGAGCGAGAACGCGATGCCGAGCAGCGGGACGACGGGCATGAAGGGCACCCGGAACGTGCGGGGCAGGTCTGGGCAGCGGTAGCGCAGCACGATGACGGCCGCGCAGACCACCACGAAGGCCAGCAGGATCCCGATGTTGGTGAGCTCGGCCGCCGTGCCGATCGAGACGAACCCGGCGATCGCGGCGGAGATGATCCCGACGATCCACACCGGCCGGCTGGGCGAGTGGTGCTTGTTGGTGGTGGCGAACCAGGACGGCAGCAGCCCATCGCGGCTGATGGAGTACCAGATCCGCGAGGCGCCGAGGGTGAAGGAGAACAGCACCGTGATGATCCCGACGATCGCGCCGACGGCGACGACCTTCGCGAACTCCGGCCGACCGACCGCGCTGAACGCCTCGCTGAACGCGGCCGTCTCGGAGAGGTCGGTGTAGTTGACCATCCCGGTCAGCACGGTGGCGGCCATCAGGTAGAGGACCATCGCGATGGCCAGCGAGATCACGATCGCCTTGGGCAGGTTGCGCTCGGCCTCCTTCGACTCCTCGGCGGCCGTGCTCATGGCGTCGTACCCGAACACCGCGAAGAACACCGTCGCCGCCCCGGTCGCCACCCCGCTGAAGCCGAACGGGACGTAGGGCGTGAGGTTGTCGGCCTTGACGTAGAAGACACCGACGACGATCACGGCCAGCACGATCGCGATCTTGACGAACACCAGGTAGGTCTCGATCCGGGCGCTGGTCTTGATGCCCCGGTTGAGCAGCCACGCCACCCCGAGGCACAGCAGGATCGCGAAGAGGTCCACGCGATGGCCGTCGCCGGACCCCGGCGCGCCGAGCATCCAGGCGGGCAGGTCGAGACCGATCGCCGTCAGCAGGAAGGAGATGTACTGCGAGACGCCGATGGCGACCACCGCGACGATGGCGGTGTACTCCAGCAGCAGGTCCCAGCCGATGAACCAGCCGACGACCTCCCCGAGCACCGCGTAGCCGTAGGTGTAGGCGGATCCCGCCTGCGGGATCAGTCCACCGAACTCCGCGTACGACAGGGCCGCGCAGGCACTGGCGAAGCCCGCCAGCAGGAACGACAGCGACACCGCCGGGCCCGCGTTCTCCTTGGCGACCGGACCAGCCAGGGCGAAGATGCCCGCGCCGATGATCGCGCCGAGCCCGATCGCGGTCAGCTGCCACAGCCCGATGCTGCGCTCCAGCGACTCGTCCGTCTCGGCCGTGATGGGCTTGCGGCGGAAGATTCCGGATGTGGCCTGACCCGAGGGCTCACTCATGGGGCCACGATCCATGCTCTGCCGCAGGGGGGCAACCCCTCCCCGGCCACGGGCCGAGCCCCGGACGGACCCCGTCACCCCTCGCTGGCGGCCCACCCCGTGACCCGGGTGATCCGGCACACCAGCACCCGGTGGAACGGCCTGTCGGCGTACTGCGGGACGGTCGTCGCCAGCCGGTCGGCCAGGGCGTCGACCAGCGCCGGGTCGGGATCGGGCAGGTGCTCGGTGTCGGCGCGGACCCACCACAGCTGCGACCAGTCGTCGAGGTCCCAGTGCTCGACCAGCAGCGAGCCGCGCGGGTCGGCGGCCAGGTTGTCCTCGCGCTGGAGGCGGGAGGACGCCTTCGGCTTGACGCGGTCGATCGGCACCCCGACGTGCCCGTCGTGGACGGCGTACACGACCGGCTGCGGATCGGGGCCCCGCTCCGGGTGGAGCGTCGCGAAGACCCCGTGGACGTGCTCGTCGAGTCGCGCGGTCGCGACCTCTGCGGTCAACCTCATCAGGATGCTCCCGGGTCTCGGGGACGGGTGGCACGGTCTCCTGCCACCCTCGCCGATGCGGGGCCGGCGCACCATCACGCCTTTCTCAACGCTGTCGCCGGAGGCTTGACCGCCCCCTCCTTCTTGGCGAGGTTGGCGGCATGAACCTCGCGTGCTGGGTGGAGCGCAACGGACGTCGGCTGTGCGACCGACCGGCCCTCGCGGCGGGGCCCGCGGTGCACGCCACGTGGGCCGAGCTCGCCGCGCGGGTCGCCGG
>NZ_JAOPWY010000056.1 GCF_025965415.1 Nocardioides sp.
TATCTCTGTTCGAGGAAAACCCGGTCCTGGCGGGCGTAGCGCGCGCCGTCGAAGCTATCCCCGACCAACGTGATGAGGGCGAAGACGAGCAGCTGCAGCCTGGTCCGACGGGTGATCATCGCTGCACCATCGCGGGGACGAGGAGGCTCACGAGGGCCGGGTCGTAGAGGTCCATGAGGTCGCTCATCGTGGGACCGCCGGGACGGGGCCGCTCACCGGTGCCCGCTCGGGGCAGCCCCGTCGGCAGCAGCATCGTCGGGAGGATCGTCGGCGGCAGCGTGGTGGGCACCGTGGTGGGCAGCGGGATCGGCGGCGACGGCAGACCGGGGATCGCGTTGAGCTCGCGGCACACGTCCTTGTCCTTGTTCTCCGACTTCGCGCACTCTTCTCGCAGCTGGGCGAGCTTCTGGAGGTTGGCGAGCACCCGCTGGCAGGCGTCGCTGGTCAGCGAGCCGCTCTGGAGGCAGGCCAGCACGTCGTTGACGATCACGGTCGGGTCGAGCACCGTCGGCAGGTTCGTGGGCAGCGACGGAGTCGCGCTCGCACCGCCCGCGACGTCGACGTCGAGGGTGATCGAGAGGTTGGTGTAGTCGCCCATGTGCAGGTTGCGCGCCACCTGCGGGTCACGGCCGACCACGTCGTCGACGAACGGGTAGGTCAAGAAGACGTGGAAGGCGTTGGTGAAGTCGTCGCCCGAGGCGGCGAGCTGCGTGAGGACGGGGTTCAGACGCTGGAGCGAGGTGATCGTCGCGTCCTTGGACCTCGCGATCACGTCCACGGCCACCGACGAGAGCTGGTCGAGGGCGGTGAGCATCTCGACGAGGTCGTCGCGCTGCCGGTCGATGGAGTCGAGCGCGCTGGGCAGCTCCTCGAGGGCCTTGTCGATCGTCGGCAGCTGCTTCTCGGCGGCGACGGCGAGGCGGTTGAGCCCCTCGATCGCGTCGACGATGTCCTCCTTGTTCTCGTCGAGCTGGCCGGTGAAGGTCCGCAGCTGGCGCAGCACCGACTTCGCGGAGTCCTCACGCCCCTCGAGGGCGAGGTTGAGCTCCTGCGTGATCGTCTTGAGCTGGGCCACGCCGCCACCGTTGAGCAGCAGGCTCAGCGCACCGAGGACCTCCTCGACCTCCGGGTTGCGGCCGGCGCGCTCGATCGGGATGACCTCGCCGTCCTCGAGCGGGTCGGCGATGGCGCCCTGCTCCGGGGCGCTCAGCTCGACGAACTTCTCCCCGAGAAGGCTGGTCTGGCGCAGCTCGGCGACGGCGTTCCCGGGCAGCTCCACGTCGCGGCGCAGCTCGAGGGTGACCAGCGCCTGGTAGCCCTCGAGGTCGATCGCGGTCACCTTCCCCACGCTGACGTCGTTGACCTTCACCGTGGACTGGGGCACCAGGTCGAGCACGTCGGCGAACTCCACCTTGATCGTGATCGGGTTGTCGCCGACGTCGGGCCCACCGGGCAGCGGCAGGGAGTAGACGCTGGCGTCGCACCCCGAGAGCACCACCGCCGCGACCGCACCGAGCACAAAGGTCTTCACGCGCTTCATCGCTGCACCTCCACGAGGCCGCCGAGGGTGGGGTCGAACACGTCCTGGGCGGGCAGCACGTCGGGCTTGCCCAGGGCCCCTGGGCGGGACCGGCCGAGCAGGTCGGTGATCCGGTCGCAGACCTGCCCCGAGCGCTCGACCTGACCGACGAAGCCGCACAGGAGGGCGGCGGGGTCGGCATTGAGCGGGTGGATCGTCTCGCCGAAGTTGGAGCGGGTGTCGAGGGTGCCGGCATTGGGGTTGTAGGTGAGGGCCAGGTTGTTCAGCGCCGCGGGCGCGACGTGGAGGATCTCGTCGAGGGCCGCCCGCTGGCGGACCAGGACCTTCGCGACCCGGTTGATGCCGGTGATGTTGCGGCTCAGGGAGTCCTTGTTCTCCTCCACGAAGCCCTTCACCGCGGTGAGTGCGACGGAGAGGTTCTTGGTCGCCGAGACGAGCTCTTGGCGCTCGCCGTCGAGCATCGTCGAGACGTCGGCCAGTGACTGGTTGAACTGGCGGACGGTCTGGTCGTTGTCGGCCAGCGTCTGCATGAAGCCCTCGAGTGCCCGCACCGAGCCGAAGAGCTCCTCCTTGTTGTTGGACAGGGTCGAGCTGAGCCGGGAGAAGTCCTCGATGGTCTGTCGGAAGGTCGTGCCCTGTCCACCGAAGTTGTCGGCCGTCACCGAGAGCAGGTCGGACAGTGCGCCGGTCTCGTTGGCGCCGCGCGGACCGAGCGCGACGTTCAGCCGGTCGAGGCTGTCGTAGATCTGGTCCAGCTCGAGCGGCTCCGCGGTGTCCTCGACGCCGAGCTCGGCGCCGTCGGTCAGGACGTCGCCGGTGCCGGAGTACGCCGGCGTCAGCTGGACGTAGCGGTCGCCGACGAGCGACGGCGCGATGATGACCGCCCGGGCGTCGGCCGGCAGCGTGACCTCGTCGTCGTACGTCATGGTCACGGTGACGTCGGTGCCCGTGGGCTCGACCCGGGTCACCGTGCCGACGGCCACGCCGAGCACCCGGACGTCGCTGCCCTCGTAGACGGAGATGGCGCGCGGGAAGTGGGCGACGACGGTGCGGGTGCTGTCGCCGCCGAAGACGCTGACGGCGGCCGCGACGACGAATCCCAGCACGATGAGCGGGACGAGGAAGCGCTTCACGAGGTCCATGGGTCAGCCCACCTGCGGAACGGGAGGGAAGTTGGCGATCCACGTGTCGAACCAGGGACCGGTGCCGAGCGTGTTGGCGAAGACGCGGTAGAACGGCGCCATCAGCCGCAGGCTGCTGTCGAGGTTGTCCTCGTTCTTGTTGAGCACGGCGACGACGTTCTCCAGGTGTGCCAGAGCCGGCGCGAGGTCCGCACGTGACTGGCGGATCAGCGCAGTGAGCTCCCTGGAGAGCTTGGTGCTCGAGACCAGCAGCTCGTGGACGGCGTCGCGGCGCGCGACCAGGGCGCGGAACAGCACGTCGCTGTCCTGCATCAGCGTGATGATGTCCTCGTCGCGGGCGTCGAGGACCTTCGAGACCCGCTCGAGGTTGACCAGCAGCGAGTTGAGCTGCTCGTCCTTGTCGGCCACGTTGGCCGAGAGCCGGCTCAGGCCGGTGAGGGCGCCGCGGAACTCCTCGGGGGTGTTGCGGGTCAGGTCGGCCAGCGTGGTGAGCGACTCGGCGAGCTGGTCGGTGTCGATCTGCTCCGAGGTGGAGGCGAGTCCCTCGAACGCCTCGACCACGTCGAAGGGCGAGGAGGTCCGTGCCGCGGGGATGGTGGCGCCTTCCTCGAGCTGGCCCTCACCGGCCGGCTCGAGCGCGAGGAACATCGAGCCCAGGATCGTCTTCACCTTGATCGCGGCGCCCGTGTCGCCGCCGAAGTCCGCGGCGTCGTCGACCTTGAAGGTGACCTTCACCTGGTCCTGGTCGAGCTCGACCTCGTTGACCTTGCCGACCCGGACGCCGGCGATGCGGACCTCGTCGTTGACCTTGAGTCCGCCCGCCTCGGTGAACATGGCGTGGTAGGTGTCCCCGCCGCCGATCACCGGCAGGTCGTCGGCGCGCAGCGCGGCGACCATGACCAGTGCCAGGACGACGAGGCTGATGGCGCCGACCATGACGGGGTTGCGCTCGCGGAACGGTTTCATCTCGGGGTCCCCTCGGCGTCGTTCGGAGGAGCGCAGCGGGAGAGAAGGACGTCGTGGGGTGAGTTCATCCCAGATCACACCTGTCGGAGCCGGTCTGGTACTTGACCGGCAGCGAGACTCCCCCGGGCAGATTGACCCGGCCCTGGAACTCGCAGAGGTAGAAGTTGAAGAACGAGCCGTAGATCGCTGTGCGGCCGATCTTGTCCAGCTTGATCGGCAGGACCTGGAGGGCCCGGTCGAGCTCGGCCTTGTTCTTGTCGATGTTGCCGGCGACCGCGCGCAGCTCCTTGATGTCCTTGACGAAGGGCTCGCGGATGCCGTCGAGGAGCGACGCGGTCTCCACCGACAGCGCGGAGACGTCCTCGAGCGAGTCGAGGATCGCGAAGCGGTCCTTCTTCAGGCCGCCGACCAGCGTGCGGAACGACTGGATCAGCCGGGTCAGCTGCTTGTCGCGGTCGGCCACGTGGTCGAGGACGAGCGACAGGTTGTCGATGAGCTCACCGATGACCTCGTCGCGGTCGGCCAGGGTCGAGGTCACCGACGCGGTGTGCGCCAGCAGCCCCTCGAGCGTGCCGCCCTCGCCCTGGAACACCTGGATCAGCTCGTAGGAGAGCTGGTTGACGTCCTCCGGCGAGAGCGCCTGGAACAGCGGCTTGAAGCCGTTGAAGAGCACGGTCAGGTCGAGCGCGGGCGTGGTGCGCGAGACCGGGATGGTCGCCCCGGCCGGCAGGCGCTGGGTGTCGCCGACCTCCTGGGTGAGGGAGAGGTAGCGCTGGCCCACGAGGTTGCGGTAGCGGATCGCGGCGTTGGTGCCGCCGTTGAGCGAAGTGCCCTCGTCGACCGAGAACGTGACCAGCGCGCGGGTGCGGTCGATGATCTCGACCTCGCTGACGGTGCCGACGCGCACGCCCGCGACCCGTACGTCGTCGCCCTTGTTGACGCCGGTGGCGTCGGTGAACTCCGCCTTGTAGTCGCGCGAGTCGCCGAAGCCGATGTTGCCGATGGTCACCACGAGCACCGCGGTGGCCAGCGAGGTCACGACGACGAAGACGAGGAGCTTGACCAGGTCGACCGACGTCTTCTTGTCCAGGAGGGGGCTCATCGCAGCGACACCTCCGCCCCGCGGGCCATGGGGCCGACCAGCAGCACACCCAGGTCGGGTACGTCGTCGGCGCTGACGCCGAGGCCGGGCGCGAGCAGTGCCTTGAGGAGCGCCGTCTCGTCGCGGCCGCCGACGAAGCCGGCGGCAGAACCCGACCAGCCCGGCCCGACCCGGCTGGTGCCCTTGCCGGTGGACTCGTCGATGCCGTCGACGAAGTTGGGCTGGTGGTTGACCGGGTTGGACTGCGACCACGGCGGGTTGGGCAGGCGGCCGCAGTAGTAGCCGCGCTTGTCGCCGTAGACCGGGACGTCCTGCGGTCCGTAGGCCCGCGGCTGGTGGGGCAGGGTCTCCAGGACGATGTGCAGCGTGAAGCCGCGGAAGGCCTGGGCCTGCAGCTCGCCGGCACCGACGATGCCCCCGAGCAGGCAGGGGTAGCCGGGCGCGTAGCGGGCGAAGACCTCGAGCTGAGCCGCCGCCAGGTCGCCGAGGCGGACCAGGTTGTCGCCATTGTTGCTCGTGAACCGCTCGGCCACCGCGGCGAACTTCGAGACGTCGTTGAAGAGCGCCTTGAGCTTCTCCTCGCGGTCCTCCAGCGTCGTGGTGGTCGTGATCGTGTTGCGCAGGATCGTCGCGACCTCGGGCAGCACGTCGGCATAGGTGTCGGAGACGTCGGCGGTCAGCCGCAGGTCCTCGATGAGGGCGGGGAGCTCCGGGTTGAGCTTGGTGAGGTAGTCGTCCATCGTCTCGATGGTCTGGCCGAGCTGCTCCCCCCGGCCCTCGAGGGCGGTGGCGACCGCGTTGAGGGTGGTGTTGAGGTCGGCCGGCTGGACGGCGCGCAGCAGCGGGTAGAGGTCGCTGAGCACCTTCTCGACCTCGATCGAGAGGTTGGTCCGCTCGATCACGTCGCCGGCGGCGATCGGCGGCGCCGACGATCCCCCGTCGGGCACGATCAACGAGACGAACTTCTCGCCGAAGAGCGTCTTGGGCAGGATCGAGGCGGTGACGTCGCCGGGGATCTGGGTGGTGCGGTCCTGGTAGAGGCCGAGGGTGATGTCGGCGCCCTCGGCGGTGGGCTCGTAGTCGAGCACCTCGCCCACGATGACGCCCTTGATCTTGACGTCGGCACGCTTCGGGAGCTGGAGCCCGATCTTGGACGCCTGGACGGTCACCTCGTCGTAGTCGGCGAACTTCTTGGTGAACACGCCGTACGTCAGCCACACCGAGGCGAGCATCAGCACCAGGAAGACGATGCCCAGGGTCTTGGTCCTCATCGCGCGCTCACCCGGCCAACCGGACGGTCGTCGACGCGCCCCAGATGGCCATGGACAGGAGCAGGTCGAGCACGTTGATGGCGACGATGCTCGTGCGCACCGCGCGACCCACGGCGACACCCACGCCGGCGGGGCCGCCGGACGCGTTGTAGCCGTGGTAGCAGTGGATCAGGATGACCGTGACGGCGAAGACCAGGACCTTGCCGAAGGACCAGAGCACGTCGCCGGGCGGCAGGAACGCGTTGAAGTAGTGGTCGTAGGTCCCCGCCGACTGGCCGTAGATCTGCGTCACCACGAGCCGGCTGGCGAAGTACGACGACAGCAGGCCGACGACGTACAGCGGGATGATCGCGATGAGGCCGCCGATCACGCGCGTGGCCACGAGGAACGGCATCGACGGGATGGCCATCACCTCGAGGGCGTCGACCTCCTCGGAGATCCGCATCGCACCGAGCTGGGCGGTGAAGCCGCAGCCGACGGTGGCGGCCAGCGCGATGCCGGCGACCAGCGGGGCGATCTCGCGGGTGTTGAAGTAGGCCGAGACGAAGCCGGCGAAGGCGGCCGTGCCGAGCTGGTTGAGCGCGGCGTAGCCGGACAGGCCCACCTGCGCGCCGGTGAAGAACGTCATGCCGATGATGACGCCGACCGTGCCGCCGATGACCGCCAGCGCACCGGTGCCGAGGGTGACCTCGGCGAGGATCCGCAGGATCTCGCGCGGGTAGCGGGTGATCGATCGCGGCACCGCCTTGAGCACGCCGATGTGGAAGGCGAGCTGCCCACCGAGCTCGTCGAGCGAGGCGAGCGGCTTGGCGTAGATGTCCCTCAGGGCCATGTCATCCGCCCTTCGGGGGGATGATCTGGAGGTAGATCAGGCTCAGCACGAAGTTGGCCACGAAGAGCATCAGGAACGTGATGACGACCGACTCGTTGACGGCGTCGCCGACGCCCTTGGGCCCGCCGTTGGCGTTCATGCCCTTGTAGGACGCGACGATCGCGGCGATCAGTCCGAAGACCAGCGCCTTGAACAGGCCGATCCACAGGTCGGGCAGCTGCGCGAGCGCGGTGAAGCTGGCCAGGTAGGCGCCGGGGGTGCCGTCCTGGAGGATCACGTTGAAGACGTAGCCGCCGGTCACGCCGACGACGCTGACCATGCCGTTGAGGAAGAACGCGACGAGCATGCAGGCCAGCACGCGGGGCACCACGAGGCGCTGGATCGGGTCGATGCCGAGCACCATCATCGCGTCGAGCTCCTCGCGGATCTTGCGCGCGCCGAGGTCGGCGGCGATGGCCGAGCCGCCGGCGCCCGCGATCAGCAGGGCGGTGCCGATGGGAGCAGCCTGCTGGATGACGGCCAGGACCGAGGCGGAGCCGGTGAACGACTGCGCGCCGAACTGCTTGATGAGTCCGCCGACCTGGAGCGCGATGACCGCACCGAACGGGATGGCGACGAGCGCGGTCGGCACGATGGTGACCGAGGCGATGAACCACGCCTGCTGGATGAACTCGCGCAGCTGGAACGGTCGGCGGAACAGGGCGCGGAAGACGTCGAGCGCGAAGGCGAACAGGTTGCCTGCGATCGCGACGGGCGCGAGAGCGCGAGAGGACAGGGACGTGGCCACGTGGCGTCAGGCTCCCGGGGCGAGGCCGGCGTTGCTGGACTCGAACGATCCCGGGGGCGGGGTGACGCCGTGCTCGCGGCACCACTCGCCGGGGGCACGCTGGCTGCGCCGCGGGATGCCGTTGGACGGCTCCTGCTGCAGCGGGATCGGAGGCAGCGGCGGCAGGTCCTGGTCGGCCTCGGCCGCGAGCTCGTCGGCGTCCTTCTCCTCCGACATGCCGATAGGCCCCACGCGCTGGGCGTTGAGGAACTGGCGCACCACCGGCTCCTCGGAGCTCAGCAGCATCTCGCGTGGGCCGAACATGGCCAGGTGCCGGTGGTAGAGCAGGCCGATGTTGTCGGGGACGGTGCGCGCGGTGTTGACGTCGTGGGTGACGATGAGGAAGGTCGCGTCGATCTGCGCGTTGAGGTCGATGATGAGCTGGTTGAGGAAGGCCGTACGCACCGGGTCGAGGCCGGAGTCGGGCTCGTCGAACAGCACGATCTCGGGGTCGAGCACCAGGGCACGGGCCAGCCCGGCGCGCTTGCGCATGCCGCCGGAGATCTCACCCGGGAGCTTGTCCTCGGCCCCGAGGAGTCCGACGAGGTCCATCTTCTCCATGACGATGGCGCGGACCTCGGACTCGGACTTCTTGGTGTGCTCGCGCAGCGGGAAGGCGACGTTGTCGTAGAGGTTCATCGAGCCGAACATGGCGCCGTCCTGGAACAGCACGCCGAAGAGCTTGCGGATCTCGTAGAGCTCGCGCTCCGAGCAGCTGGCGATGTCGGTGCCCTCGATGATGATCGAGCCCTTGTCGGGCTTGAGCAGCCCGATGAGGGTCTTGAGGAAGACCGACTTGCCGGTGCCGGAGGGGCCGAGCATCACGCAGATCTCGCCCGCCGGGATCGTGAGGGTGACGTCGCCCCAGATCAGCTGCTTGCCGAACGACTTCGAGAGGTCGTTGACCTTGATCTCGACACCCATCTACCCGGACCCCTTCCTCCCCGTCGCTACTCCTGAGTAGACCAACGCCGGACTGCGCGAGAGGTTACGCCCTGGTGCGACGGTCGTCACGGAGGTTGGCCCAACACGCCGCAGGGCGGTCACCCCCTGATGGGGGTGACCGCCCTGGGCGGTCGACGGCGGGCTCGCGAGGAACCCGGCCGTCAGTGGGTCACTTGACGGTGACGGTGGCGCCGGCGGCCTCGAGGGCCTCCTTCGCCTTGTCAGCGGCAGCCTTGTCGACCTTCTCGAGGATGGCCTTGGGAGCCGCCTCGACGAGGTCCTTGGCCTCCTTGAGACCGAGGGAGGTCAGGGCGCGGACCTCCTTGATGACGTTGATCTTCTTGTCACCAGCGGCCTCGAGGACGACGTCGAACTCGTCCTGCTCGGCGGCGGCCTCGCCACCAGCGGCACCACCGGCAGCCGGGGCGGCGGCCACGGCAACGGGGGCAGCGGCGGTGACGCCGAAGGTGTCCTCGAACTGCTTCACGAACTCAGAGAGCTCGATCAGGGTCATCTCCTTGAAGGCGTCAAGGAGCTCGTCGGTGCTGAGCTTCGCCATGGTGGCGTTTCCTTCCGTGTGTGGCGCGGGTGCGGATGCGTCCCGCGCCGGGTTTCAGGTGGTGTACGTCGGCCTGGTCAGGCGTCGGTGGACTCGGCGGCCTGGTCGGCTGCCTCGTCGGTCGCCTCGGGCTCGGCGGCCGCGGGGGCCTCCTCGACCGGGGCGTCCTCGGCAGCGGGAGCATCCGGCGTACCGGCACCACCTGCGAGGATCGAGGGGTCCTCCGTCGCCTTCGCCTCCAGGGCGCCGGCGAGCCGGGCGACCTGGGCGAGCGGGGCGTTGAGGAGGTAGACGGCCTGGGAGAGCGAGGCGAGCATGCCGCCCGCGAGCTTGCCCAGGAGCACCTCACGCGACTCGAGATCGGCCAGCTTGGCGATCTCGCTGGCGTCGAGGGACTTGCCGTCCAGGACACCGCCCTTGATGACAAGGGCGGGGTTTGCCTTGGCAAAGTCACGCAGACCCTTGGCGGCCTCGACCACGTCTCCATTGATGAAGGCGATGGCGGTGGGGCCGGTCAGCAGGTCGTCGAAGCCTTCGATTCCCACCTCGGTGGCGGCAATCTTGGCGAGCGTGTTCTTGACCACGGCGTAGTTGGCGTTCTCGCCGAGGGAGCGCCGCAGGTCCTGCAGCTGCTTCACGGTGAGACCGCGGTACTCGGTCAGCACAGCGCCGGCGGCACCGTTGAAGGACTCAACGATCTCCGCAACGGCGGCAGTCTTTTCTGGCCGCGCCATGGGTCTCCTTCCGGGGTTGACCACCGGCGTTCGGGCCCACAGACGACGAACGCCCCGAGCACAGGCTCAGGGCGTTGGTGCGGCTTGCGCCGCTGCTCCTCACCTGCGCTGGCCGTCCGCTGCTGCGAACCTTCGGTCACGGGCGAGGAGCTCGTGACAACCTGCGGTCTCTGGTTTCGAGTGGAACAGTACGCGCCGGGTCACGGACCGGACAAATCGGCGTCGTCGCCCGGCAAACGCCTGATTCGGGTCCCACCGCTCTCCCAACACTGGTTCCATGGGTCCGTGGATCTACAGCTGACGACCGTCGGGGCCTCGCTCGCCCGCAGCGACGAACGCATGCTCACCGGGCGCAACGCGGCGGGGCGCGTCTGGAAGACCGGGTTCGGGGGCCTCGACCCGCTCATCGGCGGCGGCATGCGCGCCGGCTCGCTGATCCTGCTCGCCGGGCCGCAGGGCCTCGGCAAGTCGACCTTCGCGCTCCAGGTCGCCCGCAACAACGCGGCGTCCGGACGCCCGGTCCTCTACTTCTCCTACGAGCACGACGCCGAGGACATGACGCAGAAGCTCATCGCCATGGAGGCGGGCGAGCTCGACGAGTCCGACCAGGTGCGGATGAACAGCATCCGGTCGATCTTCGACGACCTGTGGGTGAGCTCGCTCGACCACCGCCTGGAGTCCGTGCCCTGCGGCGTCGAGGCCCTCGCCAAGGTGTCGCACTACTCCGAGATGCTCTTCGTGCACCGCTCCACCGGCACCCGCACCGACCTGCCCGCCATCCAGGCGGCCATCGAGGCGGTGCGTGAGCTGGCGGGTACGACCCCGCTGGTGATCATCGACTACCTGCAGAAGGTGAAGTCGTCGCACATCGACGACGAGGCCCGGTCCACCGAGGTCGTCGAGGGCCTGAAGGACCTGGCCATCGACATCAGCGCTCCCATCCTGGCGATCGCTGCCGCCGAGAAGGAGGCGCTGCGCTCGGGTCGCCGGATGCGCGCCAACGACCTCCGCGGCTCCAGCGCGCTGGCGTACGAGGCCGACGTCGTGATGGTGCTCAACAACAAGTTCGACATCGTCGCGCGCCACCACCTGACCTACGACCTCAACAACGCCGAGCGGTTCCGCGACTTCGCCGTCCTCACGGTGGAGAAGAACCGCTTCGGGCGCGACGGCGTGGTGCTGCAGTTCCGCACCCGCTTCGACCAGGGCCGCTACGAGTCCGAGGGCACCGAGGTCAAGGAGCAGCTGATCGACGAGCGGGTCTTCCGCGAGTGATCAGGCGCCGGGGAAGTTCTCAGTGACCTCGTCGGCCGGCGGTGCCTCGATCTCCACGTCGGTGCCGAAGTCGGAGTAGGTGCCCTCGGTGGTCGACGTGCTGGCCGCGCCTCCGCCGACCGAGGGGACGTCGAGGGTCTGCGCGAACTTGCGCGGCAGGTTGTCGCCGTCGACCCACATCTCGGTCGTCAGCTCCTTGGGCAGCATGTCGGCCATCGCAGCAGGGAACTCCATCGCCTTGAGGTACTGCGTCGGGTCCATCGTGATCCGGTAGTGGTTGGTGCTCACCCCGTCGACGTCCTCGGTGCCGATCAGCTCGAGCTTCTCGGGCGACTCCATGGCCTTGAACATGACCTCGGGGTCGGTCGCCTTCCCGATCATGCCGAAGAGCGAGTTGGGGTCGCTCAGGTCGATCTTGACCCACTTGTCGCCGGTGCCCATGTCGGGCGACTTCAGGTACATCGCCTCGCCGAGGAGGATCAGCTCCATCGGCTGGGCGCCCGTGCTCGACGCCTTCATCTCCACGCCGGCGCCGCTGAAGCGCGCCTGGCCGGACATGGTCTGCGACTGGCCCGCCGAGTCGGAGACGGTCTCGAAGTTGAAGGTCCCGGCCTCGCGCATCGCCGCCATGACCGTGGGGTAGAAGTCGTCGGCGGACAGCTCGGCCACGTCCGTCCCGGCCTCGTTGGTGGACTCGTCGGTGCCCTCGTCGGTCGCTGCATCGGTGCCCTCGTCGGTGGCCGTGCTCGAGGAGTCGGTCGAGCTCGAGTCGTCGCTGCAGGAGGTGAGGCCCGCGCCGACGGTCAGCACGAGGGCTGCGGCGCCGAGGCGGCGGGCGAGGGACGTGACGCGCATGGTGTGTCTCCTGGGACGATCCGGCGGGACGAAGGGACTGGACGACCGCTCCGTACCCGAATGCTTCCACACCGAAACGAATGTCCGGACAGCAACGCGGCCCGGCCACCCCGAAAGGGCGACCGGGCCGTGCTGGCTGCTGTGGCTCAGGCCTGGGCGGCCTCGTCCTCAGCGGCGACGTTCTTGATGCGGTTGGGGTCCACCTGGATGCCGGGGCCCATCGTCGTGGAGACGGTGATCTTCTTGATGTAGCGACCCTTGGAGCTGGCCGGCTTCAGACGCAGCACCTCGTCGAGCGCCGCGGCGTAGTTCTCCGCGAGCTGGACCTCCGAGAAGGAGGCCTTGCCGATGATGAAGTGCAGGTTGGAGTGGCGGTCGACACGGAACTCGATCTTGCCGCCCTTGATGTCCGTGACGGCCTTGGCGACGTCGGGGGTCACCGTGCCGGTCTTCGGGTTGGGCATGAGCGAGCGGGGGCCGAGGACGCGACCGAGGCGACCGACCTTGCCCATCATGTCGGGGGTGGCCACGACGGCGTCGAAGTCGAGCCAGCCGCCGGCGACCTTCTCGATCAGCTCGTCGCTGCCGACGAACTCGGCGCCGGCCTCACGGGCGGCGTCGGCCTTGTCGCCGTTGGCGAACACCAGGACACGGGCGGTCTTGCCGGTGCCGTGGGGCAGGTTGACGGTGCCGCGGACCATCTGGTCGGCCTTGCGCGGGTCGACACCCAGGCGCATGACGACGTCGAGGGTCTCGTCGAACTTCTTCTTCGAGCCGCCCTTGGCGATCTTGATGGCGGCCAGCGGGGCGTAGAGCTCGTTCTGGTCGAACGACTCTGCCGCCGCGCGGTAGGTCTTGCTGCGCTGCATTGTCTTCTCGTTTCTGTGGTGCGAAGGATGTGGTTAGCGAGCCAGCGCGGCTCTCCCACGGATCAGTCGGTCGTGACACCCATCGAGCGCGCAGTGCCCTCGACGATCTTCATGGCCGCATCGATGTTGTTGGCGTTGAGGTCGGGCAGCTTGGTGGTCGCGATCTCGCGGACCTGGTCCTTGGTCAGCTTGCCGACCTTCTCCTTGTGCGGGACGCCGGAGCCCTTGGAGAGGCCGGCGGCCTTCTTGATCAGCTCGGCGGCCGGAGGGGTCTTGGTGATGAACTCGAACGAGCGGTCCTCGTAGATGGTGATCTCGACGGGGATCACGTTGCCGCGCATCGACTCGGTCTGGGCGTTGTAGGCCTTGCAGAAGTCCATGATGTTGACGCCGTGCGGGCCGAGCGCCGTACCGACCGGCGGGGCCGGGGTGGCCGAACCGGCCTGCAGCTGCACCTTCACCAGTGCGGCGATCTTCTTCTTGGGAGGCATTGCCTTCTCTTTTCTCTCTTGTGGTCACGACGAGGGCACTCGCCCTCTGCCACGGGTTGTCGCTACTTCATTGTCGCCTTGACGCCGAGCTCTTGTGAAATCGAGCCCTCAAGGTTGTGTTTCGAGACGCGTCACACAGCCCTTCGCTGCGCTCAGGTCTGTGCCGACGCTCCTCAACCTCAAGAAGCCAGCTGACCGGTCGGAGCAAGCTCCGCCCGCTCAGACTTTTTGAATCTGGCTGAAGCTGAGCTCGACCGGGGTCTCGCGGCCGAAGATCTCGACGAGCGCCTTGACGCGCTGCGACTCGGCGTTGATCTCGGTGATCGTCGCGTGGAGCGTGGCGAACGGACCGTCGACGACCATGACCGAGTCGGACACGTCGAAGTCGGCGACCTCGACCGGCTTGCGCGGCGTGGTGGAGGCACCCTTCTCGCCCGAGGAGGCGGCCTCGGCCTCGGCCAGCGCCACGACGGCCGGAGCCAGCATGTCCTCGACCTCGCTCATGCTGAGCGGGACGGGCTGGTGGCTGTGGCCCACGAAGCCGGTGACCGACGGCGTGTGGCGCACGGCGGACCAGGACTCGTCGGTGAGGTCCATGCGGACCAGGACGTAGCCGGGGAGCACGGTGCGGGTGACCATCTTGCGCTGGCCGTTCTTGATCTCCGCGACCTCCTCGGTGGGGACCACGATCTCGTGGATGTAGTCCTCCATGTTGAGCGAGATGATGCGGTTCTCGAGGTTGTGCTTGACCCGCTTCTCCATGCCGGAGTAGGTGTGCACGACGAACCAGTCGCCCGGCTTGGCCCACAGCTCGCGGCGGAAGGCCTCGAGCGGGTCGTTCTCGTCAGTGGTCTCCTCGTCGGCGGCGTCGTCGGACGCCTCGGCGTCGGTCTCGTCCTCGACGCTCCCGTCCGCGGTCTCGTCCTCGGGGGTAGTGTCCTCGGTGGCGTCCACGTCGGTGTCCACGTCGGCGTCCTCCGGGGTCGCCTCGTCGACGGACTCGACCTGGTCCTCGACCTGGTCCACGTCATTGCTTTCCGACACGTCTCACTCCGTACGTCGTTGCTGGGTCCGGTCACGGGGACCGGGGCCGGGCCTCGCCCGGCGGGTTCAGAGCAGTGGGGCACTGCTCCGTCGTCGATTACTGGGTGTTGCTCCCGGTGAAGACCTCGAAGACCAGCTTCCCGAAAGCCAGGTCGAGCACCGAGACCAGGAGCATCACCGCGAGGACGAAGACCAGCACCACGAAGAAGTAGGTGATCAGCTGCTGCTGGGTGGGCCACACCACCTTGCGGAGCTCGGCCACCACCTGGCGCATGAACGTGACGGGACTGGTGCGCCCACGGTCGTCGCCGCGCGAGTCCCGCCGGTCCTGAACCGCGTTGCCGTCGGCCACGTTTCCCACCTTCTCGTTGTTGCTGTGCAGTGATTCCTCGCAGGGCACGAGGGACTTGAACCCCCAACCTTCGGTTTTGGAGACCGATGCTCTGCCAGTTGAGCTAGTGCCCTCCGGTGGTCCTGCACCCATCGCTGGGGGCATGCCGAAGCATCTGGCGAAACCACCAATCGGGAAGCATACGGGGCTGATCCAGTGCAGTCGAACCGAGGCGTCGAACCGAGCGCCGGTCGGTCGTGGGCGTCCCCCTACGATGCGTCGCATGGTGGGTGAGCGGCTGCGCGAGGTGTCCCGGCTGCCGAAGGCGCACCTGCACCTCCACTTCACCGGCTCCATGCGGCACGGGACGCTCCTGGAGCTCGCCGAGCGCGACGGGATCGTGCTGCCCGACTCGCTGGTCGAGGACTGGCCGCCGCAGCTCAGCGCGGCCGACGAGAAGGGCTGGTTCCGCTTCCAGCGCCTCTACGACGTGGCGCGCTCGGTGCTGCGCACGCCTGACGACGTACGACGCCTGGTGCTGGAGGCCGCCGAGGACGACGTCCGCGACGGCGGCCGGTGGCTGGAGATCCAGGTCGACCCGAGCGGCTATGCGGCGCGCTTCGGCGGGATCACGGAGTTCACCGACCTCGTGCTCGACTGCGTCCGCGACGCCTCCGAGCGCACGGGTCTCGGGATGGCGGTGGTGATCGCCGCCAACCGCACCCGCCACCCCCTCGACGCCCGCACGCTGGCCCGGCTCGCGGCCCAGTACGCCGGGCGCGGGGTGGTCGGCTTCGGGCTGTCCAACGACGAGCGGCGAGGGCGCACGGAGGACTTCCGGGGAGCGTTCAAGATCGCCGAGCGCGCCGACCTGCTGCTGGTGCCGCACGGTGGCGAGCTGCGCGGCCCGGACCACGTGCGTGCGTGCCTCGACAGCCTCGGTGCGCAGCGGCTGGGCCACGGCGTACGCAGCGCGGAGGACCCCGCGCTGCTGGACCGCCTCGTGTCGGCCGGCGTCGCGCTGGAGGTCTGCCCCGTCTCCAACGTCTCGCTCGGCGTCTACTCCGACCTCACCTCGGTGCCGCTCCCTCAGCTGCTGGCGGCCGGCGCGACGGTGGCCCTGGGCGCCGACGACCCGCTGCTGTTCGGCTCCCGCCTCGCCGGGCAGTACGCCACCATGCGCGCCGCGCACGACCTCGACGACGCGACCCTGGCGCGGCTGGCCGAGATGTCGTTCGAGGCCTCGTGCGCGCCGTCCGACGTGGTCGAGGTCGCCCGCCGCGACATCGCCGCCTGGCTCGCCTGACCGACCGCCGGAGGGGCGTCAGAGGGTGCAGCCGACCGTCACGGGCTCGTTGACGAGGGTGACCCCGAACGCGTCGCGCACGCCGCCGCGCACCGCGCGGGCGAGGGTCAGCAGCTCCTCGGTGGTGGCGCCGCCGCGGTTGGTCAGGGCGAGGGTGTGCTTGGTCGACAGGCCCACCCGGTCGCCGGCGACCGGGCTGGTCCAGCCCTTGCCGAAGCCGGCGTGCTCGATCAGCCACGCGGCGCTGGACTTCCACGTGCCGTCGAGCTGCTCCCACCGGGGTGCGTCGTCGGGGAGCGCCGCGGCCTGCTCGGGGGTCAGGAACGGGTTGGTGAAGAACGAGCCGGCGCTCCAGGTGTCGTGGTCGTCGGCGTCGAGCACCATCCCCTTGTCGCGCCGCAGGTCGAGGACGGTCGACCGGACGTCGCCGATCGGCGCCCGCTCCCCCTCGGCGACGCCGAGGGTGCGGGCGAGCTCGGCGTAGCGGATCGGGGCCCCGAGCCCGCCCTGGCGGAACTGGAAGGTGACGTCGAGGACGACGTGGCGGCCGGGATCGGCCTTGAAGCGGCTGGTGCGGTAGCCGAACCGGCACTCGCTCGCCGCGAAGGTGCGTACGCCGCGGAGCACGCGGTCCCACACGCGGACCCGGGCGATGGTCTGCGAGACGTCCTGGCCGTAGGCCCCGACGTTCTGGATCGGCGTCGCGCCGACCGAGCCGGGGATCCCGGACAGCGCCTCGACGCCGACCCAGCCGCGCTCGACGGCCCGGGAGACCACGTCGTCCCAGACCTCCCCCGCGGCGACCGTGACCGTGGCGCCGGAGCAGGACGGATCGCCGGAGTCGTCCACGTCGGCGGTGATGCCGCGCGTGGCGACCTCGACGACCCGGCCGTCGAAACCGGCGTCGGCGACCACCAGGTTGGACCCTCCCCCGAGCACGAGCACCGGCGTGCCGTCCGCGTCGGCCTCGTCCACGGCCGCGACCAGCTCGGCCTCGGTGGTGGCGCGCACCCACTCGCGACCGGGGCCACCCAGGCGCAGGGTGGTGTGGTCGCGCAGGTCAGGCACGGACGGTGGCCTCGCGCACGACGGCCTTGGGCATGCCGAGCACCTTCTGGCCCCCGCAGGTCACCTCGAGCGCGAGGGTGACGAGGCCGTCGGCGACGGACTTGACGGTGCCGCCCACCTCGACCTCCGCGCCGCCCTCGGCAGGTACGACGACGGGGCTGGTGAACTTCGCGCCGAGGTCGACGACCTCCGCGCCGCCGGTCCACTCCGCGACGGCCGTCCCGACCAGGGCGAGGGTGTACATGCCGTGGGCGATCACCCCGGGGAGGCCGACGCTGAGCGCGACCTCCTCGTCCTGGTGGATCGGGTTGTGGTCGCCACTGGCCTCGGCGTAGGCGACCAGGTCGGCCCGCGTGACGGTGAAGACCCGCTGCGGGAGGGTGGCTCCGGGCTCCAGGGCGCTCATGCTGCTCCTCCTGACGAGTGCACCAGGGTCGCCTTGCCGGTGCACACGACAGCGCCGGTGGCGTCGGTGATCTCGCTGCTGGTGGCGATGATGTCGGCGCCGCCGATCTGGCGCAGGCCGGTGACGGTCAGCGTGGCGCTCAGCTCGTCGCCAGGCACCAGAGGACGGGCGTAGGCGAAGCGCTGCTCGCCGTGCACGATGCGGTGCAGGTCGATCCGCTCGGCGTCGAGGAACGCCTGCATGGCGTCGAAGGCGAGCGCGATCGGGAAGGTCGGCGGGACCGAGTCGTCCGGGTGCCCGACGGCGGCCGCGAAGGCGCTGACCCGCTCGGGCGTGACGGTCAGGGGTGCCGGCGCGGGGAACTCGCGCCCCACCAGCGAGGGGTCGACGGGCATGTCACGACCCTAGCCGGGTGCGAGGGACGAGCGCACGGCGTGGGCGGGCCCGGGAAACGCAACGACCCGTCCGAGAACCTCGGACGGGTCGGCTGCGGTGAGAACGTCAGCGGGTCTCGCGGTGCGCGGTGTGGGCGCGGCAGCGCGGGCAGAACTTCTTCAGCTCGATCCGGTCGGGATCGTTGCGCCGGTTCTTCTTGGTGATGTAGTTGCGCTCCTTGCACTCCGTGCACGCGAGCGTGATCTTGGGGCGAACGTCAGAGCTCTTGCTGGCCATGGGTGATCCTCGGGTTGCGGGTGGTGCGGAGTGTGGGTGGTAGCGGGGGCGGGACTCGAACCCGCGACACCACGATTATGAGCCGTGTGCTCTAACCACCTGAGCTACCCCGCCGCGGAGGCCGGACAACTCCCGGAGGGAGGGATCCGATCCAGAGCCCCTTTACGGAATCGAACCGTAGACCTTCTCCTTACCATGGAGACGCTCTGCCGACTGAGCTAAAGGGGCAACGACGGAGAACGATACACACGCCCCACCACGGATGAGAAATCGGCTCCGGACGCCCCTCCGAGCGGCCTCCGGAAGGCCCCTCAGGCCCCCTGGATCCGGGGCCATCCGACGGCCTCCTCGAGCTCGTAGGACAGGCCCAGGAGCCGGGCCTCGCGACCCGCTCCGGCGCCCAGCATCATGCCCTGCGGCAGCCCGCCGGCGGTCGTGGCCAGGGGCAGCGAGATGGCCGGCTCCCCCGTGGCGTTCTGCAGCGGCGTGAAGGCCACCCACTCCATCAGCCGGGCCATGATCTCGTCGTAGTCCTGGTCGGGGCGCAGGTGCCCGACCCGGGGCGTCTCCGTGGCCAGGGTCGGCGTGAGGGTGATGTCGTACGACGCGCGGTGGCGGGCGGCCATCCGCTGGGAGCTGCGCAGCACGGCGATCGAGAACGGCTGCTTGTGGAGGTTCCGGGCCGCGTGCCGGGCCAGCCCCAGGGTGAGGTTGTCGAGCTTGGTCGGGTCCCAGCTGGGGCCGAAGTCCTTGCGACCGCGCCGGGAGATCGCGAGCGCCAGGATCGACCAGAAGCGCACGAAGTGCTCGGGGAAGCTCGCGGGCACCGGGTTGTCGATCTCCTCGACCTGGTGGCCCAGCGACTCCAGCAGGGCGGCCGTGCGCAGCGTCAGCTCGCGCACCTCGGGGCTGGGGTCGCGGCCGATGCCGGTGGTGACGACGGCGATCCGCAACCGGGCCTTGCCGGGGCGGGTGACGTCGCCCACCGGCGCCAGCAGCGGGTTGCGCCAGACCTTCTCGGCCTCGCGGTAGAAGGCGGCGGTGTCGCGGACGCTGCGCGTCAGGACCCCGTCGGAGACGATCCGCACGGGCATGTCGCGCATCATCTTGTCCTGGGCCAGCCGGCCGCGGGTGGGCTTGAGGCCGACGAGCCCGTTGACCGCCGCCGGGATCCGGATCGAGCCGCCGCCGTCGTTGGCGTGGGCGATCGGGACGGCCCCCGCCGCCACCAGCGCTGCGGAGCCCGCGGACGACGCGCCGGCGTAGTGGTCGGTGCTCCACGGCGAGCGCACCGGCCCCAGGCGTACGTGGTCGGCGGCGCCCGAGAAGCCGAACTCGGACAGCTGGGTCTTGCCCAGCGGGATCAGCCCGGTGGCGAGGTACATCCGGGCGAAGTCGCCGTCGGCCTGCGCGGGCGAGGCCGTGAACGCGTCGGCGCCGTGCTGCGTGGGCATTCCCGCCACGTCGACGTTGTCCTTGACGAAGGTCGGCACGCCGGCGAACCAGCCGCCCCGCGGGTGGAGGGCCTCCCCGCGCGCCCGGTCGAAGGCGGCGTGGGCCACGGCCCCGAGGGCCGGGTCGACCTGCTCGGTGCGGGCGATCGCGGACTCGACGACCTCCGGCACCGAGACCTCCCCGGCCGCGAGGGCCGCCACCAGCCCGGTGGCGTCGAGGTCGGTCAGGGCATCGTCGCCGGTGAAGGCGTGCACGCGGGTCATGGACCGGCAGCCTAATCGGGTGGCGAGCGCTGTCCGTCGTACGGCAGCGTGGGTGGAATGACGACCAGCGACTACTGGGACGCCGAGACGGCCGCGAGGTACGACGAGAGCTCGGGGTTCATGTTCGCGCCCGAGGTGCTCGACCCCGCCGTTGACCTCCTGACGGAGCTGGCCGGGGACGGCGCCGCGCTCGAGCTGGCGATCGGCACCGGCCGGGTGGCCATCCCGCTGGCGGAGCGCGGCGTCGCGGTGAGCGGCATCGAGCTGTCGCAGCCGATGGTCGACGTGCTCCACGCGAAGCGGGCCGACCTCCCCGTCGTCGTGGGGGACATGGCGACCGCGACGGCGCCGGGCGAGTTCGGCCTGGTCTACGTCGTCTGGAACAGCATCGGCAACCTGCGCACCCAGGCCGAGCAGGTCGCGTGCTTCCGCAACGCGGCGCGCCACCTGCTCCCCGGCGGCCGCTTCGTCGTCGAGCTGTGGGTGCCCGGCATCCGGCGCTACCCACCCGGCCAGGCGGCGGTGCCGTTCCACGTCGGGCGCCACCACGCCGGCTTCGACACCTACGACCTGACGACCCAGCAGGGCACCTCCCACCACTACCGGCGCCACGACGACGGCACGGTGACGTACGGCGCGAGCAACTTCCGCTACATCTGGCCGGCCGAGTGCGACCTGATGGCCCAGCTCGCAGGCATGGAGCTCGAGCGCCGCGTCGCCGACTGGCACGGCAGCCCCTTCGCCGACGACAGCGAGAGCCACGTCTCCGTCTGGCGCAAGCCCGGCTGAGATCAGGCGGTGCCCCGTCGGTGGCACCCCGCCAGGTGGTCGTCCACGAGGCCGATGGCCTCCATGAGGGCGTACATCGTGGTGGGGCCGACGTGGGCGAACCCGGCCTTCTTGAGCGCCCGGGAGAGCGCGAGCGACTCCGGCGAGGTCGTGGGCACGTCGGCGGTCGTGAGCGGCGCCGGACCCGGCTCGGGCCGGAAGGACCAGATGAAGGCCTCGAGGCCGCCGTGCTCCCGCAGGGCCACGGTGGCGCGGGCGTTGGCGATCGCGGCGTCGACCTTGCGGCGGTTGCGCACGATGCCGGCGTCGGCCATGAGCCGCTCGACGTCGCGGTCGTCGTAGGCCGCGACGGTGTCGGCGTCGAAGCCGGCGAAGGCGGCGCGGAAGTGCTCGCGCTTGTTGAGGATGGTCAGCCAGGACAACCCCGACTGGAACGCCTCGAGCGTGAGCCGCTCGAGGTGCGCGGCCTCGCCGGAGACGCGCCTCCCCCACTCGCTGTCGTGGTAGCGCAGGTTGACCGGGTCGCCGGCGCCCCAGGGACACCGCGCCACGCCGTCGTCACCGACCACTGGTCCCGCGCCTGCCGCCCCGTCCGCCATGTCCGCATCCTCGCGCACGCCACCGACAGGGAGGATGTCGGTCAGCTGCCGCCCGCCGGCAGCGCCTCGAGCATCACGTCGGGGTTGTCGCGGGCCGTGACCATGGCGCGCCACTGGTCGACGAAGAGCGCGAGGCGGGTGCCGTCGCTGCGCTCGAGCACCTCGACGCCGCGCATCCCGGCGAGCGCCGCGGCGCCGGCCGCGTCCGTGCGCCGGGCGACCTGGTAGTCGAGCCGGCTGAAGCGGATCGGGGAGTTGAACTCGTTGGTCATCCGGTCCTCGACGACCTCGAACTGCATCGGGCCGACCGCGGCCAGGACCGGGTTCTGGTCGCCGCGCAGGTCGGAGCGCAGCACCTGCACCACGCCCTCCTGGTCGAGCTGCTCGATGCCGCGGCGGAACTGCTTGTAGCGGCCGATGTCGCCGGCGCTGGCGGTCACGAAGTGCTCGGGGGCGAAGCTGGGGACGGGCGGGTACTCGATCGGGTCGCCGACGTAGACCGTGTCGCCGACGCGCAGGGACTGGGCGTTGACGAAGCCGATGATGTCGCCCGGCTCGGCGGTCTCGACCGACTGCGTGTCGCGGCCGAAGACCGACTGGGCGAACTTCGTCGCGAAGGGGCGACCGGTGGAGGCGTGGGTGACGACCATGCCGCGCTCGAAGGCACCCGACACGACCCGGGCGTAGGCGAGACGGTCGCGGTGGGCGTTGTTCATGCCCGACTGGACCTTGAAGACGAAGGCGCTGAAGTCGTCCTCGACCTTGCGGACCGAGCCGTCGACGCCCTCGGTCGGGCTGGGGTCGGGGGCGATGTCGAGCAGCAGGTCGAGCAGCTGGGCGACTCCGAAGTTCTGCAGGGCGGACGCGAACATGACGGGCGTCGTCTCCCCCGCCAGGAACCGGTCCTGGTCGTGGTCGGCCTCGTCGAGGGTGAGCAGCTCGTGCTCCTCGAGCGCGTCGGCCCACAGGGCTGCGTCGACCTCCTCGACCTCGTCGGCGGCCATCCGGCGCTCGGGGGCGCGGGTGGCGCCGCCGGCGGTGCGGGTGTACTTCACGAACTCGCCCGTACGCCGGTCCAGCACACCGCGGAAGTCGCCGGCCTCACCGACCGGCCAGGTCAGCGGCGTGGGCCGCAGCTTGATCTTCTGCTGGATGAGGTCCATCAGCTCGAGCGCCGAGAGCCCGGGCCGGTCCCACTTGTTGATGACCGTCATCACCGGGATGCCGCGCAGCGCGCAGACCTTGAACAGCTTGAGGGTCTGGGGCTCGAGCCCCTTCCCCGCGTCGACCAGCATCACGGCGGAGTCGACGGCGGACAGCACGCGGTAGGTGTCCTCCGAGAAGTCGCTGTGGCCAGGGGTGTCGACCAGGTTGATCACGTGGTCGCGGTAGACGAACTGCAGCGCGGCCGAGGTGATCGAGATGCCGCGCGCCTTCTCCATCGCCATCCAGTCCGAGACGGTGGCGCGACGGTCGCCCTTGCCGTGGACGGCCCCTGCCTCGGTGATCACCCGGGCGTGCAGTGCCAGCGCCTCGGTGAGGGTGGACTTGCCCGCGTCGGGGTGGCTGATGACGGCGAACGTACGGCGGGGGCGGGTGTCGGGCACTGCCTGAATCTATCGGGCCGAGGGCCGCATCGACGCTTCGCCGTGGGCCGCAGCCGTCCGGGGTCAGTGCCGGAGCTTGAGCCGGACGTGGGGCAGGGTGGGGGCCGGGATCGGCTTCAGGTCGATGTCGACGACACCGAAGCGGCCGTCCGCCTGGGTCCCGTCGACGACCTGCGACTGCCACTCCTCGCGGAAGCCCACGATCTCGTCGTGGGTGCGGCCGATGAAGTTCCACCACATCACGATGGCCTCGCCGAACGGCGGTCCGCCGAGGACCAGCAGGCGGCACTCCTCGAGGGCGGTGATGGTCACGGTCCTGCCGCCCGGCGGGAGGTAGGCGAGGTCGCTGGGCTTGAGCTCGGTCCCCTCCACCTCGATCACGCCGACGTCGAGCAGGACGCCGTGCTCGAAGGTCTCGTCGACCTCGACCTCGAGGCTCTTGCCGGTCGCCAGCATCAGCTCGACCCCCAGCAGCGGGGTGTGGGTCCGCACCGGGGAGCTCGCCCCGAGCAGCGAGCCGAGGAACACGCGAGCCTCCCAGCCCGGGCCGCGCACGGGCTGGGGGACGTAGTGCTCGAAGCCGGGGTCCGTGTCGCGGCTGGCCTCGGGCAGGGCGATCCACAGCTGGGCGCCGTGCAGGACCGAGGTGCCGGGTGTGGAGACCTCGGAGTGGCTGATCCCGTGGCCCGACGTCATCAGGTTGAGCTCACCAGGGCGTACGACGGCGAGGTTGCCCGCCGAGTCGCGGTGCTCGATCTCGCCCTCGAAGAGCCAGCTCGCGGTCTGCAGCCCGGTGTGCGGGTGCGGCGCGACGACCATCCCGCCGGTCTGCTCGACCTCGTCGGGCCCGTAGTGGTCCACGAAGCACCAGGCGCCGATCAGGGAACGATGGCGCTGCGGGAGCGTGCGTCGTACGCGCATGGCCCTGGGACCCCCCAGTGGGACCTCGCGCGAGGTGAGCACGTCGATGTGCGTGGTCATCGCTCGCCACCGTACCCGGACTGCGGAACCCGTGGGTGGGTTCTGGTGAGGCAACCCTCAGCTCACCCGCGGCCGAGCCTCAGCTGAGGTGGTGAGGGGTGTCGTCGCGAAGCGACCCCTCGCCCTGGTCGGCGGAGCCGTGCGAGGAGCCGGTCCCCTGGCCGGCCTCCCCGGGACGGTCCAGCCGGACCACGATGGACTTGTAGACCGGCTGGTTGCTCTTCTCCGCCGTGGAGTCCAGCGGGACGAGAGGGTTGGCCTCGGGGTAGTAGGCCGCCACGCACCCGCGCGGCTGGTCGTAGGAGACGACGCGGAAGGACCGGGCCATCCTCTCGACGCCGTCGCGCCACTCGCTGACCAGGTCGATCACGTCCCCCTCGGCGTAGCCGAGGTCACGCAGGTCGTCGGGGTTGACGAAGACGACCCGCCGGCCCCCCTTGACACCCCGGTAGCGGTCGTCGAGGCCGTAGATCGTGGTGTTGAACTGGTCGTGGGAGCGCATCGTCTGCAGCAGGAAGCGACCCTGCGGCACGTCGAGCACCTCGAGCGGCGTCGACGTGATGACCGCTCGGCCGCTCGTCGTCTCGAACACCCGGTTGTCACGGGGCGGGTGCGGCAGCACGAAGCCACCAGGCTCGTCGACCTTCTCGTCGTACGACGCGCAGCCGGGGACGACGCGGGCGATCCGGCGGCGGATCTCGGTGTAGTCGTCGCGGAACGCAGCCCACGGGACCGGCGAGTCGTCACCGAGCGTGGCGAGGGCGAGGGAGCAGATGATGTCGACCTCGGAGCGCAGGTGCTCCGACGGCGGGTCGAGCGGACCGTGCGAGGCGTGCACCGCCGACATCGAGTCCTCGACGGTCACCCGCTGCACCCGGCCCCCGGTGAGGTCCTTCTCGCTGCGGCCCAGGGCGGGCAGGATCAGCGCCTCCCCACCGTGGACGACGTGCGAGCGGTTGAGCTTGGTGGAGACGTGCACGGTCAGCGCGGCGTTGCGCATCGCCGCCTCGGTGGCCTCCGTGTCGGGGGCGGCGCCGACGAAGTTGCCGCCCATCCCCATGAAGACCCGGATCTTCCCGTCGCGCAGCGCCTCGATCGAGCCGACGGTGTCGAGCCCGTGCTCGCGGGGCGGCTCGAAGCCGAACTCGTCGCGGATCGCGTCGAGGAAGTGGTCGGGCACGCGCTCCCAGATGCCCATCGTCCGGTCGCCCTGGACGTTGGAGTGGCCGCGCACGGGGCACACGCCCGCACCGGGCTTGCCGATGTTGCCCTGCAGCAGGGCGACATTGACGATCTCCTTGATGGTGCCCACCGCGTTGTGGTGCTGGGTGATGCCCATCGCCCAGCAGGTGATCGTGGCCGGCGACTCCGCGATCATGCGGGCGGCAGTGGTGATCTCGTCGCGGGTCAGGCCGGTCGAGGCCTCGACCTTGTCCCAGTCGAGGTCGGCGACGTGGTCGACGTAGGCGTCGAAGCCGGTCGTGTACTGGTCGAGGAAGTCGTGGTCGACCGCGTCCCACTCGACCAGCAACGCGCCCACCGCCTGGAAGAACGCGAGGTCGCCGTTGAGCCGGATCGGCAGGTGCAGGTCGGCCAGCGCGGTGCCCACCGTGAGCCCCTTGGGCTTCTGCGGGTTCTTGAAGCGGACCAGGCCGGCCTCCTGGAGCGGGTTGATCGAGATGATGCGCGCACCGCGGGACTTCGCCTCCTCCAGCGCCGACAGCATCCGCGGGTGGTTGGTGCCCGGGTTCTGCCCGACGATCAGCAGGAGCTTGGCCTGGTGGATGTCCTCGAGGCTGACCGAGCCCTTGCCGATGCCGATGGTGTCCACGAGCGCGGACCCGGAGGACTCGTGGCACATGTTGGAGCAGTCGGGGAGGTTGTTGGTCCCGAAGGCGCGCACGAACAGCTGGTAGACGAACGCGGCCTCGTTGGAGGTCTTGCCCGAGGTGTAGAAGGTGGCCTGGTCGGGGTGGTCGAGCCGGCGCAGGTGGTCGGCCATGGTGGCGAAGGCGTCGTCCCACGAGATCGGGGTGTAGTGGGTGGCGCCCGGGCGCAGGACCATCGGCTCGGTGATGCGGCCCTGCTTGCCGAGCCAGAACTCGGTGCGCCCGGCGAGGTCCTCGACGGAGTGGGTCGCGAAGAACTCGCGGTCGAGCAACTGGCGGGTCGCCTCCTCGGCGACGGCCTTGGCGCCGTTCTCGCAGAACTCGGCCGCGTGCCGGTGCCCGGGTGCCGGGTCCGGCCAGGCACAGCCCTGGCAGTCGAAGCCGTCGACCTGGTTGAGCCGGGTCAGGGTGGACGCCGTGCGGCGTACACCCATCTGGCCGATGGCGCGCCGCATGGCGACGGCGACGGCGGTGACGCCGGCGGCGGCGTGGGCCGTCGACTCGACCTCGACCTCGTCCTCGTCGATGTCGTGGGTGGGTACCTGCCGGGACTCGTTGCGGAGCCGGGCGGGAACGTCTCGCAGCTGGGAGAGAAGCGTCACGCGCCCATCCTGCCTCGCGGGTGGTGTGCCGCACACCGCCCGCAGGGGTCCCCCTGGCAGCCACGCGAGGGGGCCGCGGCCGGAATAGGTGGCGGTGGGCACCCGTTGGCCCCCCGTGCCCTCCCTCTTCGAGCCCCTGACCCTCGGCGCCGTCCAGACCGCCAACCGCGTCCTCATGGCGCCGCTCACCCGGATGCGCGCGACGGCGCCAGGTGACGTGCCCAACGCACTGATGGCCGAGTACTACGTGCAGCGGGCGAGCGCCGGCCTGCTGATCTCGGAGGGCACCCAGGTCAGCCCCGAGGGCAAGGGCTACATGGACACGCCCGGCATCCACAGCGCCGAGCAGGTCGAGGGCTGGCGCGAGGTCACCGACGCCGTCCACGACGCCGGGGGCCTCATCGCCGCCCAGCTCTGGCACGTCGGCCGGGTCTCCCACGAGTCCTTCCACGACGGCGGCCTGCCGGTGTCGGCGAGCGCACTGCCCTACCGCAACCGCACCACCGTGCGCGGCGAGGACGGCCGGCCCACCCGCGTCAGCTGCCCGACCCCTCGGGCGCTGGGCCTCGAGGAGATCCCGCGCGTGATCGAGGACTACCGCCGGGCCGCGGTCAACGCACGCGAGGCCGGCTTCGACCTCGTCGAGATCCACGGCGCCCACGGCTACCTGCTCCACCAGTTCCTCGCCGCCGACGCCAACCAGCGCACGGACGAGTACGGCGGCTCGCTGCAGAACCGCGCCCGGCTGATGCTCGAGGTCACCGACGCGGTCATCGACGCCTGGTCCGCCGACCGGGTCGCGATCCGGATCTCCCCGGTCGGCTCCTTCAACGGCACCGACGACCCCGAAGGCGCCGAGGCCGGGCTGTACGTCGCCGGCGAGCTGGGCCGCCGCGACCTCGCGTTCCTCCACCTGTCCGAGCCCGACTGGGCCGGCGGACCGGTCCTCGACGACGACTACCGGCAGGCGCTGCGCGCGGCCCACCCCGGACCCATCGTCGGCGCGGGCAACTACGACCTCGAGAAGGCGAACCGGCTGCTGGAGGCCGGGCTGATCGACGCCGCGGCCTTCGGTCGCACCTTCATCGCCAACCCGGACCTGCCGCGGCGACTGGCCGAGGGCCTCCCCCTCAACCCGCAGCGGCCCGAGTCCTTCTACGGCGGCGCCGCCGAGGGCTACGTCGACTACCCGGCGTACGCCTGAGCCGTTAATGCGTCGTGCCGCATGGGCACGGGCACCTACGCTCATCACGACATGCAGGACTTCCCACCCCGGATCGCGACGTTCTTCTCCGGTTCAGACGACGCTCCCACGCCGGACCCCGACACCCGGTCGCCCGCGGCGTTCCTCAGGTGGGTGCTGCGCCAGCAGTGGCAGGTCATCAGCCTGTCCACCCTGGCCTGCCTGCTGTGGCTGATGCCCCTGACGTTCGGTCCCTACATCTTCGGCCGGGCCGTCGACGAGGGCATCCTCGCGGGCTCGACGAGCGCCCTCCTGGGATGGGTGGCGGTCATGCTCGGCGTGGTCGTGGTCGGCGGCGTCTTCGGCGTCGTCTTCCACACGCTGGTCGTGCGCAGCTGGCTGATCAGCCTCTACGGCACGACGCAGATGGTCACCCGCAAGATCGCGCAGATGGGCCACGTCCTGCCGCGGCGCTCCCCCACCGGCGAGGTGCTCAGCGTCGCGTCGAGCGACTCCGACGAGTTCGGTGCGCTGACCGAGATCCTGGCGCGGTCCGCGGCACAGTTCGTCTCCTACCTGACCGTCGCGGCGATCGTGCTGTCGATGTCGTGGCAGCTCGGCGTGGTCGTGCTCGTCGCCGCACCGGTCCTCCTCGGCGCCGCGCTGCCGCTGCTGCGACCGCTGCACCGACGCCAGCAGGTCGAGCGCAGCCGCAACTCCGAGCTCACGTCGATGGCCACCGACATCGTGGCCGGTCTCCGCATCCTGCGCGGGATCGGGGGCGAGGAGACGTTCGGCCGCAACTACGCCC
>NZ_JAOPWY010000071.1 GCF_025965415.1 Nocardioides sp.
GGCCGCCGCCGGCGCCGGCCGTCGACACCTCCGCGTGCGCCGTCGTACGCCCGGCGGCGAAGGCACCCGCGGCGCCGGTGAGCGCGACCCCGCCACCCAGCAGGCCACGCCTGCTGAGCCGGGAGCCCGGCCTCTGCTCGGTCAGGACAGCACCGCCGCAGTGAGGCGCGAGAGCGGCTCGGAGAGGGCGTTGACCGAGTCGGAGAACGCCTTGACCTGCGCGGGGGTCAGCTCGTCGTAGGAGACGAAGCCGTCGCCCTCCCGCTGCTCGTCGAGGAGGACCTGCAGCTCGTCGAAGCGGGTGGTGAGCTGGTCGGCGAGGTCGGCGTCCTTCTCCGCGACGATCGGCTGCACGCCCTCCCAGGCGACGCGGGCGCCGTCGACGTTGGCCTGGAAGTCCCACAGGTCGGTGCGCGACCAGTACTCCTCCTCGCCGGTGACCTTGCCGGTCGCGACCTCCTCGAGCAGGCCGCGCGAGCCGTTGGCGATCGCGTCGACCGTGTAGGTCAGCTCCTGCACGCGGGAGTCGAGCTCCTCGGTGTGGGCGAGCAGGTCGTCGGCGTACGACGTGCGCTCGGCGTCGGTGAGCGGGGTGTAGTCCTCGGCACGCTGGGGCCAGAGGTCCTTCTCGATGAGGTGCCAGCCGCTCCACTCCTGGCCCGGCTCGAGGTCGGCCTCGCGGGCGTCCATCAGCGGGTCGAGGTCGCCGAACGACTCGGCCACGGTCTCGATCCGCTCCCAGTGGGTGCGCGCGACCGGGTAGAGCGCCCGCGCCGCGTCGTCGTCGCCGGCGGCGTAGAGGTCGACGAACTCCTGGGTCTTCTCGAGCAGCTGGGCCGACTGGTCCTCGACGTACGCCGCGTAGTTGGCCTCGGCCTGGTCGACGAGCTCCTGCTCGTCGGCGGAGACCTCGACCTCCTCGTCGGACTCGGTGACGGTGAGCTCGCCGCGGATCCCCTCGCCGGTCATCCCCGGCTTGCAGGCGGTGACGTAGGTCCCCGCCGGGGCGTTGACGGTCAGCGCGCGGGTGATGCTGGGGCCGATGTTCTCGACCTCGGCGACGATGCGCAGGCCGTCCTCGTCGAGGAGGTAGAACTCGGTGACCTGGTCGCCGGAGTTGGTCACGTCGAAGGTGAGCGTGCCCGCGGGGGCCTCGGCGGCCGACAGCGTGCACGCGTCGGCGGAGGAGTCGACGGTCAGGGCACGCGCGTCGCCGGCGTCGCCGGACGCGCCCGAGGAGCTGGTCGGTGCGGTGCTCTCGGTGCCGCAGGCGCCCAGGGTCGCGGCCAGCGCGGTGGCGCCGAGGAGGGCGATGGCAGTGCGGTTCATGCGGGGATTCCTTCGGGGTCAGGGCGTGGGGTGGGGGTCTGCGTGCGCCGTCGGATGCGCGAGAGGAAGAGCGGGAGCACGACGCAGACGTAGGCGAGCCACACGACGCCCTCGACCCACGTGGTCGCCGGCGAGAAGTTGAAGAAGCCCTTGAGCAGGGTCGCGACGAGCGAGTCGGGCGGCAGCACGTGGGTGATGTCGAACATCACCGCGCCCAGGCCGGGCAGCACGCCGGCCTCCTGCAGGTCGTGCATGCCGTAGGACAGGACGCCGGCGGCGACGAGGACGAGCAGGGCGCCCGTCCAGGCGAAGAAGCGGGTCAGGTTGATCGAGACGGCGCCGCGGTAGACGAGGTAGCCGAGCACGACGGCCGTGGCGATGCCGAGCACGGCGGCGAGGAGCGGCTCGGACGTGACCGGGGCGGCGTCGGGCAGGTCGCGCCCCGTGGCCGTGCGGGCGGCGGTCCAGAGGATCAGCGCGGTCTCGAGCCCCTCGCGGCCGACCGCGAGGAAGGCGACCACGACCAGGGACCAGCGCGAGTCCGCGGCGGCGTCCACGCGCCCGCGCAGCTCGCCGGCGATGGAGCGCGCGGCCCCGGCCATCCAGAAGATCATCCAGGTGACGAAGGCGGCCGCGATGATCGACAGCGCACCGCCGACGAGCTCCTGGGTGCGGAACGTGAGCTGGCGGCTCTGCAGGCCGAGGCCGAGGGTGAGGCCGACGCTCATCAGCACCGCGAGGCCCACGCCGGCCCACACACGGGGCAGCAGGCGTCGGCGGTCGGTCTTCACCAGGTAGGCGACCAGGATGCTCACCACGAGGGCGGCCTCCAGCCCCTCGCGCAACCCGATCAGGTAGTTCGCCAACATGAGGTCAGCCTAACCTAAGTTAGGCTGACCTCATGTTGAGAGTCAGCGGGCGGAGGTGCCCTCGACGTAGTCGGTGTCGTGCGACTTCACCCAGGCCATCAGCTTGCGCAGCTCGCGGCCGGTCTGCTCGATCGGGTGCGCCTCACCCTTCTTGCGGAACTCGGTGAACTCCGGGGACCCGTTGTCCATGTCGGTGATGAAGCGCTCGGCGAACGCGCCGCTCTTGATGTCGGCGAGCACGTCCTCCATGTTCTTCTTCACGTCGGGGGTGATCACACGCGGGCCGGAGACGTAGTCGCCGAACTCGGCGGTGTCGGAGACCGACCAGCGCTGCTTGGCGATCCCGCCCTCGTACATCAGGTCGACGATCAGCTTGAGCTCGTGGAGGCACTCGAAGTAGGCCACCTCGGGCTGGTAGCCGGCCTCCGTGAGCACCTCGAAGCCGTACATCACCAGCTGCGAGGCGCCGCCGCAGAGCACGGCCTGCTCACCGAACAGGTCGGTCTCGGTCTCCTCGGTGAAGGTGGTCTTGATCCCGCCGGCGCGCAGACCGCCGATGGCCTTGGCGTAGGACAGGGCGAGGTCCCAGGCGCTGCCCGACTCGTCCTTCTCGACCGCGACGAGGACGGGCACGCCGCGCCCGTCGACGTACTCACGACGCACGAGGTGGCCGGGGCCCTTGGGGGCGACCATGAAGACGTCGACGCCCTCGGGCGGGGTGATGTAGCCGAAGCGGATGTTGAAGCCGTGGCCGAAGACCAGGGTGTCGCCCGGGGTGAGCGCGGGCTCGATCTCCTCGGCGTAGAGCTTGCGCTGGTGCTGGTCGGGGGCGAGGATCACGATCAGGTCGGCCTCCTCGGCGGCCTCGCGCGGGGTGAGGACGCGCAGGCCCTCGGCCTCGGCCTTCTCCCGGCTCTTGGAGCCGGGCTGCAGGCCGATCCGGACGTCGACGCCGGAGTCGCGCAGGGACAGGGCGTGGGCGTGGCCCTGGCTGCCGTAGCCGATCACCGCGACGTTCTTGCCCTGGATCAGGCTCAGGTCCGCGTCGTCGTCGTAGAACATCTCAGCCACTGGGGGCTCTCCTTCATCGGTGGGTTTCTCAGGGTGGTGGAGCTAAGTGAGGGTGCTGGCGGTGGTGGGTCAGACGGCCCTGGGCGGCGCGGGCACGGCGACCGGGCGCTGCGGGCGCTCGCTGATCGAGCGCGAGCCGCGCCCGATCGCGACCATCCCGGACTGCACGAGCTCGCGGATGCCGAAGGGCTCGAGCACCCGGAGCAGGTCGGTGAGCTTGTCGGCGTTGCCCACGGCCTGGACGGTGACGGCCTCGGGCGAGACGTCGACCACCTTGGCCCGGAACAGCTGTACGGCGTCCAGCACCGCGCCGCGGGTGCTCGCGTCGGCGCGGACCTTGACCAGCAGGAGCTCGCGGTTGACCGAGCCGGCCCCGTCGAGCTCGACGATCTTGATCACCTCGACGAGCTTGTTGAGCTGCTTGGTGACCTGCTCGAGGGGCGACTCGGCCACGTTGACGAGGATCGTCATCCGGGACACCTCGGGGTGCTCGGTCGGACCGACCGCGAGGCTGTCGATGTTGAAGCCACGGCGGGAGAACAGGCCGGCGATCCGGGCCAGCACGCCGGGCTTGTTCTCGACCAGGACGGAGAGGGTGTGCTTGCTCATCGGATCTCCTTGGTTTCGACACGCTCGCTGCTCAGCCAGCGGTCCATCAGACGTCGTCCTCGTCGAACTGGGGCGCCAGGTCCCGGGCGTACTTGATCTCGTCGTTGCTGGTGCCGGCGGCGACCATCGGCCACACCATCGCGTCACGGTGCACCCGGAAGTCGACCACGACCGGCTGGTCGTTGATCGACATGGCCTTCTCGATCGTGGCGTCGACCTCCTCCGGCGACTCGCAGGCGAGCCCGACGCAGCCGTAGGCGTCGGCGAGCTTGACGAAGTCGGGGATCCGCTTGGAGTGGAGGTCGGTGTTGGAGTAGCGCTCGTTGTAGAAGAGCGTCTGCCACTGGCGGACCATGCCGAGCGACTCGTTGTTGATGATCGCGACCTTGATCGGGATGTCGTTGATCGCGCAGGTGGCGAGCTCCTGGTTGGTCATCTGGAAGCAGCCGTCGCCGTCGACCGCCCACACCGTGCTGTCCGGAATGCCGACCTTGGCACCCATCGCCGCGGGCACCGAGTAGCCCATCGTGCCGAGCCCGCCGGAGTTGAGCCACGTGTTGGGCTTCTCGTAGCCGATGAACTGCGCGGCCCACATCTGGTGCTGGCCAACGCCCGAGGTGAAGATCGTGTCGGAGCCGGAGATCTCGCCGAGCCGCTCGATGACGTACTGCGGGGCGAGGCCCGTGGCCGGGGTGTCGTAGCCGAGCGGGTACTGCTGCTTGACGCCGGAGAGGAAGGCGACCCAGGCCTCGTAGTCGGCGTCGGGACCCTCGGCCGTCAGGACCGCCACGAGCTGGGCGATGACCTCCTTGCAGTCCCCCACGATCGGCACGTCCGCGTGGCGGTTCTTGCCGATCTCGGCCGGGTCGATGTCGGCGTGGATGACGAGGGCGTGGGGAGCGAAGGAATCGAGGTTGCCGGTCACCCGGTCGTCGAAGCGGGCACCGAGGCTGATGATCAGGTCGCTCTTCTGCAGCGCCGCGACCGCGGCGACCGTGCCGTGCATGCCGGGCATGCCGAGGTTCTGCGGGTTGCTGTCGGGGAACGCGCCCCGAGCCATCAGCGTGGTGACGACCGGGATGCCGGTGAGCGCGGCCAGGCGGGCCAGCTCCGACGAGGCGCCGGCGCGGATCACGCCGCCGCCGACGTAGAGGACCGGGCGGCGGGCGTCCTTGATCAGGCGCACCGCCTCCCTGATCTGCTTGGCGTGCGGCGTGGTGACCGGACGGTAGCCGGGCAGGTGCAGCTCGCTCGGCCACGCGAAGGTGGTCTGCGCCTGCAGCGCCGACTTCGCGATGTCGACGAGCACCGGACCCGGGCGACCGGTGGAGGCGATGTGGAAGGCCTCGGCGATCCTGCCCGGGATGTCGGCAGGGTCGGTGACCAGGAAGTTGTGCTTGGTGATCGGCATCGTGATGCCGCGGATGTCCGCCTCCTGGAAGGCGTCGGTGCCGATCATCGAGGCGCCCACCTGGCCGGTGATGGCCACGAGGGGCACCGAGTCCATGTGCGCGTCCGCCAGCGGGGTGACGAGGTTGGTGGCGCCGGGGCCGGAGGTGGCCATGCAGACGCCCACCCGGCCCGTCGCGGCGGCGTACCCCTGGGCGGCGTGGCCCGCGCCCTGCTCGTGGCGGACCAGGATGTGCCGGATCCGGGTGGAGTCCATCAACGGGTCGTACGCCGGGAGGATCGCTCCACCCGGGATGCCGAAGATGTCGGTGACCCCGGCCGCCTCCAGGGAGGTCACCAGGCTCTGTGCCCCTGAGACCGTCCCGCCGCCCTGCCCGCCCTGCTCCGTCATGGTCCGCCTTCTTCGTCCGGTCGTGCCCTGCCCAACAAAAAACCCCCCGGCCCAGTGGGCGACGAGGGGTGACGCGTGTGCCTGCGGCCTGGGGCCTCAGCTCACGCGTCGCGTGCGTACAAGAATCTCGGTGCGCATGTGACAACCGTCGTCGCCGGGGCTGTCCGGCGTCAAGCGAGTGTGACAGTCGTCCCAACATCTGGAACGCGAGTCTCGGATGGTGGCATGGCCAGCGTGCGGGACGGGACGGGCGCGTCCGAGCTCGCGCGAGGCTGCGCCGTGGAAGGATCCCACGCCATGTCCACCCCGCAGACCGTCCCCACCCCTGCCAGCGACCCCGGCACCGCCCGCCCGGTCCTCGTGACCGGCAGCACCGGTCCCGCGTACGACGCGCTCCGGGCCTCGTTGTTGATGGCCCCGGGGGCCTGGGACGCCAGCGCGGTGGTCCCGTGGACCGGGGAGGCGCGGGCCGAGCACCACGCCCGCCTGGACCCGGACCGCTATGACGCGCACGCCCCGTCCCGGCCGCTCGTCTTCGACGCGGACGACGAGCGCCGCGAGGAGGTGTCGGTGGACTCGTTCGTCGTCCACCTCCACCAGCCCCCGACCCCCGGGGGCTGGAAGCAGCTCACCGCGTCGGCGCTGGACCTCGTCGAGCGGGTGGGCCCCGAGCGAGGACGCGTCGTCGACGTGGACGACCTCGTCGCCGAGCCGGAGGATGCCGCACAGCAGGTCTTCGGATTCCTCGGCCTCGGTTGGCACCCGCTCTCGTCCGGCCCCTTGCGGGAGCTGGCCGTCGGACTCGGCCGCGGCACCCGCGAGGGCGCCGGCGAGGGCGAGTCGGACGACGACGTCCGGGCGCTCGTGGCGCGCGCGCGGTCGCAGGCGCGCCCGGTCGCCCCCAGCCTGGCGCCGACCACCGCCCCCGGCAGCCTGACCGCCCACGACGACGGGCTGTCGGGGCTCCTGAAGTCGCTGGGCTCCTCGCTGATGGTCACGACGTACCAGTCCGACCGCGTGATCGTGCTGCGCCACGACGCAGGCCGCCTCGGCGTGCACCTGCGCGCCTTCGACCGGCCCATGGGGATCGCGCTGCACCCGCGCGGCTTCGCCCTGGGCGTGGCCTCGGAGGTCCTGGACTACCGCAACTTCGCCGAGCTCGCCGCCGGCGTCGATCCCCGGGGCAGCCACGACGCCTACTTCGTGCCGCGCAACTCCCACGTCACCGGCGACATCTCCGTGCACGACCTCGGCTTCGGCGCGGAGGGCCTGTGGGTCGTGGCCACCCAGTTCAGCTGCCTGGCCACGCTCGACACCGACCACAGCTTCGTCCCGCGCTGGCAGCCGCCCTTCGTCAGCGCCCTGGCGCCCGAGGACCGCTGCCACCTCAACGGGCTCGCCCTGGTGGACGGTGTCCCCCGCTACGTCACGGCACTCGGCGTGAGCGACGAGGCCGGCGGATGGCGGGCCCGCAAGGCCGACGGCGGCGTCGTGCTGGAGGTGCCCAGCGGGCGGACCGTCGTCGAGGGACTCTCGATGCCGCACTCCCCCCGGTGGCACGACGGTCGGTTGTGGGTGCTCGAGTCCGGTCGCGGCCGGCTGCTCACCTGTGACCCGGAGACCGGTACGACGACCACGGTGGCCGAGGTGCCTGGGTTCGCACGGGGACTCTCGTTCCACGGCCACCTGGCCTTCGTCGGGACTTCCCAGGCACGGGAGACGGCGACGTTCGGCGGACTTCCCATCGCCTCGCTGCCTCGCCTCGAGTGCGGCGTCTGGGCCGTCGACACCAGGACCGGCGAGATCGTGGCGTCCGTGCGCTTCGAGGACCGCATTAGGGAGATCTTCGACGTCTCGGTGCTGCCGGGCGTCAGGTTCCCCGACGTCGCGGAGGAGCGCAGCGAGATCGCCCGCACGGCGTGGGCCGTCCCGGCACCACCCTCCTGACCGCCCGCAAGGAGGGGGTGACGGTAAAGAAAACGCCGTAGTCCCACGTGCCTCACGCATCACACCTATCGTTTCGGGGTCAGATCACACCGTTGTAAGGAGATGCCCGTGGGGGCTCGTCAGCGTCAGAAGCTCTTGAAGCGCCGGAAGAGCGCGGCGCAGGCCGCGCGCGCCAGGGCACGCACCCGCAAGGTGGCCGTCACCGGCACCCTGGTCACCGCCGCTGCCGCCGCGTTCGCGGGCGTCGCGCCCGCCCAGGCGGGCCCGGTCGACGTCACCCCCCGGCAGGTCGGCGACCTGGTGGCCGGCACCGCGTCCTCCGACCCCGTGCTCCTCACGGCCGTCGGGGACACCACCTTCTTCGTGGCGGCGGACGCCGACGGCGACCGCGAGCTGTGGAAGACCGACGGCACCGCGGCCGGGTCGCAGCGCGTGGCCGACATCAACCCCGGCGGCCCGAGCTACCCCTCGAACCTCACCGCCGTCGGCGGCACGCTCTTCTTCACCGCGGACGACGGCACGCACGGACGCGAGGTGTGGAAGAGCGACGGCACGGAGGCCGGCACCACCCTCGTCAAGGACGTCTGGCCGGGCACTGGCGGCGGCGCCCAGAACTACGGCGCGCTCAACAAGCTCGGTGACGAGCTGCTGTTCGCCGCCTACCGGCCCGGGACCGGAGCGGAGCTGTGGAAGAGCGACGGCACCGACGCCGGGACCGTGCTCGTGAAGGACATCAACGACGGCTACAACGGGGGCCTGGGCTACTTCAACCGGGCCGCGGTGGTCGGTGATTCGCTGTTCTTCACCGCCTACCAGGACGCCACCGGCTACGAGCTGTGGAAGAGCGACGGCACCGAGGCCGGGACCACCCTCGTCAAGGACATCTGGCCGGGCCGTGACTGGGGCGTGTACTACACCACGATGGCGGCGGTCGGAGGAACCCTCTTCCTCACCGCCGACGACGGCACCCACGGGCGTGAGCTGTGGACGAGCGACGGCACCGAGGCCGGCACCACCCTGGTCAAGGACGCTTGGGCCGGCCCCGCGAGCGGAGCGGGCGGATACGGCTGGTATGGCTATGGCGCTGGTGTCGCCGCGGGGGGTGCGTTCTACTTCACCGGCAGGAACGAGGACACGGGCACCGAGCTCTGGAGGAGCGACGGCACCGAGGCCGGCACCGCGCTGGTGGTGGACGCCAACCCGGGCACCGATAGCAGCTACCCGCGCGAGCTCACGGTGGTCGGCACGTCGGTCTACTTCTCAGGCCAGAACCGCGTCTCGGGTCGCGAGCTGTGGAAGGCTGACGGCGCCTCGGCGAGCATGCTGTCCGACCTCGCGCCGGGCTCCTTCGACTCCTATCCCTATGACCTCACCGAGGTGGGCGGGCGCCTGTGGTTCAGCGCCGACCGCGGTCTCGAGGGTCGCGAGCTCTGGACGACCGACGGCACTGCCGCCAACACCTCGGTCGCCGCCGACATCTGGTCCGGAATCGACGGGAGCAACCCCTCCTGGATCACCAACGCCAATGGCGAGCTCTTCTTCACTGCTGCCACTGAGGCCGCCGGCCGCGAGCTGTGGACGGCGGGCGTGGCCCCCGCCGCGACTCCGACGCCGACTCCGACGCCGACCGCGACGCCGACGGCCCCCGTGCCGCTCGACACGGCCGTCAGCGGTGCCGTGGTCAAGACGAAGGCGCCCCAGCGACAGGGCAAGAAGCTGCGCGTCGTCGTCAGGGCGACCGCCTCCGAGAGCATCACCGCGACGGGCGCCGGGATGATCACGATCGCCGGCCGCACGAAGGCGATCACCCTGCGGACCACCTCGGCGACCAGCACGGGGTCCGGCGACGTCGCCTCCCTCTCACTGCGGGTCGGCAAGAAGGCGTCGAAGAAGGTGCTGCGCGCCGTGGACCGCTACCGCGACGCCAGCGCGAAGGACAAGAGCAAGTACCGGGTGAAGGCCAAGGTCACGGTCCTCATCGCTGACGAGGCCGGCAACAAGGTCATCCGGAACGTGGTCGTCAAGCTCGTCTGAGCCAGCCACGCAGGACGCACCGGCGAGGGCCGGGTGGGGACTCCCACCCGGCC
>NZ_JAOPWY010000111.1 GCF_025965415.1 Nocardioides sp.
GCCACGGCGCCGCCGACCAGGCCTACGTCGGGCTCGGCGGGCAGGTGTTCATGGCCTCCACCGAGGCCGAGGCCAAGCGGGTCTTCCGCCCCTACTTCGACAACGCCCCGGTCTACGGCCACGGCCCGTCGCTGGAGGACTTCACCGAGATGACCCCGCTGACCGTCGGCACCCCCGAGCAGGTCATCGAGCGCACCCTGGGCTTCGCCGACTACGCCGGCGACTACCAGCGCCAGCTCTTCCTCGTCGACCACGCCGGCCTGCCGACGTCGCTGGTGATGGAGCAGGTGGAGATGCTTGGCACCGAGGTCGTGCCCGTGCTCCGCAAGGAGTTCGAGCGCCGTCGTCCCGCCCACGTGCCCAGCGACCCGCCCACCCACGCCTCGCTCGTCGCTGCCGGCCCCGACGCCCCGCACCACCTCGTCGAGCCCGCCCGGGCCCGGGTCGAGGTGCAGGCATGAGCCGACGCATCGTCGTCGTGACGGCGGGGCTGACCGTCCCGTCGTCCACCCGGCTCCTCGCCGACCAGCTCGCCGAGGCCACCTCGGCGCAGGTCACCGCGCGCGGCGAGTCGGTGGAGGTGCACTTCATCGAGCTGCGCGAGGTCGCCGGCGAGCTGGCCACGTTCATGGTCACCGGCGGCATCCCGACGCCGCGGCTCACCGAGCTGCGCGAGCGGGTCTCCGCCGCCGACGGCCTGATCGCCGTGACCCCGGTCTTCAACGCCGGCTTCAGCGGGCTGTTCAAGATGTTCTTCGACGCCCTCGACCCCGACTCGCTGACCGGTACGCCGGTCCTGATCGCCGCGACCGCCGGGTCCACCCGGCACTCGCTGGTGCTCGACCACGCGATGCGGCCGCTCTTCGCCTACCTCCGCGCGATCGTCGTACCGACGGGCGTGTTCGCGGCCACCGAGGACTTCGGCAGCCACGGGCTCTCCGACCGGATCACGCGCGCCGCGTCTGAGCTGGCGGCCAACGTGCTCAGCCAGGGCGACTACGGAGTCGGCGGGTTCGCACCCGACCTCGCCGCGCGCCCCCGCCGTACGCCCGGAACGCAGGTGGAGTCCGATGTGACCCCCTTCGGCGACCTGCTCCGCGGGCACTCCGGCTCCGACTGACGGTGCTGCTCCTCCACCCCGGCGGGGGTGACCCGCGGTGACGTGCTGTGGCAGCGTCGCGAGGATGGACGACATCGTGTGGAGCTACAAGAACGACGACTGGATCCGCCAGAGCGACCTCGTCGGCTACGAGGTGCACGCACGAGACGGGGCCATCGGCACGGTCGACGAGGCCAGCACCGAGGCCGCGCGCCGCTGGCTCGTGGTCGACACGGGCTTCTGGATCTTCGGCAAGCTGCGACTGATCCCGGCGGGCACCGTCTCCGGCGTCGACCACGAGAACGAGATCGTGGTCGTCAACATGTCGAAGGCTGCCATCAAGGCCGCCCCCGACTACGACCGGGACACCTGGGGTGACGAGGCGCAGGGGGAGCACGCCGACTACTACGGGGAGTTCACCGACCGGCACGTCGACGAGTGAGTCCGACCCGGGTCGGGCTCCTCGGCACCTCTGCGGTGACCTTTCCCCCGTCGCAGGTCTCTCCTAGGTTGGATCCACCCCCACCTCGAGAGGACCCGGCCATGTCGATCACGCTCAACCCCTACCTCAACTTCCCGGACGCCCAGGCGCGCGCGGCGATGGAGTTCTACCAGTCCGTGCTGGGCGGTGAGCTCACCATCATGACCTTCGGCGACATGGGAACCGAGGGCCCCTTGGCCACCCAGGTCATGCACGGCCAGCTCCAGACGCCCGGTGGCATCACGCTCATGGGCGCCGACGCCCCGCCGGAGATGGTGCAGGTGACGTTCGGCGACAACATCTCGGTCAGCCTGTCCGGCGGGTCCGAGGACGCGGAGGAGCTGCGCCGTTGGTTCGCCGGCCTGTCCGAGGGCGGCCAGGTACGCCAGCCGCTCGAGGTGGCGCCCTGGGGCGACGAGTTCGGGATGCTGAACGACAGGTTCGGGATCGGCTGGCTGGTCAACATCGCTGGGACGTCGTCGTCCTGACGGTCGGCCATCGCACGAGGGATGTGCCCTGTACGTTCGCAAGCATCGCCTACCGGAGGAGCGCCCCGTGATCGAGCTGACCGAGGGCCAGGAGCTGACCCTCAGCGCCGAGGACGGGCAGACCCTGACCAAGGTGCAGATGGCCGTCGGCTGGGACCACAACCCGACGGCCGGCTTCATCGCCAGCGGCGCGCCGCCGATCGACCTCGACGCCTCGGCCGTGCAGTTCGCCAACGGCGCGTTCTTCGACCTCGCCTTCTTCAACAACCTCGCGACCCGTGACGGCTCGGTGGTCCACCTGGGCGACAACACCACCGGCAAGGGCCAGGGTGACGACGAGGTGATCACCGTGGACCTCAGTCAGGTCTACCCCAAGGTCGAATCGATCCTGTTCCTGGTCACCAGCTATCAGGGGCACTCCCTGGAGTTCATCCACAACGCCTACTGCCGGCTCATCGACGACAACGGCACCGAGCTGGCCCGCTTCACCCTCACGCTCGGGGTCCGAGAGACGGGGCTCGTCATGGCGAAGCTGTTCCGCGACGGGTCGACCTGGAAGCTCCGCGCGATCGGGACCGGCATCGCCCTGAAGACGCCGACGGACTCGATCGAGGCTCTCCTGCCCTTCATCTGAGGCTCACGGGCATCCGCGCCGTAGGTCTCGCGGCGCCAGGACTCCGAGTTGAGACGACCTGGCGGCTTGGCCCAGCTTCGTCATGGGTGACAGGGACGTGTCCTACTGAGGTGCGGCACATCGCCGCGTAACAACACTCGTGACGGCTTGCAGCGATGGGTGCTCACCCCTATCGCGGGTGTTGGGTCTTGCCAGGGTGGATTCCTGACGGTGACGCACAGGTCCTTCTGGTTCATCCCTCGAAGGCGTGCAGGATCCCTCGACCCCGCTGCTCCGTGGCCACGACGTAGCGTCCGGTCCGTGGATCGAGCGCCGCGGGTCCCATAGCCATGACCGTGCTGCTCTTCCGCAGCTTCGTCGACCAGCGCCAGAGCCGGTGAGCCCGCATCGAGTAGCTCTCGACGACCAGACTCCGTTGGTCCGGCGAGAAGGCGAGCAGGACGCGGCGCCGCGGATCCTGGGTGACCAAGGGCGCGTCGCCCTGGACGGTGGTCCGCGCGACACGTACCCGTCGGCCGGCTGCATTCACAGTCACGATCTGCAGAGTTCTGCCGTGCAGGCCGGTGGCCACCAGATTGCCCGAGCCCGGTAGGGAGACGAGGTGCTGTGCCAAGCTGAGGCGCCCCTTCCTGCCGGCCGACCAAGTGCGACGAAACAACAGCTGCCCGCTGTCGGCCCTCAGGCCGTGCAAGAACAGGCTGCTCCGGCGGACCTGACCGAAGGCGTAGATACGACCATTGTGCGGGTTGATCTCCAGGTCGACTCCTTGCGCGCGGGGGCCTGCGTAGGAGTCAGTGCGCCACAGCAGGTCGCCGTGCGGGGAGTGGGCTGAGATCACCATCCGGTTCAGCCCGATCCCGTTCTGGTCTCCGAATCGGTGCTGCCCCAGCACCACGACCGCCCCGGTGGCGCTGTCAATCTCGATGTCGAGGGGTCGGCTGCCAGACCCGGGCCCGGCCCCGGACTCATAGCGGTCGCTGAACAGCGCCACACCCTCCGTGCTCCAGCAGGCAGTCGTCCAGGTGGTCCCCGACCCACGGTCCTGGCTCACCGTGCACGTCTGGCCGCTGGTGGGATCCACGGCGGCAAGCGTGCGCCCGACCGCGCCCGTGCTCTGCCAGACGAGGTTGCCCTGGCGATCAAGGACCGTGACCGCGGCGGGGCTGTCGTAACCGCCGCTCAACGTGATGTGACCGCGCGTGCCATCGACCATGAGCTCGACGTCGGCGTAGATTTGCGGCGCCGGCGTGGTCCACAGTGTCTTGCCCGTGCGACGGTGGATCGCTCGGACGAAGGACTCGGACTCCGCGCTGTCGTGCGGTTGGCGGATCCCGTAGACGTAGACGGTCCTGTTGGCCGGGTCGGTCGCCACGGCTCCGAACCGGGCGAACTCACCGCTCATCTGGTGTGTCCACTGCCGCTCTCCCGGACGGTTGGCACGGCTGTCGGCGTGGGCAGGCAGAGAAATCAGCGTGGAGGCGATCATGCCGAGCAGGATGGGCAGCAGGGCGCCTCGCAGGCGAGTGCTATGACGCGTCACGTGGGCAGTTCTCACTATCAGGTCCTCCCGAGGCGGGGTCGGTCCGGAGTATGACGCGCCCCATCCAAGTGAAGTTGTCGCTGAGGGCGCTGCACGCACTTGTGTCAGTCTGACCTAGCTGTACTGATCGGGCACGTTGGTCGAGATCGTGTGACGACACGATCTGAATGAGCTTGGAAGGCGAAGACCTCCGGGCGTGGAGTGGAGCTGTCTAAGAACCGCTTCCACCACCTGGAGGTCT
>NZ_JAOPWY010000123.1 GCF_025965415.1 Nocardioides sp.
TGGTACACCTACGAGGGCGACCAGCTCGGCCAGGGCAAGGAAAACTCGCGCAACTTCCTCAAGGACAACCCCGACCTCGCCAACGAGATCGAGAAGCTCATCCTGGAGAAGCTGGGTGTCACTCCGAGCGTCGACAAGCCTGCCGACGACCTGAGCGACGAGCCCATCGGGGTCAATGACTTCTGACCGCACAGCTGGTTCCGAGGAACGAGGAAGCAGCGTGGGTGCGGGCAGGTCGAGCAAGCGATCAGCCGAGCTCGCGAGGCTGATGATGCGTGTCGAGACCCGACGATGACGACGGACGACGAACACCGCCCCGCCCCCTCGTGGGTTGGCGACGTCGGCCTCGGCGTCCAGGCGTGGGTGGGGGACACCTCACCCACGCCTGGACCCACACCCGGACGCACGCCTGGTGCCACGAGCTCCGAGGCGCCACGCCCGAAGAAGGGGCGCGGGGGCCGGCGCAGCCGCACCCGCACGCCCGCCGAGCGCGAGGAGGCCCGGGCCGCCACGGCCGCGGCGCGAGCCGCCGAGGTCGAGGCAGACCCGGAGGCGGTCGGGCGCACGATCCTGCTCGATGCCCTCACCGGGCAGGCTCGCACCCGCAAGGAGCTCGCCGACAAGCTGGCCAAGCGGGACGTGCCCGACGAGGTCGCGGCGGAGCTGCTGGACCGGTTCACCGACGTGGGCCTCATCGACGACGCCACCTTCGCCCAGCAGTGGGTCGAGAGTCGTCACCGCAGTCGGGGGCTGGCGCCGCGGGCCCTGGCGCAGGAGCTGCGCCGCAAGGGGGTGGGCGACGAGGAGACCAAGGCCGCGCTGGAGCAGATCGGCGAGGGCGACCAGCGCGCGGCGGCCCGGGAGCTGGTCGACAAGAAGCTGCGCTCGATGCGCGGTCTCGACCCGCAGGTCGCCACCCGACGGCTTGCCGGGCTGCTCGCGCGCAAGGGATACGGCGCCGGGATCGCGTTCTCGGTCGTCCGGGAGGCGTTGGCCGACGGTGACGACGAGCACGTGATCGACGCCATCGAGATGCCCGAGGACTGAGAGCCCCCTTCCCCGCCCGATCCGGCCTCTGGTGGGATGACCCCGTGAGCGACGAGCGCGAGGTCCTGACCTACGACCTGTTCGGCACGGCCACGCGCGAGCTGGCCCAGCAGGTGGCCGACTCCGGCTTCGAGCCCGACATCATCTTGTCGATCGCACGCGGCGGCCTCGCGCTCGGCATGGGCCTCGGCTACGCGCTGGCGGTGAAGAACCTGTCCGTCATCAACGTCGAGTTCTACACCGGGATCGACGAGCGCCTCGACGTGCCCATCGTCCTGCCGCCGACCCCGGCCGCCGTCGACCTGTCCGGCCTCAAGGTCCTCATCAGTGACGACGTGGCCGACACCGGCCGCACCCTCGAGCTGGTGCAGGAGTTCTGCGAGGGCCACGTCGCAGAGGCGCGCACGGTCGTGATCTACGAGAAGCCGCAATCGGTGATCAAGCCCGACTACTCCTGGCGCCTCACCGACCGCTGGATCGACTTCCCGTGGTCGGTCCTGCCGCCGGTCGTCCCGGGCGCGCTCGCCCACTGAACGTCGTACGACCCGGCCGGTGGGCCATGATGTGCCCATGAGCGACGACATCACCGCCCACCTGCGGCTCCCGGGCGGACCGGTCGACCTGAGGGGGATCGAGACCGACGCGGCTCCGGGCTTCGACGGCAAGAAGGCCGACGGCAAGGCGACCCTGGCGGGTCTGGGCGACGAGCTCTCCGACCTCCAGGAGCGGCTCTGGGCCGAGCGCACCGCGGGGTCGGAGCGGCGGGTCCTGCTCGTGCTGCAGGGCATGGACACCAGCGGCAAGGGTGGGGTGCTGCGCCACACCATCGGGCTGGTCGACCCGCAGGGCGTGCGGATCACGAGCTTCAAGGCGCCCACCGACGAGGAACGCGCCCACGACTTCCTGTGGCGCATCGAGAAGGGTCTGCCGCCGGCGGGCTACGTCGGCGTCTTCGACCGCTCGCACTACGAGGACGTCCTGATCGCGCGGGTGCGCGGTTTCGCCGAGCACGACGAGATCGAGCGCCGCTACGGTGCGATCAACGACTTCGAGGCCAGGCTCGTCGACGAGGGCTACTCGCTCATCAAGTGCATGCTGCACATCAGCGCCGACGAGCAGAAGGCACGCCTCGCCGAGCGGCTGGCCAACCCCGAGAAGCACTGGAAGTACAACCCCCGCGACCTCGATGAGCGCGCGCTCTGGTCGGCCTACCGCGAGGCCTACGAGATCGCGCTCGAGCGCACGAACACCGAGGTCGCGCCCTGGCACGTCGTGCCCTCGGACAAGAAGTGGTTCCGCAACCTCGCCGTCGGCCAGCTGCTGCTCGAGACGCTGCGCGGGCTGCACCTCCAGTGGCCGAAGGCCGACTTCGACGTCGAGGCGGAGATCGCCCGGCTCAACGAGGAGTCCCCGGTCCTGTGAGCGACCGTGGACTCCCGGTCGTCGCCGTCACGCGCTACGTCACGCCGCTGCGCGAGGGCGGCAGCCTGCCCGGAGTCGTCGAGGGCGACGACCTCGGCACCTACGTCTGCAAGTTCCGCGGTGCCGGGCAGGGCGCCAAGGTGCTGGTGGCGGAGGTCATCGTCAGCCAGCTCGCCACCCGGCTGGGCCTGCGCACCCCGCGGCTCGTGGTCCTCGACCTCGACCTCGAGCTGGCCCGCTACGAGGCCGACGAGGAGGTCCAGGACCTGCTCAACGCCAGCCCCGGACCCAACCTCGGCATCGACTTCCTGCCCGGTGCGTTCGGCGTCGACGGACAGGTCTCGGCCGCCGACGACGAGGGCGCCCGGGTGCTCTGGCTCGACGCCTTCACCGCCAACGTCGACCGCTCCTGGCGCAACCCCAACCTGCTGGTGTGGCACGGCGACCTCTGGGTCATCGACCACGGTGCCTCGCTCTACTTCCACCACGGCTGGCGCTCCGGCGTCACCGACCCGGCGAAGTTCGCCGCCCAGCCGTGGGACGTCGCCGGCCACGTCTTCGAGACCTGCTCCAGCCGGGCCCAGGAGCTGGACGAGGAGATCGCGGCGGCGCTGGATCGGGACGTCCTCGCCGACGTCCTCGCCGCGGTGCCTGACGTGTGGCTGGAGCCGGTGCCCGGCGCGGAGACCCCCGACGCGTTGCGGGCGGCGTACGTCGACTTCCTCCTCGCGCGCCTCGGCACGCGCCAGTGGCTGCCGGGAGGTGCGCGGTGAAGCAGGCCTACCAGTACGTCGTGCTGCGCTGCGTGCCGCGACCCGACCGGGAGGAGTTCCTCAACGTCGGCGTCGTCCTGCACTGCCAGGCCGCGGACTTCCTCGACGCCGTGTGGGACGTCGACGCCGAGCGGCTGCGGGCGCTGCACGCCGACCTCGACGTCGACCAGGTCTGCGACGCGCTGGCCTTCGTCGACCGGGTGTGCCGTGGCGACGAGCGCGCCGGCGAGGCGGCCCGCCAGTCGCTGGGCCAGCGCTTCGGCTTCCTCAAGGCGCCGCGCAGCACCGTGCTGCAGCCCGGGCCGGTGCACGGCGGCGTCACCGACGACCCGGCCCGTCAGCTCGAGCACCTGCGCGAGCGCCTCGTCGGGTGAGACGGCCCGCCCGCGACGTTGCGCCCCCACGCCCGCGGAGGCGGATACTCGGGGGGTGAGCCCGCCCCGCGGCGTCGTCCGGCTCCGGCTGTCCTCCACGCTGAGGGTCGACACCGCCGGCGGCACTCTCGCGGGCCATGACCTCGGCAGCCGCAAGGCCCGCACGCTGCTGGCGGTGCTCGCCTCTGCGCGTGGGCGCGCCGTCGCGACGGACCGCCTCGTGGAGGCGCTGTGGCGTGACGATCCGCCCGCGGACCCCGCGGCCAACCTCGCCACGCTGGTCAGCCGCATCCGTCGGATCGTCGGACCGGACGTCGTCGTCGGCCTGCCCGGCACCTATGCGCTCGGGGGAGACTGGTCGCTGGACATCGTCGAGGCGGAGCAGCTGTGCGCCCAGGCCGCCAGCCGGCTGGCGGCGGGTGAGCACGCCGTCGCCGCGTCGGCCGCGAGCGCGGCCCAGGAGCTGCTCGGGACCGGCGCCGCGCTGCTCGACGAGGCGGACGACGACTGGGTCGCCGAGGTGCGCCGGGAGACCGACGTCCTGCGCCGGGAGGCGCGCCACCACCACGTCGCCGCACTCCTGGAGCTCGACCCCGGCCGTGCGGTCGCGGTGGCCTCGGCCGCTCCCGCCCCGGATCCCTACGACGAGCGCGCGGTGCGCGACCTGATGCGGGCCCTCGCCGCGGACGGTCAGGTGGCGGCGGCGCTCGAGGCCTACGACCACCTGCGCCGGAGGCTGCGCGAGGACCTCGGCACCGAGCCCGACCGGGCCACGGTCGACCTGCACCTCGGGCTGCTGCGAGAGCCCGGCGGTGGCGCCGGACCGAGCGAGGTCGGACCGGATCCGTCGTACGACGCGCCGGCCGTGTCGCTCGTGGGCCGCGACGAGGAGCTCGGCCTCTTCCGCCGGGCATGGACCGACGCCGTTGCCGGGGCCGACGTCGAGCTGATGCTCGTGGTGGGTGAGGGCGGCATCGGCAAGACGCGCCTCCTCGATGCCGTCGGCGAGACCTGCGCGGTCACCGGCGGCGCCGTGCTGCGCGGGCGCTGCCACCCGGCGGAGCGGTCCCTGTTCCTGCAGCCCTTCGTGGACGCGCTGCGCCCGGCCCTGTCCGGGCTGCAGCGCGACGCCCTCGTGACGGTCGTGCGCGACCACGAGGCGGCCTGGGTCTCGCTCCTGCCCGACCTCGGGGCCGTGGTGCGCGGGGCACCGGCCCCGCCGGTCGACCACGACCTGCAGCGGCGGGCGACGTACGACGCCGTGGTGGCGGCGCTGCGGCGGCTCGCCGTCACGCGGCCGGTCGTCCTCGTGCTGGACGACCTGCAGGACGCCGGGGCCGCGACCGTCGACCTGCTCGGCTACCTCGCCCGGCAGCTGGTCGGATCGCGGGTCCTGCTGGTCGCCGCGGTCCGCAGCGAGGACCCCTCGGTGGCCGAGCGTCTCGGGGACCGGGCGCGCACGGTCCGCCTGCGCCCGCTGGAGCCCGCCGCGGTCGAGGCCCTCGCGGCAGCCGCCGGGATGGGCACGATCGGACGTCAGCTGATGGCCCGCACGGCGGGGCACACGCTGAGCGTCGTGGAGTCGCTGCGCGCGATCGCCAGCGGCGACACCGGCGTGCCGGCCTCCCTGTCGGCCGCGGTGCTGGCACGCGTCGAGCGCCTCGGGTCCGAGGAGCGGTCCGTCGTGGAGGCGGGCGCCGTGCTGCGGCGCCGGCTCGACCCGCGACTGCTGGCGGCACTCACGGAGATGTCCGAGGTCGGTGCGACCCGGCGCAGCGAGGAGCTCACCCGCAGCGGCCTGTTCGTCCGCAGCGGCGCCGTCTACGAGTTCGCCAACGACCTGTTCCAAGAGTGCGTGTACGCCGCCCTGCCGGAGGCGGTGGCCGCGGCCTACCACCGTCGAGCCGCAGACCTGACGACCGACCGGCCGGAGGTGATGGCCACCCACGCCCACGCTGTCGGGGACGACGGGCGCGCGGCCCGCGGGTGGCTGCTGGCCGCGGAGGAGGCCCTGCGCCGGTCGGCGGTGGAGGACGCACGCACGCTGGTCGAGCGCTGCCTCGCCGTCCCGGGGCTGGCGGGGGAGACCCGGGCACGCGCCCTGCTGGTCCGTGGCCGGGTCCACGAGGCGGGGATGAGCTGGACCGCAGCCATCCAGGACATCGACGCCGCGCTCGCGTGGGCGCGCAGCATCGGCGAGCGGAGGCTCGAGCTCGCCGCGCTCCGCGCCCGTGGGGGTGACGCCGCGGTGGGGGCCCAGCTCGTCGCCGAGGAGCTGCTGGGTCCGCTCGAGGCCGGCGTGCGGTTGGCGGCCGAGCTGGGCGACCGGCGGGCCGAGGCCGACTTCGCGAGCCGGCTGACCGTGCTCGAGGCGAGCCGGCTCCGGCTGGCCGACGCCAGCCGGCGCGCGGACCAGGTCCTGGCCCGGGCGCGTGCCGCGGGGTCGGAGGACGGCGTGGTGCTGGCGCTCGACGGGCTCAAGACGGTCGCGTGGTACCTCGGTGACGCTCCGGCGCTGGCGGCTGCGGTGCAGGAGCTCGAGCCACTGTTGCGAGCGCGTGACGACGCCTGGCTGATCCAGTGGGTGGTGTTCGAGTCGGCCTTCGTGCCGGCGGCCCACGACAGGTGGGACGAGGCCGGGGAGCTGGTCGCGCAGGCGCTCGAGCTCAACCGGCGCAGTGGCTTCCCCTCCTACGCCGGCCACCTGTTGGCGCACCGGGGCTGGCTGAGCCGGCTCGCCGGCGACCTCGACGCCGCACGTCGCTCGGGTCGCCGGGCGGTCGAGGTGACGTCGGCGGTGGACCACCCGTGGTGGCACTCCTGGGCTGCCGGGCTGCTGGCCGCCACCCTCGTGGAGACGGGCGACCACGCGGAGGCTGAGGCGGTGGCCCGGTCGGGCCTGACGGGTCGCAGCGGCACGGCCCGCCCCGGCC
>NZ_JAOPWY010000138.1 GCF_025965415.1 Nocardioides sp.
ATCCGCCCGCCGAGCGGCTCTGCCAGCATGGCTCCACGAGTACAACCACCACCGGCCCCACACCGCACTCGGCAGGTCAGCACCCATCACCAGGTTGACCAACCTCACCGATCAGTACAGCTAGGTCAGCTGCGGGCGAACGTGTCGGTCGACACGCGCGCCCGCAGCCCCGTCGACACCGCCGCACGGCGGTAGGCGTCCAGGGCCTCTTCGGCGAGCCCAACGCCCTCGAGGAGGTCGGCGAGGTCGAACCACATCTGTGCAGCACTCTGGTCGGCGCCGATGGCCGAGAGCCGGTGCACGGCCTGCTGGTAGGCGAGCGCGGCCTGGTCCGTCGAACCCTCTGCCGCGTGGGTGCGGCCCTGGAGGGTGAGCGCCTCGGCCTCGGCCAGCGGAGCGTGCCCGCCGGCGGTGGTGTGCACCTGCGCGATCAGCTCGCGGCTGGCGGCCAGGTCGCCGGCCAGGAAGGCCACCCGGGCGAGCCCGAGCAGGGTCCATGCCCGGTCGACGGGAGTGGCGCTGCTCCACTCCATCTCGGCGGCCGCCTGCTCGAGGTTGTGCCGCGCCTCGACGAGGTCGGGCGGGTCCAGCTCCAGCTGCAACCGGCCGACCTCGGTGCGCAGCCGCGCGAGGTTGCGGGTGTCCTGGCCCTCGCTGAGCAGCGCCAGGGCGCGCTCCGCGAGCGGCACGGCGGCCGAGACGTCGCCGCGGTTGGCCTGCATCACGCTGGCGTTCCAGTAGGCCGAGGCCCGGGCCATGGACGAGCCGAGGGACTCGGCGCGGGCGATGGCCTTGCGGCACAGGCGTACGGCGTGCGCGGTGTCGCCACGCTCGAAGTGGGCGGCGGCCACGGTGACCGCGAGCTGGACGGCTTCGTCGCAGCCGTCGAGCCCGGTCTCCTCGACGCGCGCCATCACCCGCTGTCCCCACTCGATGGCGCGGCCCAGGTCGCCGGTCTCGCGGTAGATCCGGCTCAGGGCGATGCCGGCCTTGATCTGGGTCAGCCCGTCGATCGACCGGTCGTCGATCAACGACTCGAGCTCGAGGACGGCGTCGTCGTGCTGGTTGGTCGCCTCGAGGGCGCGCGCGTGGAGGAGCCGTGCGCGCTCGCGCAGGCCGTCGACGCGCGCCACGGCCAGGTGGTCGAGCGCCAGGTGGTCGAGCGCGTGCTGCAGGTGCTTGCCGGCGTCCTCGGTCTGGCCGGACTCCAGGGACAGCTCGGCGTAGTCGAGCGCCAGGCGGATCTCGTCGACCTCGCGGCGGTCCGCCTGGCCCAGCAGTGACTCCACCGACACCCCGAGCCGGAGCGCGAGGGCCTGGAGCGCGGGCGGGGTGGGCCGTCGGTGCCCGCTCTCGATGCGGGAGAGGTAGGCGACGGACATGACGTCCTTCGCCACCGCACCCTGGGTGAGACCACGAGCCTGCCGGGCAGATCGCAACCGGAGGCCGAGCTCTCCCCGGTCGATCTGCCCGAGCAGCTCGGCGAGACGTGAGTCCATCGGCCCATTGTGGGTCACGTTTGCCACCGACGTGTCGATTTCAGGCAACTGTATTTTCAGGGGTTTCGGTTTGGGGGTTTGGCCTGCGGGTCAGGTGCCGCTGTTGATCATGCCGGCACCGACGGTGACGCCTGTGGCCTCGTCGATGAGGATGAACGAACCCGTCGTCCGGTTCTTGGAGTAGGGGTCGCACAGCAGCGGCACCGTGGTGCGGAGCTGGACGCGACCGATCTCGTTGAGCCCGAGCTCGCCGGCCTCCTGGTCGCGGTGCAGCGAGTTGACGTCGAGGCGGTACTGGATGTCCTTGACCATCGCGCGACCCGTGCGGGTGGTGTGCTTGATGGCCAGCTTCTGGCGCGGACGCAGCGGCTCGTTGGTCATCCAGCAGATCATCGCGTCGATGTCCTGGCTGGGCTTGGGGGCGTTCTTGGGCCGGGCGATCATGTCGCCGCGCGAGACGTCGACGTCGTCCTCGAGGTGCACGGTCACCGACATCGGCGGGAACGCCTCGGAGATCTCGGTGTCGAAGAGCTCCACGCGCGAGATGGTCGACGTCATGCCGCTGGGCAGGACGACGACCTCGTCGCCCTTCTTCAGCACGCCACCGGCCACCTGACCGGCGTAGCCGCGGTAGTCGTGGTAGGCGTCGGACTTGGGACGGATGACGTACTGCACCGGGAAGCGGGTGTCGACGAGGTCGCGGTCGGAGGCGACGTGGACGTGCTCGAGGTGGTGCATCAGCGTCGGCCCGGAGTACCACGGCGTGTTCTCGGAGCGGTTGACGACGTTGTCGCCCTGGAGCGCCGAGATCGGGATGACCTCGAGGTCCGGGATGTTGAGCTTCGTCGCGAAGGAGCTGAACTCCTTGTGGATCTTCTCGTAGACCTCCTCCGACCAGTCGACGAGGTCCATCTTGTTGATCGCCAGCACGAGGTGCGGCACGCGCAGCAGCGAGAGCAGCACGGCGTGACGGCGCGACTGCTCGGTGAGGCCCTGGCGGGCGTCGACGAGCACGAGGCCGAGGTCGGCGGTGGAGGCACCGGTGACCATGTTGCGGGTGTACTGGATGTGGCCCGGGGTGTCGGCGATGATGAACTTGCGGGTCGGCGTCGCGAAGTAGCGGTAGGCCACGTCGATGGTGATGCCCTGCTCGCGCTCGGAGCGCAGCCCGTCGGTCAGCAGCGCCAGGTCGGTGTAGTCGTAGCCCTTGGACTGGCTGGTCGACTCGACCGCCTCGAGCTGGTCCTCGAAGATCGACTTGGAGTCGAGCAGCAGGCGCCCGATGAGAGTCGACTTGCCGTCGTCGACCGAGCCGGCGGTCGCGAACCTGAGCAGGTCCATCTCGTCGGGGTTGTGGGACTCGGTGCTGGCCATCAGAAGTAGCCTTCCTTCTTGCGGTCTTCCATGGCGGCCTCGGAGAACCGGTCGTCGCCGCGGGTGGCGCCGCGCTCGGTCACGCGGGCAATGGCGATCTCGTCGATGATGGCCGCGGTGTCGGTCGCGACGGACTCGACGCAGCCGGTCTGGGTGCGGTCACCCACGGTGCGGAACCGGACCATCTTGGTCTCGACGGTCTCGCCGCTCTTGGCCTGGATCTCCGGGCCGATCGACAGCAGCATGCCGTCGCGCTCGACGACCTCGCGCTCGTGGGCGAAGTAGATCGAGGGGATCTCGATCTGCTCGCGGTGGATGTAGTGCCAGATGTCGAGCTCGGTCCAGTTGGACAGCGGGAAGATCCGCATGTGCTCGCCGGCGTGGATGCGCCCGTTGTAGAGGCTCCACAGCTCGGGGCGCTGCATCTTGGGGTCCCACTGGCCGAAGTCGTCGCGGTGGGAGTAGACGCGCTCCTTGGCGCGGGCCTTCTCCTCGTCGCGGCGACCGCCACCGAAGGCGGCGGTGAAGCCGTTCTCCTCGATGGCGTTGAGCAGCGCGCCGATCTGCTGGCGGTTGCGGCTGGTCTTGCCGTCGTCGACGACGTGACCGGCGGCGATGGCGTCCTCGACGGAGGCGATGATCATCCGCGCGCCGAGCCGCTCGACCCACGAGTCGCGGGTGGAGAGCACCTCGTCGAAGTCCAGGCCGGTGTCGACCTGGAGGAGCGGGAACGGGAGCTTGGCCGGGAAGAACGCCTTCTCCGCGAGGCGGAGCATGACGATGGAGTCCTTGCCACCGGAGAACATCAGGACCGGCTTCTCGAACTCGGCGGCGACCTCACGGAAGATGTGGATCGACTCTGCCTCGAGCTGGTCCAGCTGACTCAGCTGGTAGTCGACGTGGGTGTTGGTCATGGCGCAGCAGGGGCCTCTCTAGGGACAGCAGCCATCATCGTAGCGACGGCGGTCGCCTCGGAGAATTCGCACACCCGCCTCGCGTCGGACAGACTCGCCCGAATGAGCCGCACCTCTCCACTCGTCCCCTGCTCACGACCGGGCCAGCGACTGCTGTCCGGCCTCCTCGCGCTGGCCTTCGTCACGGCCGCCTGCTCCTCCACCGAGGACGCCGGGACGCCGTCGTACGAGCCGAGCGACGCCGTGGAGGTGCAGGTGCTGCCCCAGATGGCTGCCACCGGTGAGGACGTCGAGGCCGCCGACGACGCCGCGTGGGTCGTGGACGCGACGGTCGCGGACGCCGAGGAAGGCACCGCCGTCACCCTCTACGCCACAACCGCGGACGACGGCTGGGAGGCCGTCTCAGAGGGAGAGACCGACGAGGACGGTGCGGTGGCCCTGACCACGCGGACCGCCGGCCGGCTGCAGGTGGTGGTGGGCGAGGGCGACGACGCGATCGGCGCCGAGGCCTCGACCGACGACGCCCCGGAGGCGACGTTCACCGACGACTTCGACGAGGACACCGTCGACGAGGCCGACGGCAGCTGGACCAGCCGCACCCAGGGCCACATCGGAGTGCGCACCTGCTCGCGGGCCGACCCCAGCGGCGCCGAGGTCGGCGACGGCGTGCTCGTGCTGAGCGTGCTGGAGGACCCCGACAAGGACCTGTGCCAGCCCAACGGCAAGCGCAAGAAGTTCCCCTTCCGGCTCAACGGCCACGTCGGCACCGAGGGTCGCTATGGCTTCACCTACGGCTTCGCGGCCGCGCGGATCAAGACGCAGTCGGCCCGCGGCCAGCACGCCGCCTTCTGGATGCAGGCGGTCGGCGGCCAGTCGGCGGGCGGCGCGAAGAAGGGCGGCGCCGAGATCGACGTCATGGAGTACTTCGGCGACGACCACCCCCAGGGCGGTCTGACGAGCTTCACCTACTTCCTCGACGAGGACGGCGAGAAGCAAACCGTCGGCGGCTGGCTGCCCGACGTCAAGGAGTACGACGACGACTGGGCCAGCGCGTACCACGTCTACTCCGTCGAGTGGACTCCCGACGAGTACGTCTTCCGGATCGACGGCCAGGTCACCCAGCGCCTCGAGGGCGAGACCTCGGGACGCGAGGAGTTCCTCATCCTGAGCCTGCTCTCCTCCGACTACGAGCTGCCGCGCTTCAACGGCGAGCTGCCCGAGCAGATGGAGGTCGACTGGGCGCGGGTGTGGGAGACCGGTCCGGCTTCGTGACGGCGCCGGTGCGCCTCCTCAACCCGCGACCGGCGAGTCCAGCACGAGGGTGATCGGGCCGTCGTTGACGCTCTCGACCCGCATGTCGGCCCCGAACCGGCCACGCTCGACGTGGGCGCCGAGCCGCTCGAGCTCGGCGCACACGGCGTCGTAGAGGGGCTCGCTCACCGGGCCGGGCGCCGCCGCCTGCCAGGTGGGCCGGCGGCCCTTGCGTGCGTCGCCGTACAGCGTGAACTGGCTGACCACCAGCACCGGCGCACCGACGTCGCTCGCGCTCTGCTCGTCGCGCAGGAGCCGCAGGTCCCAGACCTTGCGTGCCGTCCAGGCGACCTCGGTCGGGCCGTCGTCGTGGGTGACGCCGAGGTAGACGAGCAGGCCGGGTCGGTCGAGCTGCCCGACCACCTCGCCGTCGACCCGGACGCTGGCGGACAGGACCCGCTGGATGACGGCACGCATGGTGCAAGGATGCCGCCATGTCCACCAGCACTCCCGCCGACGCCCTCCTGGTCACGGTCGCCCCCACCGGCGCCGAGACCGCCAAGGCCGACTGCCCGCAGCTCCCCACCACCCCCGAGGAGATCGCGCGCACCGCAGCCGAGTGCGAGGCTGCCGGCGCGGCGATGATCCACCTCCACGTCCGCGACACCTCGCACCAGCCCACGCTCGACCAGCCCCTGCTCCGCGAGTGGGTCGACGCCGTGCGCTCGTCCTCGTCCCTGGTCGTGCAGCTCTCCACCGGCGGATCCGTGCACGACCCGCTGGACGAGCGGCTCAAGGTGCTCGACGCCGCGCCGGACTCCTGCTCGCTGACGATGGGCACGACCAACTTCGGTGACGACGTCTTCCTCAACCCCTGGCCCTTCGTGAAGGACCTCTACCAGCTCGCCCTCGAGCGCGGCGTGGCCCCGGAGTTCGAGCTCTTCGACCTCGGCCAGGTGCACGCGCTCGGTCGCCTGGTCCGGGAGTACGGCGTGCCGGCCGGTGGCAAGGTGCACGTCGACTTCGTGATGGGCGTCCCCGGCGGCATGCCGGGCACCGCCCCCGCCCTCGTGGCGGGCGTCTCGGCCCTCCCGCCGGAGGTGACGTCGTGGTCGGCGACCGGCATCGGCCGCTCGACCCTCGCCGTGGCGATGGCATCCCTGTCGATGGGCGGCCACCTGCGCGTGGGCATGGAGGACGTGCTCACCATCAGTCGCGGCGTGCCGGTCGAGTCCAACGCCCAGCTCGTCTCACGCGCGGTCGACCTGGGGCGGATCGCGCAACGTACGCCGATGACGCCGCCGCAGTGCCGGGAGCTGCTCGGCCTGGCCTGAGGCCTGTGGGGAGCCGCTTCACCTCTCGCGCGTCGGCTCCGCGAGTCCGGATCGAGCGAGGTCGTGCTCGCCACCCTGCTCGTGACCGGACCTACCCGCCCACCCAGCTGGACCACGAGGGATGGTCGCGCTGGGTTCCCGGCGACGACCTCGAGCTCCGGGACACACGCGCCTGGATCGCCTGCCTCGCCGTCGCCACGCACGCCGCACGCGCGGGGTGACGAGACCTGACCGCTGCCCGCAAGGACTCGTGCAGACAAACACGGGGCCTCGCCCGGTCGATCGAAAGTTCTCGCGCGAGCCCCGAGCCGTCATGTGCCGCGTGCACGCAAGTTCTCGATCGCAGGCCGGGGGTCTGCGGCCTGCGTGCACCACACCTTGCGGCCTCAGGAGCCGTCGATCTTCTTCATCCCGACCACGCCCGGTTGATAGGAGGGGTCCTCGAGCTCGGCGATGGTCGGGGAGCCGAACATCGGCAGCCCTTGCCGCTTGCGCAGGAAGCCCCACACGATCGGCAGCACCAGCAGCACGGCGATGCCGACGCCCGCGATGAGCATCGGGTGGGTCTCGTCGTCGCCGGCGCCGAGCGGCGCCCAGCCGGCCTTGTCGAGCAGCGCCACGCCGCTCATCGTCAGCACGACGACGATGCCGCGGCGGATGAAGGACTGCGGCACGCGCGGGGCGATGGCCGAGCCGAGCAGGGTGCCGGGGACGGAGCCGATCACGAGGGGGACGAGGATGCCCCAGTCGAGGCCGTGGAGGGCGATGTTGGAGATGGCGGCGGCCAGGACGAGCGGGACGGCCTGGACGAGGTCGGTGCCGACGAGCTTCACCGCGGAGAGGCCGGGGTAGAGCATGAGCAGCGCGATCATGATGACCGACCCCGAGCCGACGCTGGTGATGCCAACCAGCAGGCCACCGAGCGCGCCGACGAGGATGGTCGGGACGGGGCGGATGGTCGGGTGCTCGTCGGGGTGGTGACCGCCGCGCACGCGCAGCAGGTTGAGGTAGAGACGCAGGGCGTACGTCGCTGCCGCGAGCAGCAGCGCGAAGCCGATGCAGAGCTTGAGGGTGTCGTCGATGTCCTCGGGGTCGACCACCCACGAGACGAGGTGCGGCCCGAGGAGCGCCATCGGGATCGACCCGATCATCAGCCAGCCGGCGAGCTGCATGTTGGGCGAGCCCTCGCGCTTGTGCACGATCGCGCCGCCGGTCTTGTAGATCGCGGCCGCGGTGAGGTCGGCGGTCACGACCGTGGCGGCCTCGCCGACGCCGAGGAAGATCAGGGCCGGGGTCATGAGGGCGCCGCCGCCCATGCCGGTCAGGCCGACCACGACGCCGACGAAGAAGCCGGCCGCGAGGATCGAGAAGAACGTGACGGTGAGGAACTCGAGCATCAGCGGTCTCCCACGAGTCGTGGCACGATCAGGCGCAGCATGTCGGTGATTGTGCCGGTTGCCTTCCGGGCCGCCGCCTTCCCGCGCCGGTAGGGGTCCGCCACGTCGTGCTCCGGGGCCGCGGGCGTACGCCGTTGGCCCGCGGCGACCACGAGGTCGGCCCCGGTCAGGTCGGGGATCTCGGCGATGGTGGCGGCGAACTGCCCGAGCGTGAACACCTGGCGGTGCAGCTGGGGGAAGTCGTCGAGGATGTGCTGACGGTGCGCCTGCTGCGCGGTCAGCACCAGGTCTGCGTCGGCGAGCAGGGAGGAGTCGAGGTGCCGGCTGCGGAAGGCGTCGTACGACAGCCCCGGGGGCAGGGTCGGGACCATGTCGGGGTTCATCCGCTGGCCCTGACGTGCGTGCGTGCCGGCGCTGCTGAAGACCACGCCCGTCGACCCGGCGAGGTCGCGCGCGATCAGCTCCATGGCGGGCGAGCGACAGATGTTGGCGGTGCACACGAAGAGCACCCGCAGCGGCTCGGTCATGCGGTGGCGGTGCCGCGCCGGGCGAGGTGGAGGAAGCCGGCCTCGTCGAGCGCGACCAGCACGTCGTCGAGCGCGTCCTCGATCGTGCGACCCGTGGTGTCGACGCGCACGGCCGGGTCGTCCGGCTCCTCGTAGGGCGAGGAGATGCCGGTGAACTCGGGGATCTCGCCGGCCCGCGCCTTGGCGTACAGGCCCTTGCGGTCGCGGCGCTCGCACTCCTCGAGCGGGGTCGCGACGTGAATGAGGAAGAACGCGCCGCCGGCGTCCTCGACCATCTCCTGCACCTGCTCGCGCGTCTCGGCGAAGGGCGCGATGGGCGAGCAGACCGCGACACCGCCGTGGCGGGCGATCTCGGCGGCCACCCACCCGATGCGGCGGATGTTGGTCTCGCGGTCGGCCTTGGAGAAGGTCAGCCCGGCCGAGAGGTGCCGGCGTACGACGTCGCCGTCCAGGCTGGTCACGGAGCGGCCGCCCTGCTCGAGCAGCAGGTCCATCAGGGCGCGGGCGAGCGTGGACTTGCCGCTGCCGGACAGGCCGGTGAAGAACAGCACGAGCCCCTGTGACTCGGGCTCCGGCCGGTCCGCGGCAACGATCGCGGCGACGGCCTCGGGGAAGTCCCCGCCGATGGTCGGGTCGCCCAGCGCATGGACCGGGTCGGGCCCGGCGTAGGTCGCGACCACCTGCGCGCCCAGCTCGTGGTCGACGTCGGCGTCACCGTGGGAGGGGAGGGGTACGGCGACGACGCCGGCGTCGTCGAGCAGGTCGGCGGCGGCGAGCGACGCCCGCACCAGCGCCACGGGGGAGAGCGAGGCGGTGCCGGTGCCCATGAGGGCCACCAGGACCACGCGACCGAGGCCGCGGAGCTCGTCGAGCTCGGCGTGGGTCAGGGCGTCGACCACCGGGACGAACGTGGCCCCCGCGTGCTGCTCGCGCACCTGCGCCGGCGTGAGGTGCAGGCGGCGGAACGGGCCGTACTGGGCGTGGGTCAGCGGCTCGAGCGTCCCGTCGGCCGCGACCCGGGCCAGCGGCAGGCCCTCGGGGTCCACCAGCTCGGCCTCGTCCACCCCCTCGGGCAGGTCGAGCGTCACCGCGCTCCCGGGCTCGTTGAAGCGGGTGAGCGGCGCATAGGCCCCGGAGACGAGGAGCTCCAGGTCGTCGAGCTCGGTCGGCGTGGGGCAGTGCTGGATCACCGGCTCATCTTGGCAGACACACCGGCTGGGTAGCCTGCCCGCATGTCTGCCCCGTCCCGCCCTGGCCTGCCCGTCGTCGCCGAGATCGTCCGCTCCGGATTCGTCGAGGGCCACCACTACGGCTCGATCGTGGCGCTGGCCGCGGACGGCTCGGTCGACTGGTCGGTCGGTGAGGTCGTCGCCCCGGTGCTGCCGCGCTCGAGCAACAAGCCGATCCAGGCGCTGGCGATGGTCGAGCTCGGCCTCGACCTCCCGCCGGACCTGCTGGCGCTGGCGTGCGCGTCCCACTCCGGGGAGCCGTTCCACGTCGAGGGCGTACGCCGCACCCTGGCGTCGGCGGGGCTGGACGAGTCGGCCCTGCAGACGCCGCCGGACTACCCGCTCGACGACGCGGCCCGCGAGGCGGTGATCCGCGAGGGGGGCGCGAAGTCCTCGATCCTGATGAACTGCTCGGGCAAGCACGCGGCCATGCTGGCGACCTGCGTCGCCCGGAGCTGGGACACCGACTCCTACCTCGAGGCCCAGCACCCGCTGCAGGTCGCCATCCTCGAGACCTTCGCCCGACTCACGGGCGAGCCGGTGACGACCGTCGCGATCGACGGTTGCGGAGCGCCGCTGCTGTCCACCTCGCTGACCGGGCTGGCCCGGGCGTTCTCCTCTCTGGCCACCGCCACCGACGGACCCGAGCAGCGGGTCGCCGAGGCGATCCGCCGGCACCCCGAGCACGTCAGCGGCACGACCAGGGACGAGCTCACGCTGCACCGGGCGATCCCGGGCCTGATCGGCAAGGCCGGCGCGGAGTCCTGCTACGCCGTGGCACTCCCCGACGGCCGTGCCTGGGCGCTCAAGACCGACGACGGTGCGCCCCGCGTCCGTCCCGTCCTGATGGCCGAGGCCCTGCGGCGCTCCGGCGTGCTGACCGAGGCCGGCGTCGATGCGGAGGCGGTCGAGCGCACGGGCCGACTCGAGCTGCTCGGTGGCGGCACGCCGGTCGGAGAGATCCGTGCTGCCTTCTAGCTAGCACCTACAACAGGCGTAAAATCGGTGGTTGTGAAGCCTGTCACGTGCCGAGCGTTTGCGTTTTGCTAACTCGTGTTAGCACAATGGAGACATGGCCAAGGACAAGAGCACCAAGGCGAGCAAGGCAGTCGCCGGTTCCCTGGGCTCCTTGGGCTCCCTGGGTGACTACCTCAAGGAGCAGCGTCTCGCCGCCCAGCTCTCGCTGCGCCAGTTGGCCGACCAGGTCGGTGTCAGCAACCCCTACCTGAGCCAGATCGAGCGCGGCCTGCGCAAGCCCTCCGCCGAGGTGCTCCAGCAGCTCGCGCGGGCGCTGCGGGTCTCCGCAGAGCAGCTCTACGTCCGCGCCGGCATCGTCCACCCGGACTCCGGACAGGTCGGCTCCGTCGAGCTGGCCGTCCTCGCCGACGCGGGACTCACCGAGCGGCAGAAGCAGTCGCTGCTGGACGTCTACGCCTCGTTCCTCGCGCTCAACGAGCGCGACACCCCGACCCAGACCTGACAGCACACCCCACCAGAAGGAGCACGACATGGCCACCGCCAAGTTCGACATCAAGACCGAAGCCCTCAAGCCCGTCCTCGCCGGTGTCGGCGTGACCGACCTCGCGGTCGAGGTCGTCCGCGACGCCGTGGCCGACGTGCAGAAGCGCGTCGCCGCCGCCCAGAAGCGCGTCGCCGCCGCCCAGAAGCGCGCCACCCGCACCGCCGCCGACCCGAAGGCCGTCGTGAACGCCCGCGTCGACGCCCTCGCCAAGGACGCCCAGGCCCGTCGCGCCGCCGTCGAGGCTCGCGTCGCCGAGCTGCAGGCCGAGGCCAAGGCCTACCCCGCCAAGGTCTCCACGCTGGTCGACGAGAACGTCGCCGCCGCCAACGCCGCCTACACCGAGCTGGTCAAGCGCGGCGAGTCCCTCGTGGGCCGCATCCGCCGCCAGGAGTCGACCACCGCCACGGTGAAGTCCGCCAGGACCACGGTCGCCAAGGCCAAGACCACCGCGACCCAGGCCAAGAAGGCTGCCGACGCCAACGTCGCTGCCGCCGACAAGACCGCCGCCACCAAGGTCGCCCCGAAGCCGAAGCCGACCGCCAAGAAGGCCACGCAGATGGCTGCCGGCAAGAAGGCCGCCGCCACCACCGCCCGCAAGACCGCGGCCAAGAAGTCGGCCACCGCCCAGAGCAGCGCCAAGGCCACCGCGACCGCCGCCACCAAGACCGCGACCACCGCGGTCAAGGCCGCCGCCGACGCCGCCGAGAAGGTCGGCGACTGAAGAGCCGACGCACCGGACGCGGAGCAGCTGACCCTGTTCTGAGCTGGACCAGGACCCCCGTCCCCTCCGGACGGGGGTCCTGTTCGTCTGCGTCCCTTACTCTGGAGCAGTGAACATGTACGCGCTGCAGGGCAATCTCATGCTCGTCGTGCTCGTGGTGCTGCTCGCGATCAAGGGATTCGCGTTCGTCAACGCGATGACCTACTCGTCCGAGGCCTACGACGCCGCGGGCAAGCTCACCAAGCCGGCCTGGTGCGCGATCACCGGTCTGGGCTTCGCGGCCCAGCTGATCCTCATCGGCTCGCCGCTGGGGCTCATCAACCTGGTCGCCACCATCGCCTCGCTCGTCTACCTCGCCGACGTACGACCCGCGCTGGCCGAGGTGACCTCGCGCCGCTAGGCCAGGTAGCGCTCGAGCGCGACCAGCGCGTCCTCGGGCTCGAAGCCCGTGGCCCGGATCTTGTCCAGCGACATCGCGGAGCCGAGCGGTCGCGGCGCGAACGGGTTGCCCTTTTCCAGCACCCCTTCGGCGTACGCCGTCGTGCTGGTGCCGGAGACGTCGTCGGCGCTGCGACCCGAGCGCTCGAAGACCGCCTGCGCGATCTCGCGCCACGACATCGCCGGGCCGGCGTTGGTGACGTTGTAGGTGCCGAACGCGGCTCCCGAGTCGAGCAGGTGGCGGGTCGCACGCACCAGCTCCTCGGTGAAGGTCAGCCGACCGACCTGGTCGTCGACCACGCTCGGGGACACGCCCTTCTCCGCCAGTGACTGCATGGTGCGGACGAAGTTCTTGCCCTCGCCGATCACCCAGGACGTGCGCAGCAGGTAGTGGCGCGGGGCGAGGCCGACGGCGACGTCGCCCGCGGCCTTGGACTGGGCGTAGACACCCAGCGGCGACAGGGGCTCGTCCTCGGTGTGGCCGGGATCGAGCGGTGCGGTGCCGTCGAAGACGTAGTCCGAGGAGTAGTGCACGAGCGTGAAGCCGTGCTCGCGGGCGAGGCCCGCGAGGATCGCGGGCCCGGTCGCGTTCGTGGACCAGGCGGCGACCCGGCCCTCGGCGGTCTCCGCGGCGTCGACCGCGGTGTAGGCGGCCGCGTTGAGCACGACGGCGTACTCCTGCCACGGGAAGCCCGCGACGGCGTCAGCGTCGGACACGTCGAGCTCCGCGCGGGTGCGGGTGTCGGCCTCGGGGAACGCGGCCGCGAACGCCCGGCCGAGCTGGCCGCCGGCGCCGAGCACGAGGGTCTTCTTGGGCTTCATCGGCACGACGTGGCCCAGGCGCGGGGTGGCGAGGTCCTTCTCGGAGATCTCGGCCTCGTCGAGCGGGATCGGCCACGGGATGGCCGACGTCTCGTCGCGCAGGTTGAGCGCGGGGTAGGTCACGCCGGGGCGCCAGTGGTCGTTGACGAGGTAGGTGTAGGCGGTGCCGTCCTCGAGCGCCTGGTAGGAGTTGCCGACGCCCCGCGGGACGAAGACGGCGATGGACGGGTCGACCTCGATGTGGAAGGTCGCGCCGAAGCTCTCGCCCTCGCGCATGTCGACCCAGGCCCCGAAGATCCGACCGGTGGCGACCGAGATGAACTTGTCCCACGGCTCGGTGTGGATCCCGCGGGTCGCGCCGCGCGAGGCGTTGAAGGAGATGTTGTTCTGCACGGGGCCGAAGTCGGGCAGCCCGAGGGCGACCATCTTCTCGCGCTGCCAGTTCTCCTTGAACCAGCCGCGCGCGTCGCCGTGCACCGGCATCCGGACGACGAGCAGCCCGGGGATCGAGGTGGTCTCGACGCTCAGGTCGGCCATCACTGGCCCTTCTGGGCGTACGTCGCCTCGGTCGCCTCCTTGTGGGGGCGCCACCAGTCCTCGTGCTGCTGGTACCACGCGATGGTGTCGGCGAGGCCGGACTCGAAGTCCTGGAACTGCGGCTGCCAACCCAGCTCCTGGCGCAGCTTGCCGGACTCGATGGCGTAGCGCAGGTCGTGGCCGGCGCGGTCGGTGACGTGGTCGAAGGCGTCGGCGGGCTGGCCCATGAGGGTCAGGATGAGGCGGACGACCTCGAGGTTGTTCTTCTCGCCGTCCGCGCCGATCAGGTAGGTCTCGCCGATGCGGCCCTTCTCCAGGATCGTGAGCACCGCGGAGGAGTGGTCCTCGGCGTGGATCCAGTCGCGGACGTTCTCGCCGGAGCCGTAGAGCTTGGGGCGGATGCCGTCGATGACGTTGGTGATCTGGCGCGGGATGAACTTCTCGATGTGCTGCCAGGGGCCGTAGTTGTTGGAGCAGTTGGACACCGTCGCCCGCACGCCGAAGCTGCGCACCCACGCGCGCACGAGGTGGTCGGAGCCGGCCTTGGAGGCGGAGTAGGGCGACGACGGGTTGTAGGGCGTGTCCTCGGTGAAGCGCTTGGGGTCGTCGAGCTCGAGGTCGCCGTAGACCTCGTCGGTCGAGACGTGGTGCAGCCGCTTGTCGTGCTTGCGCACGGCCTCGAGGATCGTGTAGGTGCCCAGGATGTTGGTGCGGATGAACGGGCTCGGGTCGTTGAGCGAGTTGTCGTTGTGGGACTCGGCCGCGTAGTGGACGACGGCGTCGTGCGCCGCCACCAGCGGGTCGACGGTGTCCTCGTCGGCGATGTCGCCGACGACGAGCTGCACCCGGTCCTCGGGCAGCCCGGCCAGCGACTCCTTGGAGGCGGCGTAGGTCAGCTTGTCGAGCACCGTGACCTTCAGGTCCGTGTGGTCGACGAGGTGGTGCACGAAGTTCGACCCGATGAACCCCGCGCCTCCGGTCACAAGAAGGCGTTCCATGGCGGGGAGTCTAGGGCGAGGAGGTCGCCGCGGTGGAGCCGGTGAGGCTGAAGCTCGGCTGGGTGACCAGGCCCGGATCGACGTACGACGCCACGCCGCGGCCCGTCCGCGTCCAGCCCTCGGGCAGCTCGGAGACGTCGTAGCCCTTCGGCCACCGGACCGTGACGGTGAGCTCCTCGGGGATGACGAGGCCCTGCGGCGTGGCGTCGAGTCGGTAGGTCAGCGTGCCGTCACCGGGTGCGGTCGCGGCGGCAGGGACGTCGTACTCCAGGACCGCCTCCTGGGTCTCGCCCGGCGGCAGGGTGAGGCGGAGGAGCTTGTAGGGGCGGCCGTAGTAGTCGAAGACGCCGGTACCCAGCGTCTTGCCGGCGGTGGTGGCGCTGGAGATCGTGACGCCGTCGGGCAGGAAGACGCCGAGGGTCATGCCGTTCCAGCGGGTGCGGCTGCTGCCCCCGCGGGGATCGCCGTAGAGCTGGTCGGCGTACGGCGGCGAGTCGTTATGCACGCTGATGGTGAGCCGGACCGAGGCGGAGCCGTCCTCGCGCAGCCTGACCCGGCTGGTCAGCGTGCGCCGCTGCCAGTAGTCGGCCTTGCTGGCGTTGGTGTTCTGGTTGAAGACCGCGAGGTAGTCGTGGTCGGTGTCGGAGAGCTGGCCGGCCAGCCCGATGTCGGCCACGGCGGCCTGCAGGTCGGGGTCGCGCATCCAGAGGGCGAAGTGACGGCCCCGGGCGGAGTCGCGCAGCGAGGTGATCTTGTCGACGCCGTCGCCGGGTGAGAGGAGCCGCTCGGCGAAGACCGGCACGACGGCGAGGTTGAGGTCGTGGCGGGCCGCGTTGTCCGGGAAGGCGTCGTAGTCGCCGACCATCTTCTGGGTGAAGTTGCTCGCGTCGAGCTGGCCGTAGACCGGCGCCTCGACGGGCCCGGTGATCCGCAGCAGGTCGGCCAGGGCGATGACGTCGACCGCGACCAGGCCGTCGACCTCCTGACCGGTCCGGCGCTCCCAGCCGCGCAGGAGCTCCTCGCCGGAGACCGACCAGTCGGGGGCGAACGTCGCCGTGGAGAGCCGGAGCTTGCCGTTGTGGAAGGGGTTTCCCTCGACGCGGGTCCACCGTCCCACCCGGTAGAGATCGGGGTCCGAGGTGTCCCGCGCCTCGCCCATCGTGAGCCTGCCGTCGGCCACGTCCATGGGCACGACCGTCAGCGGCGCGCCGCCGGAGAAGCGCTGCTCGCTCGGGTTGAGCAGGGCGAGCAGGTAGGTCCGGTCCTCGTCGGCCCCGAACAGGCTGGGCAGCACCTCGGCGAGCGGCTTCGCCCGCCGCGCGCTCGCCGCCAGCGGGCCCAGGACGGCCGTGGCCTCGTCGCGCGCCTCGGCCAGCCGGGTGCCGACGCCGAGGGAGGAGTCGTTGACCTGGCCGAGCTCGAGCTGCGCGGAGTCGAGGTTGACGCTGACCTCGTCGACCGCGCCCACGAGCTTCTGGAGGGTCGGCACGTCGACGGAGCGGTCGCCGAACAGGGTGGCCCGCTTGCCGTTGACGGCCGGCCACGTGTCGACCGCGACCTCGGCGGCCGTGGTCAGGTGGTCGAGGGCGTTGCCGAGGTGGCGTACGTCCGAGACGGGCTCACCGACGATCGGCACCAGGCCCCAGATGTCGCCGCCGATGCCCTGCATCGCGTCCTGCACCTGGTCGGCGTGGCGTCGCGCGCTCTGCACGCTCGTCTCGGCAGCGTCGACGTCACCGGCCGCGAGCGACGTCCGCGCCGCCTCCAGGTCGGTGCGCGCGCCCTCCGCCTGGCCGGGCGCCTTGAGGAACGGGATCGCCAGCAGGGCGAGCCCCAGCAGCAGCAGGACGAAGGCGCCGATGACGGTCGCGGGCCGGATCAGCCGTCGCGTGGACGTGCGACGGGAGGGCGGCATGGGCCCATGGTGTCAAACCGGGCCGAACTGCGTGGTGCAAATCCCCGGGCCCCTAGGGTGGCCCCCATGCGCGGAATCATCCTGGCCGGTGGCACCGGCTCCCGGCTGCACCCGATCACCCAGGGCATCAGCAAGCAGCTGGTCCCGGTCTACGACAAGCCGATGATCTACTACCCGCTGTCCACGTTGATGCTCGCCGGCATCCGGGACGTCCTGATCATCACCACGCCCCACGAGGCCGAGGGCTTCCACCGGCTGCTCGGTGACGGCTCGCAGTTCGGCATCGACCTGACCTTCGCCGTGCAGCCCAGCCCCGACGGGCTCGCGCAGGCGTTCCTCATCGGCGCCGACCACATCGGCGGCGAGCGCTCGGCGCTGGTGCTGGGCGACAACATCTTCTACGGCTCCGGCCTCGGCTCGCAGCTGCTGCGCTTCTCCGAGCTCGACGGTGCCGCGGTGTTCGGCTACCACGTCGCCGATCCGCGGGCCTACGGCGTCGTGGAGTTCGACGACCAGGGCCGTGCGCTGTCGCTGGAGGAGAAGCCCGAGCACCCCAAGAGCGACTTCGCGGTGCCGGGCCTCTACTTCTACGACAACGACGTGGTCCAGTACGCCGCCGAGCTGAAGCCGTCGGCGCGCGGCGAGCTCGAGATCACCGACCTCAACCGCCGCTACCTCGAGGAGGGGCGCCTCCACGTCGAGGTGCTGCCCCGCGGGACCGCCTGGCTCGACACCGGCACCTTCGACTCGCTCAACGACGCCTCCAACTTCGTCCGCACCATCGAGGGCCGGCAGGGCTTCAAGGTGGGCGCGCCGGAGGAGGTCGCGTGGCGGATGGGGTGGATGACCGACGACGAGCTCGTCGCGCGGGCCGAGCCGCTGCTCAAGAGCGGGTACGGCGAGTACCTGCTGGGGCTGCTGCAGCACGGCTGATCAGCCGAGGTCGGCGGCCACCATGCGCGCGACGATCTCCTCGAAGGTCACGGTGGGCGCCCAGCCGAGCAGCTCGCGGGCCCGGGAGGCGTCGCCGACGAGCTCGGTCGGGTCAGCGGGGCGGAAGAACGCCGCGTCCTGCCGGACCAGCGGCTCCCAGTCGGTCACGCCGGCGGCCGCGAACGCCGCGGCCACGAACTCGCGCACGGAGTGCGCGCGCCCGGTCGCGATGACGTAGTCGGCGGGCTCGTCGGCCCGCGCCGCGCGGACCATCGCGTCGACGTAGTCGGGGGCCCAGCCCCAGTCGCGGCGCGCATCGAGGTTGCCCAGGACGAGCTCGTCGGCGCGGCCCTCGGCGATCGCGGCGACGGTGGAGGTGATCTTGCGGGTCACGAACCGCTCGTGGCGCCGCGGCGACTCGTGGTTGTAGAGGATCACGCTCGAGACGTGGACGTCGCGGTGCCGGAAGACGCCCGCGGACAGGTGTGCGAAGGCCTTCGCGGCGCCGTACGGGTTCACCGGGCGGATGGCCGTGCCCTCCGTCTGGGGCGACTCGGCCGGCTCGCCGAAGATCTCGGCGCTGGAGGCCTGCACGAAGCGGACGTCGCCGACGAGCCGGGCCGACTCCATCAGGGCGACCGCGGCCTGACCGTTGACGTGGGCCGTGCGGTCCGGCTCCTCCCACGACTGGGCGACCGAGCTGATCGCGGCGAGGTTGTAGATCTCCTGCGGCGCGATCTCGTGGACCAGCCTGCGGGTCGTCCCGAGGTCGCCGAGGTCGCCGGTGTGGAGCACCACCTCGTCGGGGCAGTACGACGGCTGTCCGTCGGCGGAGAACGCGAGGGCGTGCACCTCCATGCCGTCCGCCACGAGGCGTTCGGCGAGATAGGTGCCGTCCTGCCCGCCGATGCCCGTGATGAAGGCGCGAGCCGTCACCAGCCCGCCTTGACCGCCGCGATGTCGCTGTCGACCATCATCGCCACGAGCTCGGGGAACGAGACCGTCGGCGTCCAGCCCAGCTTGTCCTTGGCCTTCGTCGCGTCGCCGATGAGCAGCTCGACCTCGGCCGGGCGCATGAAGCGCGGGTCCTGGGTGACGTGCTTGGTCCAGTCGTCGATGCCGACGTGGGTGAACGCGAGGTCGAGGAAGTCGCGGATCGAGTGCGTCTCGCCGGTGGCGATGACGTAGTCGTCGGCCTCGTCCTGCTGGAGCATCCGCCACATCGCCTCGACGTAGTCGCCGGCGTAGCCCCAGTCACGCTGAGCGTCGAGGTTGCCGAGCGCCATCGAGTCCTGCTGACCGAGGTGGATCCGGGCGACCGCCTGGCTGATCTTGCGGGTGACGAACTCGGGCCCGCGGCGCGGCGACTCATGGTTGAAGAGGATGCCCGAGGAGGCGTGCATGCCGTAGGACTCGCGGTAGTTGATGGTCATGTAGTGGCCGTAGACCTTGCTCACGCCGTAGGGCGAGCGGGGCCACAGCAGGGTGCTCTCCGACTGGGGCACCTGCTGCACCTTGCCGAACATCTCCGAGCTCGACGCCTGGTAGAAGCGGATGCGGTCGGCGGCGTCGCCGGCGTGGAGGCGTACGGCCTCGAGGATGTTGAGCACGCCCATGCCGGTCACGTCGCTGGTGACGAAGGCGTTCTCCCAGGAGTAGGCGACGAACGAGATGGCGCCGAGGTTGTAGACCTCGTCGGGCTCGGAGTCGCGCAGCGCACGCATCAGGCTGGACAGGTCGGTGAGGTCACCGTTGTGCAGGGTGACGTCGGGGACGACCTTCTGGACGAGCTCGCGGCGGGGGTTGTTCTGGCCGCGGATCAGGCCGTGGACGTCGTACCCCTTCTCGAGCAGCAGCTCGGCGAGGTAGAGGCCGTCCTGGCCGGTGATTCCGGTGATGAGAGCACTGGGCATGGCCGCATTCTGTCAGGAGGCCCGGTCGTTAGGGTGAGGCGCATGAAGATCCTCGTCAGCGGCGGTGCCGGCTACATCGGCTCGCACACCGTCATCCAGCTCGTCGCGGCCGGCCACGACGTGGTCATCGTCGACAACTTCAGCAACGCCCACCCGACGGTGCTGGGCCGGATGGAGTCGCTGACCGGCACCAGCCTGCCGACGCACTCCTTCGACCTCTGCGACTACGACAAGACCGAGCACCTGTTCGCGTCCGAGGACTTCGACGCCGTCATCCACTTCGCCGGCTACAAGGCCGTCGGCGAGAGCGTCGAGAAGCCGCTCGACTACTACGAGAACAACCTGGGCTCCACGTTCTCCCTGGTCCGCGCGATGCAGAAGCACGACGTCGACAAGCTCGTCTTCTCCTCCAGCGCCACGGTCTACGGCACCGACCAGGCGGGGGCGACCGAGGACCGGCGCACCTTCGCCACCAACCCCTACGGCTGGACCAAGGTGATGCAGGAGCAGATCCTGCGCGACGTCGCCGCCGCGGCGCCGCAGATGCGCTTCGCCCTGCTGCGCTACTTCAACCCGGTCGGTGCGCACGAGTCCGGCACCATCGGCGAGGACCCCTCCGGCACCCCCAACAACCTGATGCCCTTCCTCGCCCAGGTCGCGGTCGGCAAGCGCGAGAAGCTCGCCGTCTTCGGTGACGACTACGACACCGTCGACGGCACCGGGGTGCGCGACTACATCCACGTGGAGGACCTCGCCGCCGGCCACGTGGCCGCCCTTGAGGCCCTCACCACGACCACCGAGGGCGTCAACATCTGGAACCTCGGCTCGGGTCGCGGCACCAGCGTCCTCGAGCTCCTGCACGCCTTCGAGCGTGCGGTCGGGCGCGAGATCCCCTACGAGGTGGTGGCCCGCCGCCCCGGCGACGTGGCGTCGTCGTACGCCGACCCGGCCAAGGCCAACGCCGAGCTGGGCTGGAGCACCCAGAAGTCCGTCGACGACATGTGCGCCGACACGTGGCGCTGGCAGTCGCAGAACCCGCAGGGGTACGCCGGGTGATCCTGCACGGTCTCCTCGTCTCGGCCCTGCTCTGCGCGGGCCTGGGTCTCGACACGCTCGGTGCGCTCGCGGCCCACCCGGCGGCGACGCGGGTCGCGCCGCTGGTTGAGCAGGGCGAGGGACGAGGCCGTGTCGAGACCGAGGCACCCCTGGCCGGGCGCACGATCGTCATCGATCCCGGCCACCAGCTCGGCAACCACAACTTCCCGGCGCAGATCAACGCGCCGGTGCCGGCGGGCGGCTTCACCAAGCCGTGCAACACCACGGGGACCGCGACCAACGGCGGCTACCCGGAGGCGACCTTCGCGTGGCAGGTCTCGCGCCGGGTCGCCGCGCGGCTCCGCGAGCTCGGCGCGACCGTGAGCCTCACCCGGCACAGCAACCGCGAGGACCGCTGGGGCCCGTGTGTCGACGTGCGCGGGCGCGCGGGCAACCCGTCGACCGGCTCAGGACGGCGCGCCGCCGGCGCCGACCTCAAGCTCTCCATCCATGCCGACGGGTCGTACGCCGCGGGGGCGCGCGGCTTCCACGTGATTGCCCCGGCCGACCGGGCGCCGTGGACCGACGACATCGCGAGGTCCTCCATGCGGCTGGCGACGGCGGTCAGGGCCGGGCTGCAGGCGAAGCGCTTCGTCACCGCCAACTACATCGCAGGAGGCGACGGCCTCGACGTCCGCTCCGACCTCGGCACCCTCAACCTCTCCGACGTCCCGACCGTCATGGTCGAGCTGGGCAACATGCGCAGCGCGGCCGAGGCGCGCGTGATGACCTCGCCCGCGGGGCGGGCGCGCTACGCCCGGGGGCTGGTCTCGGGCGTGCGGGCGTTCCTGCGCTGAGGCACGGCCCGCTCAGCGGACCTCGAGCTCCGCGAGCCCGCGCAGCACGACGCGGAGGTGGGCGACCTCGTGGGTGCGCACCAGGTGCGTGCCGCCGAGCGCGGCGATGACGGCGTAGAAGCCCTCGGCCTTGCGGAACTCGTCGCCGAACAGCTCGTAGGTGTGCGGCACGGCGTTGCAGATCGGGACCCCGAGTGGCCGCAGCCGGAAGCCCTGCGCCAGCACGCGCGACTGGTGGCGCGCGCGTGTGGGCGGGTCGACGAGGTTGCCGTAGTAGAAGCCCATGCCCGGGTCGATGACGACCTTGTCGACGCCGAGCGACCGGGCGTGCGCGATCCTCGGCGCGAAGTGGTCGAGCAGCACCGGGATCGGGTCGGCATCTGGGGGCACGTCGGCGATGTCGCGGACGTTGGCGGTCTCGCCGAAGCACATCACCACGGCGGCGTCGTACTCCGCGGCGAGCCGGAGCATCTCGTCCTCGTGCTCGCGGCCGGTCATGTTGAGGATCCGGGCACCGGCGTCGAGGGACGCGCGGACGACGGCGGGCTCGTAGGTCTCGACGGAGACGATCGCCTCGGCAGCGAGCCCCTTGACGGCCGGGACGAGCGTCGCGATCTGATCGTCGGCGGAGACCCGGGCCGCCCTCGCGTTGCTCGACTCGGCACCGAGGTCGATGATCGCGGCGCCCTGGGCGGCCTGGATCCGACCCATCCGGACGGCGTCGGCGGGGCTGGTCGCCACGCTCTCGCGGTAGGTCGAGTCGCGCGAGAGGTTGATGCAGCCCATGAGGGTCGCCGGTCCGTCGCCGATGGACACGGGGCCGAGCGGACCATCCAGCACGACGGGGGCGACGGGGCTGCTCCACGCGTCGCCGTGGGCGTCCTGCAGGGCCGCCAGATCCGCAAGGGTGATCACGCCAGCCAGCGTAGGGGGGAGGATGAAGCGTGAGCGAACGACTCGAGCTGCGGCGCCTGGCCGACCTGTCCGACGACGAGCTGGCGCGGGCCTACGACCCGCAGGGCGAACCCTGGCTGCGGGTGAACTTCGTGAGCACCGCCGACGGTGCGGCGCAGGGCTCCGACGGGGTCAGCAAGAGCATCAACAACCCGGCCGACAAGCGGGTCTTCGACACCCTCCGCGAGCGGGCCGACTGCCTCGTGGTCGGGGCCGGGACGCTCCGCGCCGAGGGGTACGACGTCCCGCGGCTGCCGCTGGTGGTCGTGAGCCGTTCGGCACAGCTGCCGCCGACGCTGCGCGACGCACCGCGCGGCCGCGTCCTGATGGCGACGGCCGCCTCGGCCGACGGACTGGCCGAGGTGCGCGAGCAGCTCGGCGAGGAGAACGTGCTGGTGCTGGGTGAGGACGAGATCGACCTGGCGACCCTCAAGGGCGAGCTGGCGGACCGGGGCTGGGTCGACCAGCTGTGCGAGGGCGGACCGTCGCTCTTCGCCGACCTGCTCGCGGCCGGCGTCGTCGACGAGCTGTGCTGGACGATCGTGCCGCGCCTGACCGGCGGCAACGCCGTACGCATCGCCACCGGGGCCGAGGTCGACGTGCCGCTGCGCCCCGCCCTGCTGCTCGAGCAGGACGGGACGCTGCTGGGTCGCTGGCTCGTGGAGCCGGCTCAGGGGGCCGGGTAGTCCACGACGTAGCTCGGCACGCCGGGCGCGGTGCTGTCGACGCGCGCTCCGGTGTCGTTGACGACGTGCTCGATGCTGCCGGCCTCGAGGTTGACCGTGAGGACGTGGTGCAGGCGTACGCCGGCCCGGTCCGGCACCTCGAACCCGCGCGCCGTGGTGATCGACGGGTCGTTGCGGTTGAAGACGTAGACCCCGCCGCCGTAGAGCTGGTGGCGGCGGACGCGCGGACCGACGAGGTAGCCGGTCCAGCCGAGGGTGCCGTCGGGGCGGGTCCAGGCGGCCTGCGTGGGTGGGTCGTAGGGGAGCTCGTTCTGGTAGAGCACGACGTGGCCGTCCTTACCGTTCCAGATGGTGTTGTGCTGCTGGAAGTGCTCGACGAACAACCCGGTGGCGTGCACCCGCGCGCCGTTGACGACGAGGCCGACACGGCCGACGTGCGGCCCGCCGACGGGAAGTAGACGTCGTTGAGCGTGGTGCTGGGCGTCGTCGGCCGGTGGTGGTCGTGCCGCACCGAGCGTGACCCCCGCGACCACCACGCCGTCGGCGTGGTCGTCGACCACCAGCGGCACCGCGCCACCGACCGCGGTCAGGGTGGCCTGCCCCAGGCCGAGGACGACGGTGTCGTCGCGACGGATCACCAGGCTGTGATCGATGTCGTAGACCCCCGGCGTGAGCAGGAGGTTCTTGCCGCGGGCCAGCTGCGAGGCGAGGAGCCGGGCGGAGTCGGTCGAACGGGCGATGTGGAACTGCGAAAGCGGCAGGCTGCGGCCGGCAGCGGAGCCGGTGGTCCAGTCGGTGCCCCGCGAGTCGGTGCGCGCATCCGGCACCCGGACGCGCCACGCGCCGCGCGCGTCGACGTGGAGGAAGGGCTTCTCGCGGCTGACCGGGGTGGCGTCGAGCGTGGTGTGGGGCTCGGTGGGGAAGGTGGCCTCGGAGGGAGCGCCGACGGTCCCGGCGAAGACCTGGTCTACACGCCGTTGGACCAGGAGCCGACCTCGCTGTTGCGCGTGAGCCACTGCTGCTGGGAGCCGTTGACGACCGTCCCGGCACGCGAGTCGGCGAGGTAGCCGTCGCTGGCGAGCTGCGGCCCCTCGGTGCAGTAGTCCATCAGCGACAGGGTGCCGCCGCGGATGTCGACGCGGCGCAGCGAGGAGGCCTGCGAGGTCGCCCAGAAGTTCGCGGAGGCGCGGCAGCCGTCCTGGCCGGTGCCGTTGACGGCGATCGTCAGGTTGGACAGCGAGTGCCAGAAGTTGTTGAGCGCCACGCAGTAGGGCTGCGTCGGGCCGTCGGTCAGGCAGCGGTTGTAGACCTCGACCTTGCCGTTGACCACCACGTCGGAGGGGCTGGCGCCCAGGTCGGCGACCTCGGTGTAGTAGCCGACCTTGATCTGCAGCGGCTCCGCGTCCGTGCCGTAGGTGCCGGGCAGGAACAGCAGGCTCCAGCGCTGGTCGGACATCTCGGCGTCGGCCTGCTGCGGCCAGATCTCGTCGGCGCGCTGACGGATGCTCGCGACGGACATCGACGGGTCGAAGACCTCGACGCGGTCACCGAGGTCGGGCGCGGCGACGGGGGGTGGGGTGCGATGGGACCGCCGCCGCCGGGGCCGGCGGGGTGGGCGGGGTGGGCGAGAGGCCGACGACGGCCAGGACGACGGCGGTCAGCGCGGCGCGCAACGGCGTACGACGACGCACTGTGCCACCCGGGGGTGACGAGCGCCACACCCCGTCCGACAGCTGTCTAGCCGTCGACCGCCTCGAGCAGGGCCCGGGAGAAGGCCGGGATGTCGTCGGGGTTGCGGCTGGTGATCAGGTTGCCGTCGACGACGACCTGCTCGTCGACCCACTCGCCGCCGCTGTTGCGGATGTCGGTCTGCAGGCTCGGCCAGCTGGTGACCCGCTTGCCCCGCACGCGATCGGCCTCGATCAGCGTCCACGGGGCGTGGCAGATGGCGGCGACCGGCTTGCCCGAGTCGACGAAGTCGCGGACGAACGAGACGGCCGTCTCGTCGGTGCGCAGGGCGTCGGGGTTGGCGACGCCGCCCGGCAGGACCAGGGCGTCGTAGTCGGCGACCGCGACGTCGCTGACGCGGCGGTCGACGCGCTGGGTGGAGGACTTGTCGAGGTGCTGGAAGAGCTGGACCTCGCCCTCGTCGAGGGACACGAGCTCGGCCGTGTGGCCGGCGTCGACGGCTGCCTTCCACGGCTTGGTCAGCTCGACCTCCTCGACACCCTCGGCGGCGGTCAGGAATGCGATGCGCTTGGACATGTCTCCACCGTCGCTCGCAGGTGGTGGCGAGGCAACACACGCAGGGGTGAGGTCTTTACCTTCTTGCAACCACCGGGTACCCGGTGGTTGCCGAGGTTCTCACCCGCTGCAACGGTCAGGAACCCGATGGAAGGGACTGGAACCTACGCCCCGCGGGGGCGACGCGACTCCAGCAGCTTTCGTACGCGGCGCGCGAGGAGGTCGGGTGCCGCGAGGTCAGCCCACGTGACGCGGATGCACACCCACCCGGTGAGCTGGCAGATGAGCTCCTCACGCTGCTTCTCCCGCAGGAGGAACTCGTCGAGCGTCTCGCCCTCACGGCGGTACTTCGTGTACTTCTCCTTGCCGTCGAACTCCACGAAGACGCCGAAGTCCTCCCACGCGAAGTCGACACGCCCCACCAGGTGTCCGTGCTCGTCGTACACCGTGACCTGGGGCGTCGGTCGTGGGAGGTGCCGGCGCCAGCAGAAGTAGTGGAACCTCGACTCTCCGGCGGACTCGATCCTCGGATCGCAGAGCCGGAGCACGAGACCGGTCGCGAGGCTGTGGGGCCAGTAGCGAGCGCTCTTCGCCCAGTCGGCGAACTCCTGTTCCGAGGTGGCGCCTGAGTGGAGAAGTCCGTTGACGACGACGAGGCTCCGTTCGACGTCCGTGATGGTGGTGATCTCCACGCAGGTGCGGGCCGCGATGGAGACGGGAATGCCGTTGCGGACGGTGACGTCCTCGGCGGGCAGGGCCCCGCAGTGCTGGATCCAGTCGTCACGTCGGCGGCCCGCCCTTCCGTCGCGACGCGTGGTGTGGGCGACGTCGAGCGAGAGGTCCCACACGGGGGCACCCCACTCGATGGCAGCGGACACGTGCGTGGCCGTCGTGCCGGGATGAGCGGTGAGCATCACCCCGCGCGTGAGCAGGCGGTGGCGGTCGGCCCGACTCAGGGAACGCCACGCCTCGCCGTCGACGTACTGCCCTCTGCGGATGCGCACGAGCGTGCCGTCCCGGACCAGAGCCGTGACGTGTCGGTCCGACATGCCCTCGGCGAGCAGGGTGGCCCTGCAAGACACCACCGGTAGTTCGACGAGTTCCGGAGACTTCTGCATCTCGGGATGGTTGCCGGCGAGGAGAGGCCCCAACCCTGCGCATCGGGCCCTGTGGACAACGGCTGGGCGCGTCCGATCCGGCAGCCCTTTCGGCGCGCTTGTCGACCGTTGCAACGGGCAGGAAGCGCGCGAACCACCGGGTACCCGGTGGTTGCGACGAGGAGAGCCCCCGTCAGGCGATCGCGCCGGCGTTGTCCTTGGCGAGCGAGCGCGAGATCACCATCCGCTGGATCTGGTTGGTGCCCTCGAAGATCTGCATCACCTTGGCCTCGCGCATGTAGCGCTCGACGGGGAAGTCGCGGGTGTAGCCGTAGCCGCCGAGGACCTGGACGGCGTCGGTGGTCACCTTCATGGCGTTGTCGGTCGCGACCAGCTTGGCGACGGAGGCCTCGCGGGAGAAGGGGAGCCCGGCGTCGCGGAGGCGGGCGGCGTGCAGCATCGTGGCGCGCGCGGAGACGACGGCGGCCTCCATGTCGGCGAGCACGAAGGCCAGGCCCTGGTGGTCGATGATCTTGGAGCCGAAGGTCTCGCGCTCACGGGCGTAGGCCACCGCAGAGTCGAGAGCCCCCTGGGCCAGCCCGATCGCGACTGCGGCGATGCCGAGGCGCCCGGAGTCGAGACCGGCGAGCGCGATGCGCAGGCCCTCGCCCTCGGCACCAAGGCGGCGCGAGGCGTCGACGCGTACGTCGTCGAAGCGCATCGTGGCGGTCGCCGAGCCGGTGAGGCCCATCTTGCGCTCCGGCGGGTCGGCGGACAGCCCCTCGCTGGCGGCCGGCACGAGGAAGCAGGAGATCCCGTTGCGGTCGTCGGAGGTGCGGGCCATCACCTTGTAGAAGTCGGCGTGGCCGCCGTGGGTGGTCCAGGCCTTGGCGCCGTTGAGGACGTAGGAGTCGCCGTCGCGCCGGGCCGTCGTACGCATGGCGGCGGGGTCGGAGCCGGCGTGCGGCTCGGAGAGGCAGTAGGCCCCGAGCAGGTCGCCGCTGAGCATGTCGGGCAACCACTCGGCCTTCTGCTCCTCGGTGCCGAAGTAGGCCAGACCGAAGCAGGACAGCGCGTGCACGGAGACGCCGACGCCGACCGAGGCCCACACCGAGCCGATCTCCTCCAGCACCTGGAGGTAGACCTCGTAGGGCTGGTCACCGCCGCCGAACTCCTCGGGGTAGGGGAGCGACAGCAGTCCCGCCTGGCCGAGCATGCCGAAGACCTCGCGCGGGAACGTCTCGGTGGCCTCCGCCTCCGCCGAGCGGGGGGCGAGCTCCTTGGTCGCGATCGCGCGCGTCAGCGCGAGCAGGTCGCGGGCCTCGTCGGTGGGCAGCTGGCGGCGGGCAGTCATGATCCGCACGTTACCGGCGTCTGCCGTGTGCACCCCAGCCGCGGCGAGGGTCAGGCCGGCGGGCGCACCAGGCCCTGCTCGGCCATCACGGCCAGGGCCTCGGCCACGAGGCCGGAGGCTCCGGGGTGCTCGCCCCAGAGCGCCTGCGCCTGCGCCACCAGCTCGTCGGGGGTGCTGGGGGTCGCCAGGGCCAGCCACACCACCACGCCGAGACCGGCGAGCACGTGGACCCGGTCACCCACCATCAGCACCAGCTCGTCGCCGTACTCCTCCGCGTCGGTCCACGGCGCGCGCGACCAGGCACCCGCCACCGGACCGACGACGGCGTCGGCGCCGAACGGGTGGTGGAGGTGCTCGACCGCCGGCTGAGGCTCTCGGTCGAGGAGCCCGACCATGTCGTCGACGCGGTCCGCGAACTCGACGTAGTCCAGCCCCCACACGCCCCCGCACGAGTCGATCGCGGTCGCCAGCCGGTGGATCGGGTGCTCGACCTGGACGAGGGTGGAGGTCTGCTCGACCATCTCGACGATCGCGCGCGGGGTGGGGACGGGGACGAGCCCGGCGTCGCCCGCGCCCCTGCGCAGCAGCACGATCCGGTGGAGGTGCGTGCGTCCGGGGGGCCGACGCAGGTCGAGGTCGTCGGGGGAGATCGACTGCTTGAGGCGCGGTGCCTCGAGGTCGGTGATGATCGACAGCGGCTTGGGGTGGGGGTGGACCACGAGCGCCTCGTCGATGGACACGGTCTCGTCGGAGAGGTAGCCCAGCCGAGCGGCCAGCAACGAGATCGCGGTGGTCTTCCCCGACCCGGACGGGCCGATGACTGCCAGCGCCCGCCCCTGGTCGTCGGCGACGGCCCCCGCGTGCAGGTTGATGCGGCGACCGGCCGTGGCGTCGAGGGCCGCCAGCGTGACGAGGGACGTGATCGCGTAGTCGCGCACGACCTGCTCCTCGGACGCGATGCCCGTGAGGTCGACGACGGTGGTGGACACGCGGTCGGTGACGGCGCGGCTCCACTGGCGACGCAGACGTACGGCGTCGGCACCGGTCACCGGGATGCCGACCGCCACCCCGAGGGCCTCGACCACGACCTCCGGCGTCGCTCCCTCGCTGCCCACGGCGACCACTCTAGGGTGGGATCGTGGCCGGGTTGCGCGATCGCCGTGTCGTGGCGGCCCTCGTCGCGGCGTACGGCGTCGCACTGGGCGTGCTCGTCCTCGGGCCGTGGGGGTGGGCGCTCAACCGGCTCACGGTGGCCCTCTACGTGCAGTTCCGCTACGACTGGCCGATCGCCCCCGACTGGGCCGTGCCGGAGCACTACGGGGTGCTGCTCAACGTCCTGCTCTTCGTGCCCGTGGGCGTCCTCGTCGCGCTGGTCACCGGCCGGGCGTGGTGGTGGGTGACGGTAGTCGCGGCGCTCGGGTCCGGGCTGGTCGAGCTGGTGCAGGGGCTGTGGCTGGCGCGCGTCAGCAGCTTGACCGACGTCCTGGCCAACACCCTCGGGGCCCTGGTCGGCGCGGCGGCGGTCAGTCTTCTCGCACGACCCGGATCGCGACGAGCTGGTCGATCAGGGTCTCGACGTCCTCGGTGACCTCGGCCAGGGTCGAGCCCGACATCGCGGCGGCGGCGGCCGTGAGCTCCTCCATGGTCCCGCCCTCGGCGAGGGCCAGCCACACCACGCACCCGGACCCCTCGAGCAGGATCGGCGGCCCACCCGGCACGCGGGTGAGGTAGGCCGTCGGCTCGCTGCCGCCGTCGAGGTCCTCCTGGCTGACCCAGGCGACGTCGTCGGCGATGCGGTAGCGGTGGATCATGAGCGCTTCACCCGCTTGGACAGCTCCTGGGCGGCCTTGCGCAGCCGCTGCCCCTGGCGGGCGCGGACCTCCTCGCGGGTGGGTGGCCTGCCCAGCTCCATCCGCAGGTGGTCGCGGTTGACCCGCATGGCCGCGGTGACCAGGTCGGCCTTGGCCCGCGCGGTCGGTGCTGCGGCGAGGCGGGCCCGCCACTCGTCCATCCGGCTGCCGCCTTCGGCGAAGTGGCGCCACAGCGCGTACGTCGGGTGGTCGCGGTGCAGGTCGAGCTCGCCGATGCCGGCCGCGAGGGCGACCTCGGCGTCGAGCTCGGCGGCCAGGGCGCGGACCTCGGCCTGCTCGGCCGGCTCGGCCGCGGTCCAGGCGTGGTCGACGTCTGTGCCCTTGGCCGAGCGGGCCGCGTGCAGCACGAGGACCAGCCGCTGCGCCGTCCGGTTGGGCACCCGGCAGGTCCAGTGGGCGATGGAGCGCTCGATGGCGCCGCGTGAGAGCACGTCGAAGGCCTGTTCCGCGTCGACCCCGATGCCCGGCCAGCTCACGTGGACGTCGACCCATCCCCAGTCGTCGTGCCACCAGTTGGCCGCGTGGGCGAACACTGAGCCCGTGGCGAAGTCGGTGCGCTGCTCCCACCCGATCGACTCGAGCGCGGCGATCAGCCGGGACAGGTGGCTGGGGCGCACCAGCACGTCGACATCGCTGGACTGGCGCCCCTCGGCACGCAGGCCCGGGAGCACGGCCGGCCCCTTGAGGTGCAGGAGCTCGATGTTGCGCTCCTCGGCGAGCTTCTGGACCACGGCGTGGGCGAGGTGCACGCGCGCGGAGATGGGCGCCGTCGGGACGTCTGCCTCGTCGCTCATGGGACCATCGTGCCAGCGTGTCGGCCGAAGCGGACCGCGAGCGGGGGACACGCCCTACACTCGCGCCATGACGTTCGGGGACTTCGTCCGGCTGAGCCGCGCCTATGTGTGGGTGCTCATCGGCTGCACGATCCTCGGTGCGCTCCTGATGATCGCCAAGACGACCCGCGAGCCGGTGCTCTACTCGGCCACCTCGTCCGGCCTCGTCCGCGTCGGCAACGCGGCGTCGGCCGGTGAGGAGCAGGGCAATGCGCAGCTCGCGGAGGACAAGGCGAACCTGTATGCCTTCCTCGTCTCCAAGACCCCGGTCGCCGCGCGGGTCGTCGACGACCTCGGGCTCGACGTGCCGCCGAGCGCCATCGCGGGCCGGTTCTCGGCGTCCGTGGACGCGGAGGTCAACGCCCTCACCGTCACGGCCATCGGCACCACGCCGGAGGAGGCACGCGACCTCGCGAACGCAGTGGTGGATGCCGTCGTGGTCGTGGCACAGGAGATCGAGACCGGCGAGGACAACCCCAAGCAGGCGCCGCTGACGCGGATCATCCCGCTCGAGGAGGCGCAGCTCCCCGGAGCGCCCTTCACGCCGGACTACCGCGGGGCGGCCATGAAGGGCGCCATCGGTGGCCTGGGCCTGGCCTACGCCGTCCTCGTCGCCCGCCGCCTCATCGACCGGCGGATCAGGACCACCAAGCACGTCGAGGAGGCCACCGGTGCCTCGGTGCTGGGGGTGATCCCGAAGGAGGACGCGCTCGGTCGCAGCCACCGTGGGGTGCGCGGCGACCTCGGTCGAGCGGCGGAGTCCTTCCGCCAGCTGCGCACCAACCTCCGCTTCGTCGACGTCGACAACGAACCCCGCAAGATCGTGGTCACCTCGGCTCTCGCGGGCGAGGGCAAGTCCACCGTGTCCTCCAACATCGCGCGCCTGGTCGCCCAGGCCGGCACGCCCGTCCTGCTGGTCGACGCCGACCTCCGCCGACCGATGATCGCGACGACGTTCGAGATCGACGGCGCGGTCGGCCTCACCCAGGCCCTCGCCGGCGACGTCGAGATCCGTGACGTCATCGTCGAGTCGGGCATGGCCAACCTGAGCCTCCTGCCGGCCGGGCGGATCCCGCCCAACCCCAGCGAGCTGCTCGGGTCGCTGCGGATGAAGCAGTTCATCGACGAGCTCGCGCAGGACTACCTCGTGATCCTGGACGCGCCGCCCCTGCTGCCGGTCACCGACGCGGGTCTGCTGTCGGCGTTCTGCGACGGGGCGCTGCTGGTCCAGGCGGCCGGGAAGACCCAGATCGACCAGAGCCAGAACTGCCGCCGGATCCTCGACCAGGTCGGCAGCCGGCTGCTCGGCGTCGTCCTCAACAAGGCGCCGGTCAAGGGCGCCAGCGCGATCGCCTACGGCGGTGCCTACGGCGGTGCCTACGGCGGCTACGGCGGCTACAAGGCCGAGAACGCCTCGCGCGAGGCCTACTCGACGGCCGGCAAGGGTCGGCGCCGGGGGGCGAAGGCCGACAAGGCCACGAGGGCCGAGAAGGCCGAGAAGGCCGAGAAGGCCGAGAAGGCCGAGAAGGCCGAGAGGGCCGAGAGGGCCGAGAGGGCCGAGAAGGCCAGCAGGTCCTGATCGGACCGGCGGTCGGTCGCGGTCAGTAGGCCCCGCGACTGGCCACCACGGCGGTGACCGTGCGCGCGAGGATCAGCACGTCCTGGACCATCGACCAGTTGTCGACGTAGTAGAGGTCGAGCCGGACCGTGTCCTCCCAGGACAGGTCCGACCTGCCCGAGACCTGCCACAGGCCGGTCATGCCGGGCAGCACGTTGAGCCGGCGCAGCATGTCGTCCTCGTACTGCTCCACCTCCGACGGCAGCGGCGGTCGGGGCCCCACCAGGCTCATGTCGCCACGTACGACGTTCCAGAGCTGGGGCAGCTCGTCGAGCGAGAAGCGGCGGATGAGCCTGCCCGGACGGGTCACCCGGGGGTCGTCGGTGCTCTTGAAGAGCACGTGGTCGCGCGCCTCCAGGGTGGCGAGCTGATCCTCGGCGTCGACCGACATGGATCGCAGTTTGAGGCAGGTGAACTCGACGCCCTCGCGACCCACGCGGCTCTGCCGGAACAGGGCCGGCCCACCGTCGTGACGCCTGACCCAGATCATCAGCCCGAGCAGCAGCGGCCAGATCAGGGCGAGGATGAGGAGCGACCCGATGACGTCGAAGGCGCGCTTGGCGTCGTTGGTCGCCAGCTGCGAGCGGGAACGTCCCAGGTGCATCAGGGGCAGGCCGGCGACGGGCCGGATCCGGATGCGCTCGCTGGAGACGTCGGTGACGTTGGGGGCGACGATGATCTGGACGTTGGCGTGGTCCTCGAGCTCCCAGGCGAGGCGCCGCAGCTGCGTGGAGGAGGTCACGGCACCGGCGGTGAAGAAGACGATGTCGGGTCCGTGCTCGTCGACGACGGCCCGCACCTCGTCGATCAGCCCCAGCACGGAGATCCCGGCCGAGGTCTGCTCCAGCCCGGCGTACTCCCGCGGGACCAGGCAGCCCATCACCTGGTAGCCGAGCCACGACTCGCGGGCCAGGACCTTGTGGATCTCGCCGATGTAGCCGGGGGCGCCCACGAGCAGCACCCGCTCGTTGAAGTGCCCGGCCACCCGGAGCCGCTGGATGATGCGCCGGGAGAACAGCCGCCCGATGACCAGCAGCAGCACGCCCAGGGGGAAGAACAGCACGAAGAACCCGCGGGAGAGGGGGTACTGCATGAGGAACGCCATCGTGGCGACGAGGGCCGCGGTGAAGAAGGACGCGTTGACGACGAGCTTGAACTCCTCGGTGCCGGCCCCGAAGACGTGGAGCTCGTAGGTGCCGAAGAAGGCCAGCATGACCAGCCAGGTGGCCACGAAGAAGACGCTGGCGAGGGCCGTGTTCTCCAGGACGTCGCCCGCGGTGGGGAAGATCGACAGCGTCACCCGGAACCGGATGGCCAGCACGGTCGCGGCCGCGATCATGACGAGATCGACTGCGCCGATCAGCCAGGGCAGCAGCTTGATGCCGTCGGGTCGCACGTCAGGTCGACCTTCCTGCGTCGAGCACGATCGAACGGATCCTTTCGATGAAGCGGGCCTCCCCGAAGTCCTCGGCCCGCGCCGTCAGTCTGTCACCGTCCCAGCCGTGATGGTCGGAAACAGCGAGCGCGGCGCTGATGTCCTCCGGGGTCGGCCGGTCGAAGAAGATCCCGGTCTCGCCCTCGAGGACGGTCTCGAGGAAGCCGCCGCCGCGCAGGGCCACGGCCGGCACGCCGAACGCCGCGGCCTCGAGCGGCGCCAGGCCGAAGTCCTCGTGGCTGGCGGCGACGAGCACGCCGGCGTCGGCGTACGCCGCGCGCAGCTGCCCGTCGCTCAGCCCGCCGAGCAGCCGCACGTTGTCGGGGAGGGTGGCGCGCAGTCGTGCCTCCTCCGGGCCGCGGCCGACCACGACGAGGCGCCGGCCGGTGCCGCGCACGGCCTCGATCACGGCATCGACGTTCTTGTAGGGCAGGAGCCGGGAGACGACGAGGGCGTAGCCGGGGTCCCAGCCGGCGAGCTCCGGGATCGCCTCACGCGGCGCGGCGGCGTCCATCCCGTGCGGCGGCGGCAGGAGCTCGGCGGCCCGGCCGTACGTCGTCGCGATCCGCTGCTGGACGACGCGGCTGTTGGCGAGGTAGACGTCGACCTGTCCGGCCTGACGGCGGTCCCAGCGCTTGAGGAAGGGCCGCAACGCCAGCAGCGGGGGGCCGAGGGGGGAGCGCCAGGCCGTGCCGCCGAGGTACTCGTCGGTCTGGTAGAGCCACCGGGCCGGGTTGTGGCAGTAGACGACCGTGCGCCCCGGGGTGGCGAAGCCGTGCGCCCAGCCGCTGCTGGAGGCGACGACGACGTCGGCGTCGACGCGCATCCGGGACGCGGCCGGGGCGAGCAGGGGCAGGGCCAGGCGGTGGTCCCGGCGCAGGGCCTCGACGCGGTTGAGCGGTGAGGTGCGGACGTCGGCGTGGGCGAACTCCGGGTAGGTCCCCTCGGGGTCGTAGAGCGTGGTGTGCACGGCGGCCTCGGGGAAGGCCTTCATCAGGGTGAGCACGACCCGCTCCGCGCCACCGCGCTGGGTCAGGTAGTCGTGGGCGATCGCCACCGTCGGTCGGCTCACGTGGTCCCCAGCTCCTCGAGCAACCGCTGGACGCGCAGCCGACCGGCCCCCGGGGAGTAGTGGTCCTCCCAGCGTCGGCGTGCGCGGTCGGTCACGTCGCGCACCTCCTCGGGGGTGGCGGCGAGGGCTCGCTCGACGACCCGCGCCAGGTCCGTGGCATCGCCGCTGGGGGCGATCCAGGGGTGGTCGGGACCGGCGACCTCGGGGAGCGCGCCGGCGTCCGACACGACGAACGGGATGCCTGCGGCCATCGCCTCGGCGACGACGAGGCCGAACGACTCGGCGACCCTGCTGGGGAAGACGGCGAGGTCGACCTGTGAGAAGAGCTCCTCGGGGGACACGCGACCCAGCCGGAGGACGCTGCTGCCGAGCGCTGCGAGGGACTCGATGACGGGGAGTCGCTGGTCCTCCGGGACCCAGCGGTCGTCCCCGGCGACGACGAGGCGCAGGTCGGCCGGTGCCCCGGAGATCGCCTGCGCCAGGAGGTCCAGGCCCTTGTCGGTGGACAGGCGGCCCAGGAACCCGACCGACGTGCGGCCGGTCGGCAGTGGGAGCCGGGCGACCTCGTCCGTCCAGTTCGCACAGACCGTCGATCCCCGAACGCCGGACGACAGGAACGCCGACGGGGTGAGGATGCGTTCGCTTCGGGCCGTTGCCACCCTCAGCGCCACCCGCTGGGCCCGGGAGCGTGGCAGCTGGTGCAGGTGCACGACGCGGCGCGCCCGGCCGGCCGTCGCGAGAGCCGGAACCAGCCCGTGGCACCACAGGAGGCCAGTGCGCTCGGCACGGTCCCACGCGCGGAGCCGGACCAGGTGGTCGCGCCGGCCGTCGGCACGGATCGCCACCACGTCGGCCCCGAGGGCGGTGGCGGCATCGAGGACCTCGGTGGGGGCGTCGGGAGCCACGACCGTCACCGGGTGCCCGAGCGCCAGGAGCGCCTCGGCGTGCCGCAGCAGCATCTGCTCACCGCCGCCGAGGTCGGGGTTGTTGGCGGCGAGGTGGATCCGTTCAGCCATCGGGCGTGCTCTCGGGCTCGGGGTGCAGGGCACGGCCGAGGGCGAGCGCGACGGCCACGGCCATCGGGGTGTCGAGCAGCACCTCGCCGAGGGTGATGGCCATGACGGCCACGCCGATGAGGCTGGCCTGCGCCCCCGCCGCGGCCATGTCGCCGGCACGCGATCGCTTCGCGAGGCGGAGGAAGGCGAACGCGATGAGCGCGAGCACGAGAAGCAGTGCGCCCCAGCCGCCTTCCTGCCGGACGGCGAGATAGCTGTTGTGGAAGAAGAACTCCAGGTCGCGGATGTTGACCCGGGCCGTGCCCGGGCCGTGGCCGAACCACGGCGCGTCGGCGAGCTGGACCCGCTCCTGGGCGATGATGCGGTCGCGCAGAGCGTCGCTGCCGGAGCGGTCCGAGAAGGGACCCAACGTGGTCAGGCTCTTGGGGATGTTGTTGACGATCCAGACCATTCCGGCCGCCAGGGCTGCGCCGCTGACGGGGCCGAGGCGGCGCCCGAGCAGCACCCAGACCAGTGCGAACGCGCCGGCCAGCAGTCCGGTGCGCGAGTAGCACAGCAGCAGACCGGCGACGATCGGGGCGGCCACGGCCAGCCGCACCTTGGTGCGGTCGTCGCAGAAGAAGACCGCGAGGACGCCGAGGACGGCGAGGAAGTAGGCACCGGCGTTGGGGTCCGACAGGTAGCCGGTCAGACGCCCGGAGTACGAGCTGGCGCCGAGACCGACGACGCCGAGCCCGATCACGGCGATCAGTCCGGCGGCCAGCCCGGCACCGACGGAGCGGGTCGAGAGCCTGCCCGTGCCTCCGGCCCAGATGAGCCCGGCCAGGATCGAGACGTGACCCACCCGGCGCGTCCAGTCGACGTGGTTGGCGAGGCCGGAGTAGATGAGCAGCACCAGCACTGCCCCGAGCAGCAGCACGACGGCGCTGGGCAGCCTGGCCCCGCCGCGGGCGGGACGGAGCACGCACAACCCGACGAGCGCCGCCATAGCGAACTCGTTGAGCGGGAAGCCACTCACCTCGACCGACCGCAGGGGCAGGATCGCCATCAGCACGAAGTCGGTGATCCGGATCTCCCGGGCCGCCTCGTCCGCGCGGTCGACCGTGCGGTCCGACAGGTTCCACGGCGAGTCGATGCGGGCCATCAGCGCGCGCCCGTCGAGGCGTACGTCTGGGCGATGCGCGCACACATGTCGGCCACGCTGGGCCATCGGGTCAGGCCCGAGCGAGCGGCCGGGTCGAGGCCCTGCGCCGACAGGGCAGCGGCCACGGCGCGAGCGTCCTCGGCGTCCACCAGCGACGTGCTCGGCAGGATCTCGGGGTTGCCGCCGACGTCGCTGGCGACGACGCCCATCCCGCGGCCGGCGGCGTCGAGGAGGGCGTAGGAGCAGTTCTCCCAGACCGAGAGCATGGCGAGCACGTCGTGCTCGGCCATCGCTCGGTCGGGGTCGACGAAGCCCGGCAGGGCGACGGTGTCGGCCAGGCCGAGGCGTGCGACCTGCGCTCGCAACGCTCCCTCCTCCGGTCCCTTCCCGGCCAGGGTGAGCCGTGCCTCCGGGTGGGAGTGGTGGAGCTTGGCGAAGCCGTCGACCAGGGCCGGCAGGCGCTTCTCGGGCGAGAGGCGCGCGAGGGACAGGATCCGGAGGCCGGCTGCTGATGGGGCCGCCGCCGGGTCCACGTCCACGCCGTTGGGGACCACCACGACCTGGCGTCGTGGGTGCCACTTCTCCCGCATCGCGTCCGCGGTGGCTCGGCTGACTGCGATCGCCGCGTCGAAGCGCCGCAGCCGAGCGGTGTGCGCCGCCGCCATCAGGCGGGTCTTGGCGTCCGAGCGGTGGTAGACGACGTCGTCGCGGGCGATGCCGTGCTCGGTCGTCACCAGCCGCGGCCCCCGTCCCGCCGCGAGGGCGACGACGATGTCGGCGTACGCCAGGTGGCTGTGCACGACGGCCGGCTGCTCGCGGCGTACGACGTCGCGCAGCGTGGTGACCGACGCACGCAGCCCGTGGTCGGGACCGAACGGGCCCTCGACGACGTCGGCGCCGAGCTCGCGCAGCCGCGCGGGCAGGTCGCCGGGCGGGGTGAGGACCACCAGCCGCCAGCCCGGGATCCCGGCGCGGGCGACGTCGAGCACGTGGCGCGCCACCCCGGCCAGGTCGCTGACCGGCACCACCCACAGGGCGGTGGGTGCGGTCAGAACCATTGCTCCAACCGCTCGAGGGCGATCCAGAAGCCCTCGCCGTCGTTGACGTGTCCCTGCCAGATCTCGGGGATGAAGCTCACGCCCGGTGACATCGCGTCGAGCTGTCCGGCGAGCACCGCCCAGTCGATCTCGCCGTCACCGACCTGGACGCCCTCGCCGTCGACGCCCGTCGCGTCGACCAGGTGCAGGTGCTCGGTGTGGGGCGCCAGCAGGTCGGTCGCCTCGGCGAACGACATCCCGAGGTAGTTGGCCGAGAGCTTGGAGTGGGACACGTCGAAGCAGAGCCGACGGGCGTAGCGCTCGGCGAACGCGGCGGTGTCGCGCGGGTCGACGAAGAGGTTGCAGTAGAGCTGGCCGCCCATGTACCACGGGTAGGGCGGCAGGGTCTGGGCGCACAGGCGCACGCCCGAGTCGTCGATGCGGGCCAGGCCCGCGGCCACCCGGGCGTACATCGCCTCGCGCTCGGCCGGGGAGACGAAGGCGTCGGTGGTGAAGCCGCCGAGGCTGGCGACGATGACCGGGCCTTCGACATCCGCCTTGTCGTCGGCCCCCCGGGTGAAGTGCTGCTGCATCTCGCGGGTCGTGTCGACGACGCGCTGGAGCTCGCGGATCGAGCGCTCCCAGTGGTCGTCGTCCTCGGAGGCGAGGTTGAGCAGGAAGTCGCCGGCGAACAGGTCGGGGGAGTGCGTGGTGAAGCCCATCGGCAGGCCGTCGGGGTAGGCGCCGAACACCTCGGCCACGGGCAGGTCGAGGTCCTTGTAGGAGAAGTGGAACTCGAGGAAGTCCGGGGTCGTGTCCCGCGTCATCGCCTCGATGTCGTGGTAGCGCGTCGCGAGGCCCCACGGGCGCCGGAAGTCGTAGGCCCGCCCGCGCGGTGCCGCATCACCCAGGTCGGTGGCGTAGAAGAAGTCGCCGGGGTCGAGTGCGCGGGTCGTCGTACGCCCGACGAGCTTGTCGTAGGCGTTGGGCTGCAGCCCGCGGCCGGGGCTCTTGATGTCGATGTCGGCGTCGGTGAGGAGCTGGCCCACCTCGATCCGCCGGGTCGCGACCAGGGACTTGGCGAGGTTGACGCGGTTCATCATCTCGCCGGTGGAGACCGCGCGGGGCGCGGAGGTGCCCAGCGCCTCCTCGACCTCGCGGACGCGCTGGACCATCTCCTTGAACTCGCCCGGCAGCAGGCTGACCTTGTGGTCGTTGCCCTCGAGGTCGCGGTCGACGGTGAAGTGCTTCTCGATGATGCGGGCGCCCAGGGCGACGGCGGCGAGGGCGATGTGGAAGCCGCGCTCGTGGCCGGAGTAGCCGACGGGTGCCTGGGTGAGCTCGGCCAGCCGGGTCAGGTAGGCGAGGTTGACGTCCTTGAAGGGCGCCGGGTAGGTCGACTGGCAGTGCAGGAACGCGTGGGCGACGCCGGTGCTGCGGATCAGCTCGACGGTCTCGCGGATCTCGCCCTCGGTGGACATGCCGGTCGAGATGACCATCGGGGTGCCGCTCGCGGCCATGTGCCGCAGCAGCGCGTGGTTGGTCATGTCGGCCGACGCGACCTTGAGCGACGGCACGCCGTAGTCGACGAGGCGGTCCACGCTGACCGGGTCCCAGGCGGTGCACATGACGTCGACGCCGACGTCGCGGCAGTGGTCGAAGACCTCGAAGAGCTGGTCGGCCTCGAGGTTGTACTTCGCGAGCAGGTCGAGGGTGTACTGCGGGCCGAGGTCCTCGCCGCCGGAGCCCGAGGAGCCCTGGCGGTAGAGGGACTCCATGTCGCGGAGCTGGAACTTCACGAGGTTGGCGCCGGACTCGACGGAGAGGTCGACCAGCTGCTTGGCCAGGGACACGTCGCCCTGGTGGTTGATGCCGATCTCCGAGATCAGCAGCGTGGGCGCGTCCGGGCCGACGACGTGGCGGCCGATGCGGAGCTCGTCGGCGCGGTTGATCGCGACCGCGACGAGGTGACCGCGCTCGTCGACCAGGGCGACGTGGTCGATGCCGGAGCCGAAGGCGTGGGAGATCTCCGCCGGGCTGCTGCCGATGGGCAGGCTGCGGGGCGAGGTGTTGGCGGCCTCGATGGCCGGGACGTCGACGCTGAGGCTGGCGGCGCCGCTCACCCAGCGGCGGAAGTCGCCGTCGGACAGCACACCGTCGAGGTGGCCGTGGGAGTCGACGAGGAAGATGACGCGAGCCTTGTTGGCGGTGATCTTCTCCAGGGCGCGCAGGACCGGGTCGCCGGAGTAGACGACGTACGGCGTGAGGTCACGCTCGATGATCAACGCGGGGGCCTTCCGTGGGCGTGCGAACTGGACAACCGTAGCCAGCCAACTCCTTCGGCGTGGGGAGTCCGGTCAACGGGCCGTCAGCAACCGGACGGCCAGCGCGACGTCGAGCTCGGTGTCGATGTCGATGCCCTCGTCCTCGGCCATCACGAAGAGCCCGATCGTGCCGCCGAGGCGGTTGTCGTGCTGCTCGTAGACCTCGGTGCGGGTGAGGTAGAGCGAGCCCGTCTCGCGGTAGCGCCGGGTCTCGTCCGTCAGGTCCTGGCGCCGTGGCCGCGCGGCGACGTCGTACGCCGCTGTCGGCGGGTTGCCGGCCCGCCAGATGAACGGCGGCTGCTCGACGACCCCGACCATCGAGTCGACACCGGTGGCGGCGAACTCGGACAGGGCGCGAGCCAGCGTGCCGTCGTGGCGCACGGGCGAGGTCGCCTGCAGCAGCATGACGGCGTCGGGCCGGCATTGCTCGCGGCTCACCTGCTCGATCGCGTGGCGCACGACCGGCTCGGTGGGGGTGGTGTCCTGGGCGAGCTCGTCGGGTCGCAGCCAGGGCACCCGGGCGCCGGCCGCCCGGGCGACCTCGGCGATCTCCTCGTCGTCGGTGGAGACCAGCACGTCGAGGTCGGGCACGGCGAGTGCCTGCTCGATCGTCCAGGCGATGAGGGGCTTGCCGCCCACGTCGAGGAGGTTCTTGCGCGGCACGCCCTTGGAGCCGCCGCGAGCGGGGATCACGCAGAGGACGCTCATCGGACGGACTCCCGCAGCACCTCGGCGATGCGGCGCGCCGGCTCGACGAGTGGCCGCAGGGGCGGCGGCGTCGGGGTGCTTCCGGAGCGGTGCATGCCATAACGCTCCCAGAACTCGCCGAGCCACGCGGGTGGGGCCGGAAAGTCGACCCACGCGTCGCGACCGCGCGCCGCCGCCTCGAGCACGCCGGTCGAGAAGACGCTCACGATCGGAGCGGCGAGGTCGACGAGCGGGACGGCGGAGGTGTCGACGGTGATGCCGGCACGGCGGTAGGTCGCCAGGACGGCGCGCGACGTGAGGTCACGCTCGGAGGGGTGCGGGCGGTAGACGGCGCCGTGCTCCCGGCAGGTGGCCAGGGCGGCATGGGCGAGGCGCGCCCGCGAGATCTCCGCGGCGTGCCCCTGCCCGAGGTAGACGAGCGGGGACGGCGACGCGGGTCGAGCATGGGCGGCGTCGAGACCTTTGCCGGCCACCCACAGCAGCTGGCTCCCGACCGTCGTCACCGTGACGTCCTGCCTGCCGGCGGTCCAGAACGCTGCGTCCGCGTCGCTCCACGCCAGCAGGTGCGCGGCGCGCGGCAGGGGCGGGGCGAAGGGGGTCAGCGCGCCGTGCTGCGAGACGAGGAAGGGCACGCCGAGGTCCTCGGCCACGTCGAAGGCGGCGGCGCCGATCTCGGTGTAGTGGCCCGCTGCCAGGACGGCCCGGGGTTCGACGAGCGCGGGGAGCTCCGCCAGCGCGACGGTGCGCCGGGTGTGACCGGCGTACGACGACGGGGGCTGCCAGCCGACGGGGGCGACGATCGCGGTGAGGTCGCCCGGCAGGTGGGCGAGGGGCGCCACGACGGCCCGGTCGACGCTGGCGTGCGTGGCCTCGACCGCCACGAGGATGTCGGCCCCGGCGTCCGGCGCGAGGAGGTCGACGTACGTCGCGGCCGGCGGGCGCAGTCGGCTGCGCGCCGAGCGGGCGGCGCCGCGGACGGGGTGGCGGCTCTCGTGCCACCGGCGCCACGCGACGAGGTCGCCGGGATGCTTCAGGCCGTGTCCCATGCGTCCTCCAGGACGGCGACCCGGTGGTCGAAGGTGTGCTCCGCGAGCGTGCGGGCACGAGCGGCTTCGCGGACCCGGTGGGTCCACGCGGCGTCGGCCACCGCCCGCTGGCAGAGATCGGTGAGCTCCTCGGGAGTGGTCCAGGGGAGCACCTCGGTGCCCGGCTCGTAGAGGCCCTCCAGGTCGGTCCGGTCGATCAGCTGGACGCCGCCGACCCCGGCCGCCTCGAACGTGCGCATCGTGAACCCGTCCTGGTCGCCGTGGAGGTTGAGCGTGGCCGCGGAGGACGCCATCACGTCGTACGCCGCCGCGCGCGCGAGGTCGCGGCCGGCCGGCACTCCGGGGGTGCCCAGCCGCCAGGTGCGCAGCCGGTCAACGGGATGGCTCGACCAGTCGCGTCCGTAGGCGCGGACGGGGACGCCGTGGTCGTGGAGGACGGTCAGCACCTGCTCGCGCACGGGGTAGCGCGCGCCGATGAGGGTGACGACCGGAGTGTGGCGGGTCGTGGGTGACGCCACCAGTCGGTGGTCGTAGGCGAGCGGGAGGTGACGGGAATCGAGGGCAGCCGCGTCGAAGTCGACGTCATCGAGCGCCGAGTAGGTCGCGATCGGTCCGATGCGGGCGAGGCGCTCGGTCGTCCAACGGGTGCGGCGCACCTCGTCGTAGAGCCAGGTGATGCGGGGGATGCCGTCGAGGGCGTCCCAGAACGGCTGCTCGAGGGTGTCGCCCTTGACGACGACCACGGCTTGCGGGTGGCTGTGCTCCGCCGCCGCGAGCGCGCCTGCGGTCTCCTCCTGCGCCAGGCGCCGCAGGGATCCGGCTCCGAGCCTGCGCGGAAGCTGGTGGCGCACCTGGTGCCACGCCCGTCCGGCGACGCCCTCGTGGGCGTCGTAGACGTGGGTCGAGACCTCGTGACCGCGCGCGGTGAGCGCAGCGGCGATCGCCGAGTGGTAGCCGTGGAAGCCCGGGCTGACCAGCAGCACCTTCACCGGCTCATGCCCCGACAGGTCGTGCGGGGATGCCGACGACGGTCTGACCCGGTGCCACGTCCTTGGTGACCACTGCGTGGGCGCCCACCGTGGCGCCGTCGCCGATCGTCACGCCGCCGAGGACGACGGAGCGCTGGCCGAGGAAGACGCGGTCGCCGATGACGATCGGACCGGACCCGTGCACCCGGTGGCGGTCGTCGCGGTCGTGGTCGGAGGACCCGACGAAGACCCCGTCGGCGATGACGCAGTCGGAGCCGATCGTCACCGGGTCCAGCGCGTGCACGTGGACGCCGTGGCCGAGGTAGGTGCGGTCGCCGATACGCAGCTCGCCGCCGTCAGGCTCGCTGGCCAGCCAGGCTCCCTCGAAGACGGAGCAACCGGAGCCGAGGTGGATGCGCTCGACACCCTGGAGCCTGTGGGGGCGGACGATGACGGTGCCCTCGCCGAGGCTGCCGAAGGCTCGGCGGTAGAGCACGCGGGTCACGGCCTGTCCCGACCGCCAGCGCAGGCTCGGCCGGAGCTGGGCCAGGCTGCGCGCGAGAGTCACAGCGGTCACTCTAGTGATCTGGTCGACTTCACGGAGCAGGACAGCCGAGCCGCCTGGACTGGACGACCTTGCCCGCCTCGTACGCGATGAGGGTGGCCCACCGTCGGCGATCGTCTGCCGAGCCCCGCCACGGGAACTGCTTGAGGAGCAGCAGCTCGTGGTGGATCCGGCGCAGCGCCGACTTGGGCACGACCTCGGGAGGACGGAACTTCTCGTAGAGGGTGGCCGTGCCGCGACCCGAGTTGTACTGCTGGCGCAGGACACCGCGCAGGTCCGTGCGGATGCGGTAGTGGAGCAGGGCCTCCGGCACGTAGGTGAACCGGTAGCCGAGGTCCCAGGCGCGCCAGGCGAAGTCGATCTCCTCGGCGCCGGCCGGGAAGCCCTCGTCGTAGCCGCCCACTCGCTCCCAGACCTCACGATGCATCGCCGTGTTGCCGCCGAGACCGTAGGTGCGGCCGCCCCAGGTCTCGTACAGGCCGGTGCTGATCGAGTCGATCGGCACCCAGCCGGAGGAAGGGCCCGAGAGGGTCACTGTCTCGGCCGGGCCGCTGGCCAGCGGGCTTCCGTCGAGCGCCCGGTGAAGGGCCGCCACCCACCGTGGATCGACGGCGTCGTCCGCGTCGCAGACGAGGATGCGGTCAGTGGCGGCGTGCTGGATGCCCACGTTGCGGGCGACGGACACGCCGCGGCCGCGAGACGCGTCGACGATCCGAATGTCCGGCAACGCGTCGGTCCATCCGGCGACCACGTCGGCCAGGTCGTCCGTGGAGCCGTTGTCCGCAACGACGACCTCGAAGCTCGGTGCATCGCGCTGCGCGGCAAGGGCCCGCAGCTGGTGGTGGATCACGTGTGCCGCGTTGTAGGTCGGGATGACCACGGAGCAGGCGAGTCGCACCGTCCCAGCCTAGAGAGTCCCGGCGTGGGTCACACTGGCACCGTGCATCCCACGTATGCCCTTCGGCAGCTCAAGCACGCGGCGTTCGTGCAGCGCAAGCGGGCACGTAGGGCGTATCGGCACGGCAAGTTCGCCGTGGCCACGGCGGCATTCAGGGACATGGAGAGGATCCACCCCTACGCCTATCGACCCGAGCGCTACTCCGACACGTTCCTGGCCACCGACGTCGAGGTGCGCGGCACGAGCGCGTTCCCGCGCCAGGTGTTCGCGCTGTGGACAGGGAGCAACCCCATGTCCGAGAACCGGTCGAGGAACCTGGAGGCCATCAAGGAGAGCATCGGTCTCCCGCTGGAGCTCGTGACGCCGGCGACCCTCCACCGATGGCTCGTTCCCGGGCATCCGCTCCACCCGGCGTACGAACAGTTGTCCCTGATCCATCGATCCGACTACCTCCGTGGGTACCTCATGCATCACCATGGCGGCGCGTACGTCGACATCAAGCTGCCACTCGCTTCCTGGGAGCCCGCCTGGCGGCAGATGGCAGACGATCCGGCTGCATGGGTGACGAGCTACCGGGCCGATCATGCCGACTGGATCGGAAAGCTCCCAGGGCGCCTGGGCCGCGACCTGTTGGTCCGCTACAGGCTGATGTTCGGGAAGGGTGGCTTCATGATGAGGTCGTACACGCCCATCACTGCTTCGTGGGTCGAGCAGATGCACCGTGTGCTCGACTCGCGGCTCGACGCCCTGTCGGAGCATCCTGGCGGCGTGTTCGGGGACGCCGGCGGATATCCGCTCGGCTGGACTGATCTTCTCGGGCGCATCCTCGACCCCCTCACCCTCAAGTACGCAGATCACGTGCGGTTCGACGAGCGACTGCTGCTCGACTTCCACGACTACCGGTGACGTGTCGGAGCCGCCGGATCGCATCATGCCTCGCGGCCGGCCGGCGTGTGCTACCCATCTACTTGTGACGGCACTGGACTATGCGCGACGGCTCAAGCACAGGGGCTTGGTGGCGCGCAAGCGGGCCCGCACCGGTTACGTCCGTGCCAGAGACTCGGCCTTCAGGTTGTATGACCGCCACGTTCCGTACCAGTTCGACATCGACCGACACCGGGACTCGTGGGGCAACCTCCCACGGATGTACTTCCTCGACCGCGAGCCTCCCCCGGGGACCGAGACCGACCGTACGGTCCCTGACGTCATCTACAGCTTCTGGACCGGGGACAATCAGATGGGTCCGGCTCGGCAACAGGGCATCGAGTCCATCGTCGCGCACAACCCCGACCTCGCGCACGTGCTCGTGACGCCGGACAACCTGACCGAGTTCGTGCTTCCGCAGCACCCTCTCCACCCGGCGTACGCACACCTCTCGCTGGTTCACCGCGCGGACTACCTCCGGGCCTACTTCATGCATCACTACGGCGGCGGGTACTCGGACATCAAGCAGACCGATCACGGGTGGCGACATGCATGGCAGACGCTGTCGGACAGTCCAGAGCTGTGGGCGATCGGCTACCCGGAGGTCAGCTCGGCCAGCTGCGGAGGGCGAGACCTCAAGCTGGGTCCTGACGTCCGGCGTCGATTCAACTCGCTCATCGGCTACGCGGCCTTCGTCTTCCGCCCCAACAGCCCCTTCACGGCGGAGTGGCTTCGCGAGGTCGAGCGACGGCTGGACTTCTATTCCCAGCAGCTGGTCCTGGCTCCGGGCAACACGTGGGGTGACAACCCCGGATACCCGATCGGTTGGATCGAGCTCGGGTCGGACCTCTTCCACCCCCTGCAACTGAAGTACCTCACCCACATCGGGCAAGACCCGGCCTTGCTGCCACACCTCGATGATCATCGGTAGGGCGTGTGGTGCGAGGTGAGTCACGCGAGCCCGCGACTCTCCGTCCCATCGAGGGAACCCAGCCGCACCAGGTGATCGAACGTTGCGTTGCTCTTGCGGACCTCGTCGAAGGTGCCAGAGCTGGCAACCACGCCGCTCTCCATGAACACCAGCCGATCGCAGTGACGGACAGTCGACAGCCGGTGCGCGACGACGACGACGGTCATCGAGCCGTGAAGGCCCTCGATCGTGTCGGTGATGCTGCGCTCCGTCTGGTTGTCCAGCGCCGAGGTCGCCTCGTCGAGAACGAGCAACGACGGGTTGCGGTAGAGGGCTCGGGCGATGCCTATGCGTTGACGTTGGCCACCCGAGAGCCGCATCCCCCGCTCTCCGGCTGCTGTGTCGAGGCCGTGAGGGAGGTCGGCGATCAGGTCGTTGAGCTGGGCACGGTCGATGGCCGCCTGTAGCCGCACCGGATCGACGTCCTCGTCGAAGGCGATGTTGGCGCGGATGCTCGTGTCTAGGAGGGTGACCTCCTGGGGTACGACGGCCAGCTGCTTCTGCCACGCGGGGAGGTTGTCGAAGACCGAGACGCCACCGGCGGTGAGCTGTCCGGAGCGGGGGGTGTGGAGCCCCAGCAGCACGTCGACCAGCGTGCTCTTGCCCGCACCGCTCATGCCGATGACGGCAAGTGACGTGCCGAACGGGATATCGAGGTCAACTCCGGCCAGAACGTCCATGTCCGGGCGGTCAGGATAGGCAAAGCGGAGGTCACGCACCGCGATGTCGCCCCTGGGCACGACCTCCGTGACGACTTGTGCGGTCTCCTCCGAGCGGCTCTGTCGCATCGCTCGACTCACCGTGACCAGGTGCTCGAGGGGAGCGCGTGCGTAGCGCACTCCTGACAGCGCACTGATCAAGCGGACCGAGCTGGGCAGCACACGGGTGCCGGCCGCGACGAAGAGTCCGAGGAGGACCAGCCCGTCCTCGGCGCTGCCCCCGGTGGTGGCCACGGCTGCGAGGACACCGATGCCCAGGACGAACACGATCTCGAGGAAGTAGGACGGCAGGGAGGTGAGGACCGCGGCGTGGACATCGGCATCGGCGCCTTCGGCACTCTTGGTGCGGAACTCGTCGACGAAGGACTGGTGCGCCCGCCGCAGCCGGATCTCCTTCACCGCGGTCAACGACTGGAGGCTCGACGTCGACACTGCCTGGGACGCGACGCGGGTGCGTTCGCCGGCGGCCTGGATCCTGGGGCGGATCACCCGCTGGACGACGAAGGCCGCGACGCCGAAGTAGGTGGCCGCTGCGAGGGCGATGGCCGGCGAGATCACGAGGAGGGAGCCGAAGATGAAGACGATGGTGAACACTTCTGTGAGGGCCGACAGGGCTGAGGACAACCCGCCGGTGTAGCCCATGGAGACGGCGCCCTGGATCGCCCACAGCTTGTCGCCGGTGTTCTGCCGGAGGTGCCACCAGTACGGTGCCGTCAGGTAGCCCTCCAGCATGCCCGTCGAGATGCTGACGTTCTGTCTCGCCATGAAGCGGAGCTGCCAGCGGCGGACGAGCAGTGCCGCGACGTCCTTGACCACGAAGGTGCCGAAGATGATCAGGGCGAGCACCAGTACGAGCCCACGCGGGCTGGGGTTGCCCAGGAGGTCGCTCACCCACCCCACGGCACCGGAGTCGAGCGGCTGTCCGGTGACGTACTGCATCATCGGCAGCATCGCGACGACGCCCACCATGTCGAGCACGGCGAGGAGCGCCGAGAGCACGATGGAAAGCACCAGCCGTCGTCGGGTCGGATGGTCGATCAGCTCCCCCGTCCCAGGTGGGAAGCCGAGCAGTCCAGCCAAGCGGCGAAGGGGGGTTCCGGTCAGGCTCAGCACCAGCACAGTCTGCCGGTTGGCTTGCAGGGACGCGGGTCTCTGCACATTTACGTGCGTCCCGTCATCGGGGCGAGGGGCACGTCACCCCACCCGGCGGCGTCCGATGGCGCGAAGATGAGCAGCAGTCGCATGACGCAGCCTGCTGCGGCCGGGGGAGATGCGGAGGCACTGCCGCAGCGCGTGTCGGACCTGCGGGCTCCCGTTCCCGGACTTGAGCTGGTCGACCGCGAGGTGGAAGACGATGGGCTCGAGCCACACGTCGATGTCGCTCTCCTGGCCAAGGTGCTTGCGCAGCATGTGCAGACGCTCCACTCCGCGCTGCAGGTCGGTGTGCTCGTCCAGGCGCGAGGTGAGGGAGCTCGCGACGCGACGCCACGTCACCAGAGGTCGGTCCACGTAGACGAATGCATGCCTGCGAGCGAGTCGGAGCCACATGTCGCTGTAGGCGACGGCCGCGTCGGGTGCTGTGTCCAGAGCCGCGAGCTGCGCCGCCAACCTGTCGGGCCCATGACGTCGTCAGCCGCCAGAAAGGCGACGAAGGGGGTTCGGATCAGGTCCAGCGCCTCGTTGAACGTGGCGCAGATGCCGCGTCTGCTGTCGTGGAAGACGGTACGAGCCTCGAGGCCCAGGTCGGCCAAGGCCCGGTTGATGACCTCGACGCTGTCGTCACTTGACGCGTCGTCGTTCACGACCAGCTCGAACGAGTCGAGCGACTGGGAAGCAACGGAGGCGAGTGCCTCCCGCACGTAGGGGGGCATGGTTGTACGCCGCCAGCACGAGGGTCACGACCGGCTCGGTGGAGTCCGTCACCGGGCACACTGTGCCACGCCCCAGTCCGGACCTCGGGCCACGCGCAGATGTGCCCGAGGCGGCTGACACATCGCGGGTGTGGGCTCCGTGAGCCACTGACACCGCATCGCGCCGATGCAAGGATGGTCACGTGATCCGGTTCATGGCGCCTGACCTTCCGACGCCCAGTGGCGGGGTCAAGGTCATCTACCGCTACGTCGAGCACCTGTGTGCCCTCGGCCACGACGCGCGCGTCTGGCACGGGACGCCGGGCTTCGCCTACGAGTCCTGGGGGTCCCCTGCCCCGGTAGACACCGGCACGGAGCTCGAGTTCGCTGCGGGTGACGTGCTCGTGATGCCCGAGACCGGCGGGTCGAAGTGGAGCTTCCTCAGTCAGGGCCAGCCCGTCGTGATGCTCTGCCAGGGCATGGACTTCGTCTTCGCCAACTCCGACTTCCTGGTCGACGAGCCGGGCGCCTACCCCGGCTGGCCCCAGGCCACGGCAGCCATCGCCGTCTCCGATGCCATCCACACCTTCCTGGACCGAGCGTGCGAGGACGGGTTCCCGATCCACGACGTACCGGTCCAGATCGAGGACTGGTTCCAGCCGGCCGTCAAGGAGAAGCGGATCGCGCTGATGCCGCGCCGCCGCCGCGAGGACCTGCTCGGCGCCGTGCAGCTCGTCCGCCGCTCCGGTCAGCTCGGGGACTGGGAGATCGTGCTGATCGACGAGATGACGCAGCAGCAGGTTGCCGAGGAGCTCGGCCGGGCGGCGATCTTCCTGTTCGGCGCCGAGCGCGAGGGCGTCGGCCTGCCTGGCGCCGAGGCCATGGCCTCGGGTTGCTACGTCGTGGGTTTCACCGGCGACGGCGCCAAGGAGTACATGCTTCCTGAGCACTCGTCGGTCATCGCCGACTCGGACGTCGTCGACATGTGCGACCGCACGCTGGAGGCGATGCGCTGGTTCGAGGAGCAGCCGGCCGTCATCGCGGAGCGCGCTCGACGTGGCCACGACTGGGTGCGGTCGCGGCACAACGCTGACCTGGTACGCGCGAGGCTCGGGACGACGTTCGCCGCCCTCACCGCTCCGGGATCCCCCTCGCGGCTGCCCGACGACGTCGTGCTGAGCCACTACCAGGCGCACGCACCAGCGTCTGACCCCTACAACCGCGCCCGCGTCGCCGTGCGCAGCGCGGGACGCCGGGTGCTGGATCGGCTCGAAGACCGCGGCCGATGACAGTCGCGACCAGGGCACGCGCACTCGCAGCCGGAGCAGCGTCACCTGCATTGACGGCGCTGCGGGGTCGCCTGGGATCGCAGGTGGTGAACTGGACGCCAGAGTTCATGGGGTTCGGCAACCAGCTCTACCTGTGGGCCTGGGCGCACGCGCGTCGTCACGAGAAGGTCCCACACCGAGTGCTCATCGTGGAACGCAGCCGTTACTGGTTGCCCCACTTCCCCGCCGTGCGCCCCTACCTCGTCGAGGCCGCGGACGTCTCCTTCTGGGACAGCCGCGACCACTTCTATGCCTTCAAGGAGCAGCAGTCGGGAGACCCTCGGGGCTTCACCGACGAGTCGCGCGCGGCGTTCGTGCGTGACTGGGTGCTCACGAGCCCGGCGCTGCAGGGAGCCGAACGGGGACCACTGGCGGATGACGACGTGATGACCCTCAACCTCCGCCGCGGAGACTTCTACGACAACCCGTGGCACCGACCTGAGTACGCCTTCGACGTCGAGGCCTATGTCAGGCTGGTCGTTCCGCGCGCCATCGAGCAGGACGGTCCGGTGAAACGCATCCACGTCGTCTCCGACGACCCGGCCTGGTGCCGGTCCCATCTCGGTTGGCTCACGGCGTACGCCGACGAGGTGACCGAGCCCCGCGAGGGAGCCGAACCGATCGATCACCTCCGCGACGTCGTCTCGTCGCGCCGCCTGGTCATTGCCAACGGGACGTTCTCGTTGTGGGGCGCGGCGATCTCGCGGGTCCTGTTCGACGCACCCCAGGCGACGGTCTGGGCACCGGCCTTCTTCCAGCGTCGCTACGGCCCTGGCCGGTGCGTGGAGTACGACCAGAACTGGAGCTTCGTCGACGAGCTGCCTGGCGGTTGGCAACCAGCGTGGGTCGTGGATGGACTCGATCGCGACCCGGCGAGGGATGGCAGCAGCTAGCATCCGGGCAATGGAGACCAGCACGCCTCAACGACCTGCCCCAGCTGGATTCTCTGCTTCCGGCCTGCTTCGTCACCTCGTGCGACTGTCGTACGGAATGGTGAAGACGGCGCTGGACTCGTTGCGCCACCGGCGGCTCGTCACCACCCGGTGGGTGCCTTCGGAGAACCGCTGGCACTACCACTGGCCGGAGGGACGTGTCGCGGACGAGGGGCGGTGGAAGGACGCGCAGGGTTGGGCCACGCGTGGCTTCTACTACGGCATGGACGACCTGCTCTTCCGTCGCTTCCGTCCCAGCTCGGGTGACGTGGTCTTCGACGTCGGTGCCGGGGACGGCGGGGAGACCTTCTATCTCGCGAACATGGTCGGCACGGAGGGACGCGTGATCTCGGTGGAGGCAGCGCCGAGCCCCTTCCGGCGGCTCGAGGACCTCGTCACCCGGAACGCGTGGTCGCAGGTGACGCCGTTGCAGGTCGCACTCACGTCGACGCCAGGCACGGTGTCGATCAGCGACGATCCCGAGCAGTGGGTCGCCGGCAACATCTTCGAGTCCGCAGGGTCCGTGGACGTCGAGGCCCGCACGTTCGACGACATCTGCGAGAGCCTGGGTGTCGAAAGCGTCGACTGGGTGAAGATGAACATCGAAGGCGCCGAGAAGGACGCCCTGCGGGGGATGGAACGGATGGCTCCACACATCCGGAACTTCACCATCTCGTGCCACGACTTCCTCGGCACCGACTGGGGGCGCTCCAAGAACGAGGTCCTGGCCTGGTTGGAGGCGCACGGGTTCACCGCGGAGATGCGCGGTGACGGCGACTTCGTCCAACAGCTCTACGTGTACGCCTGGAGATGAGACACCCCTGATGCACTGGCGCGCGCAGGGCCGCGGACCGACTGCAGGACCGCTGGATCCGGCGGGGTCCGCGCACCGTCCTGTGGACGCAGCCCACCGCGCACCTCGGCAACTTCCTCTACGACTGGATGCACGCCTTCGAGATGCGGCGACAGGGCATGGACATGGTGTGCCTGCGGACTCCGCCGATGGACCGCTGGCTCCCCGTCTTCGGTCACCGCGCGGCCGAGCTCGTGGTCGAGCCGGGCGACGTACGCCTCACGGATCGCCGCGAACGGGGCCTGCACAACGAGTTCGGACCGCACTACGACGAGCACGTCCTGGCGAGGTTCATCGAGGGATTCCTCGAGCCCAGCGGGATCCTGGACCCCGGTCGCGTCCCCGAGGCGCTGCGGGTCACGGATCGTGACGTGGTGGTCAACGTGCGCCGCGGCGATTACGTCACCAACGAGGCGAACTGGCGCAGCTACGGTTTCGACGTCGACGACTACCTGAGGTCCGCCCTCGCTCGCAGCGTCGACGTCGGCGGCCCGATCAGGCGCATCCTCGTGGTGTCGGACGGCATTGACTGGTGCGAGGCCCACCTCGGCTGGCTCACGGACTTCTGCGAGGTGCTCGACTTCGAGGACACCGGCCAGCCCCCCGAGGTGCATCTCGCCGTACTGGCCCACGCGCCCCGCCTGGTGCTCGCCAACTCGACCTTCTCCTACTGGGGCGGCTACCTCAGTGCGTGGCGCTCCAGCCGGCCCGAGCAGGTCGTCGCGCCGTGGTTCCACGTCCGCACCGCTCGTGACGGCGCGGCGTGGCAGCTCGACCCGCGATGGAGCATCGTGAAGGACATCCCCACGGGATGGGCCTTGCCGTCCTGACGTTCGTCAGTGCGACGCAACGGCCTTCGCGACGATCTCCATCGGGTCGTCGTAGTCCATCAGCACCGTGACGATCGAGTCGCCGGTCGTCTTGTGGTGGTCGGAGAACTCCAGCCTGATCCCCAGATCGCGGAACTTCGCCTGCGCCTCTTCGCCGAGGTAGTCCTTGGCGCCGGTGCCGGAGAGGTACGACGTCGCCCCCACCATCCGCAGCTGCTCCAGCACTCGGTCAGCGGCCTTCTCCTGTGGCGGGTCGGTCACGACGACCTCGGTCGTGATGCCGAGGTAGTCGCGCATCCCGAGGATCAGCTGGTGGTTGATGTCCGCCAGGTTGTGGGAGTCGACCGCGTGAATCATGGAGAGGACGTCGCCGCTGCGGTCCTTCCAGTGCCGAGCGCTGCGGTAGCGGCCGGTGATCGAGGACTCCAGGTGGTCCTGCCAGCCTGGCTTCACGATGGTCTCGTTGATCGGGATCAGGTGCGGCTTGGTCTCCAGCGGCAGGGTCACCCAGGAGTCGCGCATGGTCACGCGGCGCTGCACCCAGTGCTTCTGCAGCTGGTCGTGGACCGCCAGGACGAACCGGTCGGAGTTGAGCATCTTGAACCAGAACCCCGGCCACGGCAGCAGGTCGGGCTGGTGGATCGCCACCCTCACTTGCGCACGGTCCTGACGAGGGCGTACTGCTCGGCGTAGGGGACGAGGCGCACCTGACCGAGGGCGCCGGCGATCTGGCGCACGCTGTTGATCGGGTGCACCTCGGTCGGGATCTCGGACTGGTAGGCCTGGCAGGCCGCCTCCTTCGCGGTGATGTGCTCCTCGGTCAACGCCTCGAACACGTTCCACCGCAGGTCGGTCGGGTAGAGGTTCACGTCGTAGACCGCGATGTCGTAGACGTAGACGCTCGGCGGGAACCAATGGTCCAGCGACATCGAGACGCGGCACGAGCGCATGCCGGCCTCGTAGACCGCGATGTGGTCCTGGTGCAGCGAGGGATAGGGGAGGTAGAGCTCCTCCGGCTTGAGCTCGGCCATGATCGCGTCGATCGCGCCGACCATCTCGGTCATGTGCTGCGGCGTCTGACCGTCCGGGAAGCCGAGCTGCCGGGACTCGTCGGCGCCGAGGATCTTCATCGCCTCGGCGTGCTCGCGCGCACGCACCTCGCCGCTGTCCGTCATGACCACGACCACGCACTCGTCCGGGTGCTTGGCCATCAGGCCGCCGCACCCCATGGCCTCGTCGTCCATGTGGGGGGCCAGGATCAGCCGCTTCATCAAAGCTCCTTCGTCGCGGACGGTCGCGAGTCTAGGTGGGTCGCACGGTCTGGGAGGATGAACCCGTGACCCGACCCCGCGTGGTGCTGATCAGCATGTACGTCGGGCACGAGGGAGTGCCCCACGCAGGAGGCCGCTACCTCCTCGAGCTCCAGCGCCTCCTAGACGCCGAGACCGAGCTGACGATGCTCACTGTCGGCAACCGGCTCAACCACGAGGCGAGCACGAAGCCCGGCGTGCCGCGGCGGCTGCTGCTGCTCGGACACGAGGCCGGGCTCGGAGTTGCCGGCAGGGCACTCAACCGAGCGACCGTGATCCTTGACTCCAGGCTCCGCCTCGGGCGCGACCCCGGCCTGCCGTTCCTTCCCTTCGTGCTCGGCTTGATGAGGTCACGGGAGGCGCGCGAGGCGATCCGCGGGGCCGATGTCATCGACCTCCAGTACTCCGAGTCCATCCGGCTGGTCCGGCTCCTGCGACGCCTCAACCCGGACGCCCGGATCACTGGCACCTTCCACGACGTGATGAGCCAGTCGTTCAGCCGCGAACCTCAGGACACCTCTGATGCACGCCGCTACTGGCAGGGGGTCACCCAGCGCTCGCGCCAGCACGAAGCCGCGATGGTCGCTCGACTCGACGACGTGCTGGTCTTCAGCCGCAAGGACGCCGAGCTGCTCGGCAACCCGCCCCATACTGTCGTACGTCCGCCGCTGTCGGCAGGTGCCGAGCCCCCGCACCGGCCCGCGAGCGCCCCGGTGGTGGTCGTCGTGTCCTACCTGGCCCGCGACGAGAACAACAAAGCCGCGCTGTGGACCCTCGACCACGTCTGGCCCCGGGTGCTCGACGGGCGACCGGACGCCAGGCTCCGCCTGGTCGGCGGTGGCGCGAGCGAGGAGCTGCGCGCGCGGGTGGCCTCCCTCCCGCCGGGCACCGGTGTCGAGCTGGCCGGCTTCGTCGACGACCTCGACGCCGAGTACGACGCCGCCGCCGTGGCGCTCGTACCGGTCCTCCAGGGGGCGGGCGTGAAGTTCAAGACCGTCGAGGCGCTGTGCCACGGCGTACCCGTGGTGACCACGACGGTCGGGGCCGAGGGCATCGACGGCGACGACCTCTACGCGGGCATGAGCGACGAGCCCGATGCGCTGGCCGACGCCCTGGTGGCCGTGCTCGAGGAGCCGGCAGCGGCACAGGAGCGGTCCGACAGGGTCCAGGGCTGGGCGCAGCGGGTCTACGGACTCGAGACGTTCGCGGCCACCATCCGCGCGACCTGGGTCAGGTGAGTCCGCGGGCCCGACATGCCTCGGCGATGTCGGCCCACATCATCCGGGCGCTGAAGCGCGTCTCCGCACTCAGGCGGGCAGCAGCTCCGAGGCGTTCGCGCTGGCCCTCGTCCTCGCGCAGCTCGACGAGCAGCGTGCGCCAGCCCTCGACGTCCGCCACGTCCACCAGGCGGCCGGTCGCCCCGTCCTCGAAGTAGTCCCTCATCGCTCGCGTCCCGGTCACGGCCACGCAGGCGCCGCTGGCAGCAGCCTCGAGCGCGACACTCTGGCCCGTCGGGTAGGCGAGGTCGCGCGTCGGGACCGCGACAACGCGCGCCCGCTGCAGGAGCGTGCGGTAATGCTCGAGCGGGACGACGCCCAGCATCCTCACGTTGTCGGGCACGTCCAGGCCTGCGACGTTCTCCGGCCTGCAGACCAGGTGGAGCACGAGATCGGTCCCGCGCACGGCCTCGAAGAGGGTCTCGTAGTCGCGGCCGCGGTCCTGCCCGACCGCGAGCAGGTCGATGTCTCGCTCGCCCGTGCCCGGTGTGTAGAAGTCGTCGTTGACGCCGAACCTCACGGCCAGCGTCCGGTCGCGGCCGATGCCGGCCGCTTCGAGGATCTCGGTCTCGTGCACCGACATGTGCGTGATCAGGTCGGCACCGGCGTACCGCTCGGCCAGGCGTCGTCGGGTGCCTGCGTCGGCTGCGCGGAGCTCCTCTGCGAGCCACACCGACCAGATGACGAGCGGGGTCGACCCGTACGGCGGCACCTTCGCGCGCCGCATGACCGAGGCAGCGGCTCCTTGTTGCTCGAGCAGCGCCAGGACGACGTCACTGCGCCGAGCCTCACCGATGCCTCGCAGCGCCCGCTCGATCGTGAACCCGGCCCGGTGCTCCACGACGTCGCGCACCTTGCGCCACCGCGGATCGATGGCCCGGCGCGCCCCGCGCAGCTCCCACCCGAGGTCTTCGAGCGCGTCGACCCCGTAGGGGAGTGGTGCCGGCACCTCGCCCGACCGGAAGCGCCGGCCCCATGCCTCGAGATCGTGCTCGGACAGGATCAGTGCGCGCGTCATCGTCGACCGCGGATCAGCGAGAGCTCGGTGCGTGCCGTCTCCACCGGGTGCACCTCGCGACCGGTCGCGCGCCGCGCGGCGTTCACGACGAAGTTGGCCCCGGTCGCCGCGGCGAGCGCTGCCTGGAGCCCGCGGCGCGACCCCCACTTGTCGGCGTACGCCAGCTGTCCCTCGACCAGCCACCGACGCCGTGACTCCGACGGTGACGATCCGCCACCGGCGTGCACGACGGTCGGGGAGCGCAGCGCGACGACCCGGACCCCGCGCTCGCGGAGCCTGCGCTGGAGGTCGACCTCCTCGGAGTTCATGAAGAACCGCTCGTCGAACCCGCCCACGGCGCGGAACTCCGCGACTGGTATCCACATGGCCGCGCCGACGACCCAGTCGACGTCGGCCTCGGCGCCGTGCGCACGGACGTCGTGGCCGACCGCGCGGTGCCACGCGGACGTGCCGCGGAAGCGGGCCAGCGGAGTCAGCCAGGCCGCGACCTGGTGCCGCACGCGGGGGACGTCGCGCCCCACCCACGCCTCGGTGCCGTGCTCGTCGACCATCCGCGGCGCTAGGACGGCGCCGGGGCGGCTGCGCGCGGCGGCCACCATGTCGGCGACGAACGTCGGCTCGATGGTGAGATCGCTGTTGAGCACCAGCATCGCGTCGCCCGTGGCCGCGGCGGCGCCGGAGTTGACGTTGGCGCCGAATCCTCCGTTGACAGGGCGCCGCACGACCTCGACGCCCTCGCGGTCGGGGAACGGCGTCGGAGAGGCGTCGTCGGCGACGACCACCTGCACCGGGTGCGTCTGGGCGGCGAGCTGGTCGAGCAGCGCAAGCGTCGGCGCGGGGTCGCCGTAGTGGGGCACCACCACGCTGACGGTGCTCGGCTCGGCCACGGGAGCGTCTCGGACCCAGGTGGTGTCACCGACCCGGTGGCCGGCCAGCGCGGAGGCCTCGACGGCCCAGGCGACCGCCTTGCCACGGGCCCGCCGGGGCAGTCGGGGGAGCAGCGTGTCGATCCGGCGTCCGAGTGCCGTGGCCTCGTCCCGCGAGCCGATGCGCGAGGCTGCGAGCGCGACGGCTCGCCCCCACGGACCGGTCGGGGCGGAGGAGGTGCCGTGAGCGCCGGGGTGTCGCTCGTCGAAGGCGACCGTCGAGGCCCCGGAGGTGAAGGCGCGTCCGGCCCGGGTCGCGGTGTCGGGGGCCGGGCCGCGGTGCTCGACCTCCAGGTCGGGGTCGATGACGATCTCGACCCCGGATCGCGCGAGTCGCAGGCCCAGCTCGGAGTCCTCGCGGTAGGACATCGACGGATCGAAGCCCCCTGCGGCGTCGTACGCCGCCTTCGGCACGGAGTTGCACGCGGCCCAGTGCCGCCAGCGCTCGGCGGCGGGGCGGGCGTAGGCCTGGGCGATCAGGCGCTCGTTGGCGGGTCGGCCATAGGCGGCGGCGTACGCCGAGTCGGTGAAGACGTCCCGCGTCAGCGAGACCACGCCGAGCGGCGCGGAGCCGTCGGGGCGGGCCCGGTGCCGGGCGAGGTGACCCGCGAGGAAGCCCGGCCCCGGCGTCAGGTCGTCGTCGCAGCGGACGACGATCTCGCCCGAGGCCGCTTCATAGCCGGCCGCCAGGGCCGCGCCGACCCCGGTGCCGTCGGGGGAGACGATCCGCAGCGGCAGACGGTCGGCGTACGCCTCGATCAGCGCGCGGCTGCCGTCGACGTCGCCGTCGAGGACGAACACCGCCTCCCACGGCTCGTCCAGCGCCTGCGACGCCAGCGCGTGGAGCAGCACCGGCAACCGGTCGGCTCCGCCACGGGTCGGCACGACCACGGAGACGGAGGGACGGGGCACGCGACGATCCTAGGAGCCGGGGGCCGTCACTCGTGTGCGATCGGCTGAGCCGCGAGCTCGGTGAGGACGTCCTCGACCAGCTGGGCGACACGGCCCTCGCCCGCGACCGGCCCGCCCGCCAGGAAGCCGTCGGCGCCCAGCAGGACCGCACCGGGCGTGCCGACGGAGAACACCCTGCGGACGTTGAGCTCGGGTTCGGAGGTCGCGAGCCCGGGGGCGTGCTCGGTCGCTCCGGACGCCGTGGCCGCGTCGGGATAGACCGCCAGCACCCCGACGGCGGGACCGAGCTGCGCTGCCCAGTCGTCGAGCTTCTCCGCGGTCCGCACACAGGACCCGCAGTGGGGATTGAGCACGACCAGCAGCCGGGCCTGCAGGGCGGCCAGCTCGGAGAGGGTGGCCGTCCGTCCATCGGGCAGGGTGAGGACTGCATAGGGGATGGCCTGGCGCTCGTAGTCGAGCAGCTCCTCGTCGGCGACCGTCCTGGCGCGCGTCGGCGCACCGACGACCAGCACCGCGACCGCAGCGGCCGCGCCAGCGGCGACGACGGACCACCAGCCGTCGCGGTCGAGGTCGGCGAACGCCGCCGGCACGGAGCCGCCGTCGACGGCGAACCACACGGTGGCCGCGGCCAGCGCGACGAGCAGCACGTTGCGGGCCAGCGTCGTCCGGTCGACCGAGTGGCGCCCGAGGCTGCCGAAGCACGAGCAGGTGACCGGCTCGTCGAAGCCGAGAGCGCGGGCGACGAGCCAGGTGTAGGCGAGCATCAGCACGACGAGCGCCACGGTCACCGGCACGAGCCATCCGGACGGCGACAGCAGCAGGAGGACCGCGAGGCCGATCTCGATCCACGGCAGGGCCGCCGCGGCGGCGTCCGCGGGCACGATGCGGGGCACGCGCAGCGCATCGAAGGCGTCGCGGGTGGCGACGGTGTCGCGGAGCTTGGCCACCCCGCTGGTGAGCAGCACGGCCGCCAGGGTCAGCGCGATGACGAGCGCTGCAACCGGGGTCGACGACATGGCCCGAATCGTACGGTCCGGCCCTTCCGACCGGCGGGGGCGCCACCGCGCGGCCAATGCCGGCGAACCTCGGACAGAACTGACGAAACCTCCTAGAGTTTTCTCTTGTCACGTAGGTGGTGCACATCACAACCAGGTGTAACCGGCTGTTACCGTCGCGTTCCCGACCGCCGCCTACCGTTGACGACGGAGAGCCCATCCGGCTTCTATCCGATGAGTAGGGACGAACGACATGGCACACCTGGCTGACGCGAACCTCAGCACGACTCGGCGCACGCTGGTGCGTGGAGCCGCGTGGAGCGTCCCCGTGGTGGCCGTGGCCGCGACGGCTCCCGCGTTCGCCGCTTCCCCGTGCGACGTCCGGGCCTACACGCTCGACTGGGATGGTGGGAACGCCACCATGGGCACCACCGCGTGGAGCCGCAGCTCCTACCAGCTGGGCAGGGCGACGGTGAGCGCCCCGGCGACGAGCGGAGCCGGTTCGATCCTGGTCACGTTCGCCAGCGCGTGGATCAACGAGTCCGGCTGGCAGGCTCGAGACCGCCGCGACCAGGACATGAACCTCACCATCTCCACCGAGACGAACGTCGGTGGCCTGAACCAGGGGCGGGGCCTCTACGTTCGGCACGAGTCGCCGATCGACGACGGTCGTTCGCGCCGACAGCGACTCACCGTCTCGTTCGAACGTGCTGTGACCGGCCTCAACTTCACCATCACGGACATCGACTCCACCGCCGGCGGCTACTGGGACCGGGTGGAGCTGTCCGCCACCGGCCCAGGTGGCGTGGCCGCCTACACGCCGACGAGAGCGGTCGGCATCACCGGGACCGGCGGGACCAACACCAACGCCTTCCGCCAGACCGACGACGACACGACGTACAACCCGAACCTGGGTGGCGGCAACGTCGGCATCTCGTTCGCCAACACCGTGTCCGTGTCCACCCTGACCCTCGAGTTCTGGAACGCGAGCGGCGACGGGCAGCAGGCCATCTACCTGAGCAACTTCGAGTTCAACGCCAAGGGCTGCTGACCCCTCCTCGGGAATGATGCGATTCGGCGGGAGGTTGTCACCCCCTGATGACCTCCCCCGCCAGCGAGACCGGGACCACCGAGTCCACTGACGACTCCCGCCGCATCTCGATGCTCCTCGGGCTCCTCTTCGGCCTCGCGGGGATGGGCTCGTCCAGCGCTGCGGTGACCCTTCCGCTGCTCGGGCCCGACCTCGGCGTCGATGCCGGGCTGGCGGCGTGGACGATCAGTCTCTACGTCCTGATGCTCGCCGTCACGACCGCGCTCTACGGCCGGATCTCCGACCTGGTCGGGGTGCGGGCCCCGCTGCTCGCCGGTCTGGTCCTGATGTCGATCGGCGCCCTCGTCGCGGCCCTCGCGCCGACCTTCGAGGTGCTGCTCGGTGCCCGCCTCGTGCAGGGCGCCGGCGCCGCCGCCGTACCCACCCTGGGCGTCGCCGTCCTCTCGGCCCGCTACAACGGAGAGGTGCGCGGCCTCGCCTTCGGCCGTCTCGCCGGCACGGCGGCAGCGGTCAGCTGCCTCGGCCCGCTGATCGGCGGACTCGTGGAGGCGTCGTTCGGGTGGCGTGCCGTCATGGCGCTGCCCATCGTCGGGGCCCTCGTCGTGCCCTTCCTGTGGCGCGCGCTCTCGACCGACGGCAGCGGCGCCCGGCTCGACGTGGTCGGTGCCGTCCTCGTCGCCCTCACCGCTGCCGGCATGGTGCTGCTCGTGCAGTCGCCCTCGGCCGGCCTGCTGGTCGCGGCCATCGGCGCCGCCCTGCTCGTGCTCGGCGTGCCGGCGGTGCGCGCGACCGTACGCCGACGCCCCGACGGCTTCCTCCCGGTCGAGGTGATCCGCAACGCGACCGTCGTCCGCAGCGCGATCGGCGCAGCGGCCGTGCCCGCGTCGTGGTTCGCCATGCTGATCGCCCTGCCGGCCGTCCTCCTCTCCGAGGGCTGGGAGGCGTGGCAGGTCGGCCTGGCGATGGTCCCGAGCGCCGTCGTGGCCCTCCTGGTGCCCCAGGTGACGGGTCCGCTGCTCATCCGCATCGGACCGGGTCGCGCGCTCGCTGTCGCGGGGCTGGTCGCCTCCGGAGCCCTGCTCGTGGCCACCGCCGGCGCCCACTGGGTGAGCGCGCCCGTCCTCGTCGTCGGCATCATCCTGGTCACCTTCGCGTTCGGCCTCGGCCAGCCCGCGCTCAGCGCGGTGGTCGGCGACGCGGTGCCCCACGAGGTGCGCGGTGTCGCCCTCGGTGTCTCCACGCTGCTCTTCCTGATCGGGGGCAGCATCGGCTCGGCCGTCGTCGCCGGCATCAGCGGCCCGCTGGGCATGCCGACGGCGCTGCTCGTCCTCGCGGCGCTCCCGCTGCTCGGGCTCGTCGTGCTCGCGCCGACCCTGCGCACCGCACCCGCCTGAGCCGGCTCGTCGGCCCCCGGTCACCGGGCCCCGAGAGGGGGTGGTGGTTTGTCGCCCCCAGTGCCTAGGCTGCGCGCACTGTCGCTCAGAGGGGAAATGCCTTGCCCAGATCCAGCGCTCGCCGACTCGCCGTCCTGGTCGCCACGGCCGTGGGGTTGGGGGTGCTGCCGGCCTGGACCGTGTCCCCGGCCTCCGCCGCCCCCGACGACCAGCCGTTCGCCACGCTCCGCGGATTCGAGCCCACCGGCTCCCAGGTCCGCGTCGAGCCCAAGGAGTACGCCGCCTCGCGCGTGGACGTCGCCGCGCTGCGCGCCGCCCTGCCCGGCAGGTCCGGCTCCGCCGTCGTCGAGATCCCCGGTCCGGACGGCGCCCTCCAGGCCTTCAGCGTCGAGCGGACGCAGACGATGGAGTCGGAGCTCGCCGCCGAGCACCCGGAGATCGCGACCTGGGCGGGGCGTGGCGTCGACGACGTGCGCGCCAGCATCGCCCTCGACATCACCCCCATGGGCTTCCACGCCTTCGTCCGCACGCTCGGTGGCGCCGGTGACTGGTACGTCGACCCGGCCTACAACCGCCGCGGCACGACGGCCCACCTGAGCTACCTGGCCTCGGCGCTCCCGGCACCGGCCAAGCGTCGCGCCGAGGGAGAGGTCGACGCCATCCGCGAGACGGTCGCCGCTGCTGCCGCGGACCGATCGACGGCTCCCGGCCAGCCCGTCCAGCGCCACTTCTACCGCTTGGCACTGACCTCCGACCCGTCGTACGCCGCCTACTTCGGCACGGAGAACGTCCTCGCCGAGAAGGTCACCCTGATCAACCGCGTCAACCAGATCTACAACGCCGACCTGGCCACCGAGCTGCGTCTGGTCAACGGCACCGACAAGCTCAACCTCGACACCGACGCCAAGGCCACCGGTGCCGACGGCCCGTGCGGCGTGGCGCCCTGCTTCGAGCCCTACGACGACAACGGCACCCCCGGCACGCCGGCCGACGACACCGACGGTGAGCTCGACTTCTGCGACGTGCCGACCCTCGGCAAGAACCGCACCGTGCTCGGCCAGCTCATCGGCGCCTCCAACTACGACGTCGGCCACATCGCGCTCGGCGTCGACGGTGGCGGCATCGCCTACCTCGGCGTCGTGGGCGGCGACTACAAGGCTGGCGGCTGCACCGGCCTCTCCGAGCCCACGGGCGACTTCTTCGCCATCGACTACGTCGCCCACGAGATCGGCCACCAGTTCTCCGGCAACCACACCTTCAACGGCGCGGCCGGCAACTGTGGCGGCAACATCTCCGACGCCTCGGTGGAGCCCGGCTCGGGCTCGACGGTGATGGCCTACGCCGGCATCTGCCGCCAGGACGACCTCCAGCCCCACACCGACCCCTACTTCTCGTTCAACACCATCGACGAGGTCGACGCCTACCGGGCAGCGACCTACGACAACGTCGAGGTCCAGACGGTCTCCCTCACCGAGGCGTTCGAGGCCGGCGACTCGCTCGACCTCGAGTTCGACGGCGACACGGCGACCATCCCGTTCGCCTCCTACAACACCGCCGGCCTCGATGCGGCGATCACGTCCCTCACCGGGCAGCCGGTCTCCATCACCTCGTGGGGCTTCGACGAGAACGGCTACGAGCCCGACCTGACCGGCCCGGACGCACGCGGCTTCCAGGTGATCTTCAACGACAGGCCGTCGATCATCCCGGACGCCGGTGACGTGCTCGTCGACGTCCCTGAGCTCACGGTGGACCCGTCCGGCGTGGACGGATTCGTCGGCGAGACCTCGCGCGGCGGACCTGCCCAGAACGACGGCGTACCGATCCCGAACAGGCCGGACGTGGCCGCCAACTCCGCTCCGGAGGTCACGGCGCCGGGCGACGAGACCGTCCCGGTCCGCACCCCGTTCTCCCTCACCGGCGTGTCCGGCACGGACCCCGACGGCGACCCTCTCGTCTACCTGTGGGAGCAGACCAACTTCGGCAACGGAACGGCCCTGCCCAGCAACACCAAGGTCTTCGGGCCCCTCTTCCGCGTCTTCGGCGATGACGCCGTCGTCACGAAGGAGGACAGCCTGCAGAGCCCGTCGCCCGGCGAGAACCTCGCCGACGGCAGCCTCACCCGGGTCTTCCCCGACATGACGCAGGTGCTGGCCGGCAACACCAACGCCGCCACAGGGACCTGCCCGACACCGACCACCCCGGCAAACCGACAGCTGGCCGACAAGGAGCTCGACTGCTACTCCGAGTTCCTTCCCACCACCGACTACCTCGGGAGCTTCGGCAAGACCGACCGCACCATGACGTTCCGCCTCACCGCGCGGGACCTGTTCCCCAACGGCGGCGGAGTGGCGTACGACGAGGTGGCGCTGAGGGTCGACCCGGGCGCGGGTCCGTTCCTGGTGACCTCCCAGTCGACGGCCGGGGTGACCGTCGCCGGCGGCTCGTCGGTCCCGGTCACGTGGGCGGTCAACAACACCCAGGGCCTCGCCCCGAACGTGAAGATCACGGTGTCGACCAACGGTGGCGCGAGCTTCGACACGGTGCTCGCGGCGTCCACGCCGAACGACGGGTCGCAGACGCTGACCATGCCCAACGTGACCGCCGGTGACGTACGGATCAAGATCGAGGCGGTGGACAACGTCTTCTTCGACCTCAACGATGGCTCGTTCAAGCTCGTCGCCACGCCCTCCCCGGACACCGCCATCACGTCCGGACCGGCTGACGGCTCGATCGTCCTGAAGAAGAAGCAGACGATCACCTACTCCTCGACCGTGCCGTCGTCGACGTTCGTCTGCACGGTCGACGAGGAGACGGTTCCCTGTGGTCCGTCCGGCCTGACCGACACGTTCCGCGCGGGCACGCACGTGGTCGAGGTGGCCGCGGTCAACCCGGCCGGGGTCACCGACCCGAAGCCGGCGAAGGTCACCTTCACCGTCCCGCGCAACGACAGCACCTTCGCCCGCAAGGGCAAGGGTGCGTGGGAGCGCAAGAAGAGCGACCGCGCGTTCTCCGGCCACTACCTCACCTCGAGGCGCAAGGGCTCCGAGCTGGTCACCCGGGTGTTGAAGACCGAGCGGATCGTCCTGGTCATCGGCACGCTGCCGAAGGGCGGCGTCGCCCGGGTATTCCTCGGCGAGGAGAAGATCGGCACCGTCCGGTTCAAGGGCAAGACCGCCTTCAGCCAGCTCCGCACCTTCCGGTTGGACGAGGCCGAGAAGGGCAAGCTGCGGATCGTCGTGGCGAAGAACAAGCCGATCCGGATCGAGGGCGTGGCGGTCGTCACCGACTGACCACGTCCCCGGGGCACCACCGGCCCGCGGCCCCCCACACAGGGCGGGGCCGCGGGCCGGTAAGGAAAAGGCACTCGTACAGGTACTCGGACCTCTGCAGGTGATCTCGTGACGTCAAGCACGCGCACCCGTCCCGCCGCAGCCTCACGTTCTTCCTCGACGACATCGACCGCGGCACCGGCTACCACGACTACGTCGGCCTGGCGTCGACCCCGGCCGAGGTCCCCGGGTCGGCGCCGGGTTCCAGCATCACGGGGTCGGGCACGTTCGCCGACGGCTGGCGCACGACGGCCCGGAGTGGTGACTACTCCGCGGCGCAGACGGTCAAGGTGACGTACGCCAACGGCTTGCTGGGCATCACCGCCCTGTCGCTGCGCCTGTGGTCCACCGCGACACCGCTGATCTCGACGGCGCACCTGACGCGGGTCAGGCAGATGCAGTTCCGCACCTGCGCCTGATCAGCCCCGCGGTGCTCGCGTGCGCTCGGCCAGCGCCACGGCCGCGTGCTGCACGACGGGGAGCTCGTCGGCGTCGCGGGCGGCCTCGTGGGGGACCGCGCCGCCCAGCAGGGCGGCCGGAGTGGTGAGCCAGATCCAGGCGCGCCACGGATCGACCCCGGCGGTCAGCAGCGGCTCGAGGACCGCCAGCAGCTCGCTGCGGACCTGGCCCTGGTCGTCGAGCTGGAAGGTCGGGACGAGGGTGGCTCCCTCGTGCTGCACGAGCAGGACCGTCCGACGCTCGGCGGCCTTGTGCAGGGCGAAGCGTGCCGCGTTCTCGGAGACACCTCGCAGCCGGCCGACCTCGGCGTAGCCGAGCCACCCGCCGTCGAGCAGCGCCGCTCGCACGCGCCCCTCGCGACGCAGCCGGACGAGCCCTACGGGCACGGCGTGGGCCGGGTCGTCGCCCACCGACCGCAGCAGTCCGTCCAGCTCGGACAGCCGGTCGGGAGCCAGCGGCTCACCCCTGGCCGGATCGTGCCAGTGCACGACGCCGCCGGCGTCGCGGTCGTACGTCGGCAGTCCCGCCGCGGCCAGCTGGTCGGCCAGGCCCAGCCCCTCGAGCCACGACGCCAGCCGCCCGGCGAGGTCGTCGCCGGGCGGATCAGGCAGGTCGAGGTGGTCGGACAAGCAGGACTACTTGTTGGCCTTGCGCGACTGCGACGCGGTCTTGGCGCGGGCGTTGGCGTCGAGCACGACCTTGCGGATGCGGACCGCGTCGGGCGTGACCTCGACGCACTCGTCGTCGCGGCAGAACTCCAGGCACTGCTCGAGCGACAGGTGGCGCGGCGGGATGAGCTTCTCGAAGTTGTCGGAGGTGGCGGACCGGATGTTGGTCTGCTGCTTCTCCTTGGTGATGTTGACGTCCATGTCGTCGGCGCGGGAGTTCTCGCCGATGATCATGCCCTCGTAGACCTCGGTGGTCGGCTCGACGAACATGATCCCGCGCTCCTGCAGGTTGGTCATGGCGTACGCCGTCGCCGCACCCTTGCGGTCCGCGACCAGCGAGCCGCTGGTGCGCGAGCGGATCTCGCCGGCCCAGGGCTCGTAGCCCTCGGAGATGCCGTGTGCGATGCCGGTGCCGCGCGTGTCGGTGAGGAACTCGGTGCGGAAGCCGATGAGGCCGCGGGCGGGCACGAGGAACTCCATGCGGACCCAGCCGGTGCCGTGGTTGGTCATCGACTCCATGCGCCCCTTGCGGGCCGCCAGCAGCTCGGTGATCGTGCCGAGGTACTCCTCGGGCGCGTCGATGGTGAGGCGCTCGAACGGCTCGTGCAGCTTGCCGTCGATCTCCTTGGTGACCACCTGCGGCTTGCCGACGGTGAGCTCGAAGCCCTCGCGGCGCATCTGCTCGACGAGGATGGCCAACGCCAGCTCGCCGCGGCCCTGCACCTCCCACGCGTCGGGACGCTCGGTGGGGAGGATGCGCAGCGACACGTTGCCGACGAGCTCGGAGTCGAGGCGGTCCTTGACCAGGCGGGCGGTGACCTTGCCGCCCTTGGTGCGGCCGACGAGCGGAGAGGTGTTCGTGCCGATCGTCATCGAGATCGCGGGCTCGTCGACGTGGATGAGCGGCAGCGCGACCGGGTTCTCCGCATCGGCGAGGGTCTCGCCGATGGTGATCTCGGGGATGCCGGCGACCGCGACGATGTCGCCGGGACCCGCGCTCTTGCCGGGCTGGCGCTCGAGGCCCTCGGTGACGAGGAGCTCGGTGATCTTGACGTTCTTCACCGAGCCGTCGCGACGGATCCAGGCCACGGTCTGGCCCTTGTTGAGGGTGCCCTCGTGGACCCGGACCAGCGCGAGCCGGCCGAGGAACGGGGAGGCGTCGAGGTTGGTGACGTGCGCCTGCAGCGGTGCACCCTCGGTGTAGACGGGGGCCGGGATGGTCTCGAGGATCGTCTTGAACAGGGGCTCGAGGTCGCTGCCCTCGGGCATCGTGCCGTCCTCGGGTGCGACGAGGCTGGCGATGCCGGCGCGACCCGAGGCGTAGACGACCGGGAAGTCGAGCGCGTCCTGGCTGTGGCTCTCGTCGAGCAGGTCCATGAAGAGCTCGTAGGTCTCCTCGACGACCTCGGCGATGCGGGCGTCGCTGCGGTCGGTCTTGTTGACGACCAGGATCACCGGCATGTCGGCGTTGAGCGCCTTGCGGAGCACGAAGCGGGTCTGGGGGAGCGGGCCCTCGGAGGCGTCGACGAGGAGCACGATGCCGTCCACCATCGACAGCCCGCGCTCGACCTCGCCGCCGAAGTCGGCGTGGCCGGGGGTGTCGATGATGTTGATGACCATCGGCTGACCGCCACCGGCCGGACCTGCGTAGTGGACGGCGGTGTTCTTCGCGAGGATGGTGATGCCCTTCTCGCGCTCGAGGTCACCGGAGTCCATGACGCGGTCGGCGACGCTCTCGGCCTGGTGGGCCGTGAAGGCACCGGCCTGGCGGAGCATCGCGTCGACCAGCGTGGTCTTGCCGTGGTCGACGTGAGCGACGATCGCGACGTTGCGCAGGTCGGAGCGGGACTGGGTGGACATGCAGGAGCCTTCCGGGCGGAGACGAGCGATCGGCCGAGCGGCCGGGGCGCAGCCGGCACGGCCGCAGCGTCAGAAGTCTAGTGCGCCGGGGTCGATTTCAAGACTTCGCGAGCGTGGGGCCGGCTCCCCTACCGACTGTCGGCGCCGAGGGGTAGACCTGTCCCATGACCTCTCGGGACACCCACTCACCCGTCTGCACCTTCATCCCGCCCTGGCTCGCCGAGCGCGTCGACGGCCCCGACCAGGCCCTGCGCGACGAGGCGCTGCGGGCCCGGCGCGGTGGCGCGGCCGGGGCCGCCGCTCCTGC
>NZ_JAOPWY010000010.1 GCF_025965415.1 Nocardioides sp.
TGTTCTGGTTGAGCATCATGCGCGGTGCGTAGAGCGAGAGGGCCGAGGTCTCGTTGCGCACGCTCTTGTTCAGGGTGCGGATCAGCGCGCCGGGCATCCCGGCGGCCTCGGACGCGATCGCGAGCGCCGTACGCACCGTGCTGGCCGAGACGTCGGCCAGCGAGGCGCCGCCGTCGTTCGGCTCCTCCTCGCGCGGCTTGCGCGGGCGCATCGCCCACGGGGCGGGCATGTTGCGCTCGTCGGGATCGGTCGACAGCACGCTCGCGAGCAGTCGCATCGCCGAGACGCCGTCGACGAGGGCGTGGTGGGTCTTGGTGTACATCGCGACCCGGTCGTCACGCAGGCCCTCGATGATCGCGGCCTCCCACAGCGGCCGCTCCCAGGCGAGCCGGGTGCTGTGCAGCCGCGAGCAGAGCTCGAGCAGCTCGCGGATCCGGCCCGGCTTGGGCAGCGCGCTGTGGCGGACGTGGTGCTCGATGTCGAACTGCTCGTCGGGCTGCCACACCAGCTGGCCCGCCGTACGCGCGGAGCGGTGGGGGTGCTTGAGGAACAGCGGGGCGATCTCCTCGACGTCGCGCATCTGCTCGTACATCTGGCGGACGTAGTTGCGGCCGGCCCCCTCGGGCTTCTCGAAGAGCTGCAGCCCGCCGACGTGCATCGGCATGTTGCGGTTCTCGGCCAGCAGGAAGCCGGTCGCAGTCGGGTCGATCGGGTTCACCACTGAGTGCTCCTCTACCCCCTGTTGAGGTCGTCCCGGCATCCTCTCCTCCCGTGACCACCGCCACAAGGGAGGGCGTCCGGGGTCTCAGGAGTCCAGCGACTCGATCCCGAGCGAGTGGACCAGCTCGGCCACCAGGGCGTCGACCACCGCGACGAGGTCGCCGCCCGACTCGTGCGCGACCGCGCGCTGGCGCTGGTAGGACGCTCCCCGCCTCGGGATGTCGGCGACGGTGCGCAGCTCGGCCTCGCAGTCGAGCCGACGCGCCACCGGCGTGAGGCGTTCCAGCAGGTCGTCGAGGTCGTCGGTCACGAGCCGCTCGCGGTTGCGGTCGTCGAGGATGACGATCGCGTCGAGGCCGTAGCGGGCCGCGCGCCACTTGTTCTCCTGGACCTGCCACGGGGGCAGGGTCGGCAGCGTCTCCCCGGCTGCGAGCCGGGTGTCGAGGTCGACCACCAGGCAGTGCATGAGGGCCGTGAGGGCGGCGACCTCGGCGAGGTCGGACATGCCGTCGCAGACCCGGTTCTCGAGGGTGCCGAGGTGCGGCGACGGCCGCAGGTCCCACCGGACGTCGGCCATCGAGTCGATGATCCCCGTCGTGGTCTGGTCGGCGATGCACTTCTCGAACTCCGACCAGGTGTCGAAGGTGAACGGCAGGCCTGCGGTCGGCAGCTGCTGGAACATCAGCGACCGGTTGGACGCATAGCCGGTGTCCTGCCCCGCCCAGATCGGTGAGCTCGCCGAGAGCGCGAGGAGGTGGGGGTACGTCGTCAGCATCGACGCCAGCACCGGCATCACCCGCTCGCGCTCGGGCATGCCGACGTGCACGTGGACGCCCCAGATCAGCATCTGGCGGCCCCACCACTGGGTGCGGTTGATGAGCTCGGCGTAGCGGTGGCCCTCGGTCAGCTGCTGGTGGGACCAGTCGGCGAAGGGGTGCGACCCGGCACCCAGCAGGTCGACGCCGAGCTCGCGGGCCGCGGGCGCGACGACCGCGAGGGTGTCGCGCAGGTCGTTGACCGCCTCGCCGACCGTCGGGCAGATGCCGGTGACGACCTCGACGGTGTTGCGCAACAGCTCCTTGTGCAGTCGCGTCGGCTCGTCGAGACGTCCGCCCGCGAGCTCGTGCACCTCGGACGCGATGCTGACGAGGTCGCGGCTGACCCGGTCCACGAGGGCGAACTCCCACTCCACGCCGAGCGTCGGCTCGGCTGATGCGTGGAAGTCGATGCGCATGCGCTCACTCTAGGGAGGAGGGCCGCCGGCGGGCTCACCCCTGTGACGGCTGGTGCGGTCGGCGGGTGCGAGCATGGCCGGGTGGACCAGCACGACGGGCTCTCCCCCGAGGAGAGCGAGGCAGAAGTGGCCGCCGAGCGGACCCGCGAGATCCACCTGACGATGGACCTGTGCCTCCGGATCGGCGAGATGCTGCTGTCGTCCGGGGCCGGAGCGGCCGACGTGACGGCGACGATGCGGGCGGTCGCCGACCATTTCGGGCTGCGCCAGGCAGAGGTGGACGTGACGTTCACCGCCCTCTCGATGAGCCACCAGCGCTCCATCGACGACGTACCGATGCTGATGATGCGCCACGTCCAGCAGCGCGACATCGACTACGAGGACCTCACCGCGGTCGACCACCTCGTGCGCGACATCCTCACCGACCAGGCCGACCTCTTCCTCGCCCGCACGCGGATGGCCACGATCGTCTCCCTCGGCCACGCCTTCCCCCGGTGGGCGGTGACCGTCGCGTGGGCCGTGATGGCAGCCGCGGTCGGCGTGTTCCTCGGCGGCGGGGTGGTGGTCTCGGCGGTGGCGGCGGTGGCGGCCGTGCTGATCGACCGCGTCCAGATCCTGATGGCACGGCGGCGGCTGCCGTTCTTCTACCTCCAGGTCGCCGGTGGTGCGATCGCGACGCTCCTGGCGGCGGCCGTGGCCGCCTCCCCGATCGAGGTCGACGAGTCCCTGGTCGTGACCGCCAACATCATCCTGCTGCTCGCCGGCATCGGGTTGATGGGCGCCGTGCAGGACGCGCTCACCGGCTTCTACCTCACCTCGAGCGCGCGCCTGATCGAGGCGATGATGGCGACTGCGGGCATCATCGCCGGCGTCGCGCTCGGCATCTCGGTCGCCGACGGATTGATGATCCCCCTCGACGCGCTGGTCCCCGGCCAGCTGGGCAACGCGGACCTCCCGACCATCGTCGCCGGCGCGGCCGTGTCCTCGGCTGCCTTCAGCGTGGCCTGCTACGCGCCGCGCCGCGCGGTGCTCCCCGTGGGGCTGATCACCGGTGTCGCGGCACTGATCTCGCAGACCGTCGAGGTCAGCGGCTTCGGGCGAGCGGCCGCCGCGGGAGTCGCCGCCTTCTTCATCGGCCTGGTCGCCTACGCCGTGGCCGGCCGCGTGCGGGTGCCCCCGCTGGTCGTCGCGGTGCCGGCGATCGTGCCGTTCCTGCCCGGCCTCTCGATCTATCGCGGGCTCACGTGGCTCGCCGACGGCGGCTACCTGGTGTCGCAGGGGATCCTCGCGCTGATGACGGCGATCTCGGTCGCCATCGCGCTGGCCTCCGGCGTGATCCTGGGGGAGTACGTCGCCCAGCCGCTCAAGCGCGAGGCCCGCAAGCTCGAGGGCCGGCTCGCCGGACCGCGACTGGTCGGCCCCTTCCGGGCGCTGACGCGCGCCGAGCGTCGGGCGCTCAGGAAGCAGTCAGGCGGCTGAGCTCCTCCAGCCAGCGGCGGGCGGTGCCGTCGTACGGCGCCACGCCGGCGCGGACGGCTTCGAGCACCTCGTCGCAGCTGGCCTGCGCCGCCGCGACCACGTCGGCGGGGTAGCCGTAGGCCACCTGGTGCTCGGCGAACTCGTCCTCGTCGTCGACGAAGGTCTCGCCGGGGCCCGCCGAGAGGTTCTGCGGCGCCGAGCGGCTGGAGGCCGGCGGCTCCGGGGACATCCGGATCACGTCGAGGTCGAGGTCGACGGCCCGCAGCACGTCGCCGTCCCACTCACCGGGCGTGGTGATGTCGATGTAGAGGTCGCACCAGATGCCGGGGGCGTGGAAGGTGGCGGCGTACCAGCCCCCTGCGGGCACCAGCGTCACCGCATCGACCTCGGAGCTGAACTCGTACCCGGGGCGGTGGTTGTGCGTGCCCTGCGGGAAGCCGAGCCACTCGCCGTGCTCGTCGGATCCGAGGTGGATGCCCTCGAACTCCCAGTGGGGCCGATCACCCCACTTCGTCATCTGGCAGCGGATCGGGGTGCCGGGCTCCATGGCTCCCAACCTATGCGAGCCGAGCTGACGCTTGTGCACGCACAGACAGTGCCGAGCTGGCGCTTGTGCACGCACAGACAGTGCCGAGCTGACGCTTGTGCACGAGCGCCGCGCGCACAAGGGTCAGCTCGACGGGTCGTCTGCGTGCACAAGCGTCAGCTCGGCAAGGTGACGGTGATCGTCGTGTCGCGGGGCGCGCTGGCGAGGTCCACGGTGCCGCCGTGCGCGGCGACGATGGCCTGGACCATCGACAGGCCGAGGCCCGCGCCGCCCGCGCGGGTGCGGGCCGCGTCACCGCGGGTGAAGCGCTCGAAGGCGCGCGGCGCCAGCTCGGGGGCGAACCCCGGGCCGTCGTCGTGCACGGTGAAGCCCTGCGCGGTCCCCGTCACGGTGACCGTGCTGCCGGCGGGGGTGTACTTCCGCGCGTTCGTCAGCAGGTTGGTGACGACCTGGTGCAGTCGTGCGGCGTCGCCGGTGACGCTGAGGGGAGCGTCGGGCAGGGCGAGCCGCCACTGGTGGTCGCCGTCGACGACCCGGGCGTCGTTGACCGCCTCCAGCAGCAGGCGGGACAGGTCGACCGGCTGGCGCTCGAGGGGCCGTCCCGCGTCGAGCCTGGCCAGGAGGAGCAGGTCCTCGACCAGTCCGGTCATCCGCGCCGACTCGGTCTCGACCTTGGCGAGGGCGGTGCCCGAGGTCTCGGGCTGGCGGCGGGCCAGCTCGGTGTAGCCGGCGATGGTGGCCAGCGGCGTACGCAGCTCGTGCGACGCGTCGGCGACGAACTGGCGCACCTGCTGCTCGCTGCGGTGGCGCTGGTCGAGCGAGGCCTCGACGTGGTCGAGCATCGCGTTGAGCGCGGCGCCGACCTGGCCGATCTCCGTGCGCTCGTCGGTGAGCCGGTCGGGCACCCGCTCGGTCATCTCGATCGCCCCTGAGGCCAGCGGCAGCTCGGCGACGCGGTGCGCGGTGCCGGCGACCTCGCGCAGCGGCGCGAGCTGACGGCGTACGACCCAGGTCCCGAGGCCGGCTGCGGCGAGCACGCCCAGCAGGGTCGCCAGGAGCTCGAGCCTCACGAGGTCCTCGATGGTGCGGTCGAGGTCGGTGGTGGGCAGTGCGGCGAGGTCGTAGCCGCCGAGGTTGCTGGCGCGCGAGAGCACGCGGTACGTCCCGAGCTTGGGCAGCCTGACGGTGCGGGGCTCACGTGCGCCGACAACTGCCGCGAGCGCCTTGACCTGGTCCGTGTCGAGGCTCTGCCGACCGACGTTGTCGTCGTCCCCCGCCACCACCTCGGCGTCGCCCGTGCCGTCGTCGGCGACGTGCCCCAGCACCACGCCGTACCCCTGCCCCAGGAAGGGCCGGTCATCACCGTCCCCGTCCTGGTGGGGCGGCAGGCCGCGGCCGGGCCCGTCGAACCCGCGCCCGATGCTGGCGCGCAGCTCCTCGTCGAGCTGGTGGCTCAGCTGCGAATGCATGGCCAGCGTGGTCGCGGTCGCGATGAGCAGGGCCGCGAAGGCGACGAGCAGCACCGCCACCGCCACGAGGCGGGCGGTGAGCGTGCGGGGGAGTCGCAGCGCGGTCACGTCGCCGGCTTCAGCACATAGCCCGCGCCGCGCATGGTGTGGATCATCGGGTCGCGCCCGGCGTCGACCTTCTTGCGGAGGTAGGAGATGTAGAGCTCCACGACGTTGGCCTGCCCGCCGAAGTCGTACTGCCAGACCCGGTCGAGGATCTGCGCCTTGCTGAGCACGCGCCGCGGGTTGCGCATCAGGAAGCGCAGCAGCTCGAACTCCGTGGCCGTCAGGCTGATCTCCTCGCCCGCACGGTGCACCTCGTGGCTGTCCTCGTCGAGAGTGAGGTCGCCGACGACGAGCATGTTGCCGGCGTCGGCCTGGGCGGCCGTGCCGCCGCGGCGGATCAGCCCCCGCAACCGGGCCACGACCTCCTCCAGCGAGAAGGGCTTGGTGACGTAGTCGTCGCCGCCCGCGGTCAGGCCGGCGATCCGGTCCTCGACCGCGTCCTTGGCGGTGAGGAACAGCACGGGTACGTCGTTGCCGTCGGCGCGCATCCGGCGCAGCACCTCGAGGCCGTCGAAGTCGGGCAGCATGATGTCGAGCACCACCGCGTCCGGGCGGAAGTCGCGGGCGGTCGCTACGGCGTCGGTCCCGGTGTGCGCCATCTGGAGGTCCCAGCCCTCGTAGCGCAACGCCATGGCGAGGAGCTCGGCGATGTTGACCTCGTCGTCGACGACGAGGACGCGCACGGGCGAGCCGTCGGGCCGGGTGAGCTGCTGCATGGCAGCATCCTGCCGCCGGTTCCTGTGGACTTCCTGTGACGCGCCTGTCACTCGCCCGCGGCTCCGGACGGGAAGTCTGGGCGGGCTCAGGGCCCGTTCACAGGTGTCGCACAGGGTGCGGGCGGACGCTCGGGGCATGAGCGACGACAAGCCCGGCGAGAGCCGACCCGACGACGAGACCCAGCCCGTACGTCCCGGGGGCGGGGCCACGCTCCCGTCCGCGCCGGCAGCAGCGCCCGGGTCCGAGAGCCCGGCCGGCGCCGAGCC
>NZ_JAOPWY010000013.1 GCF_025965415.1 Nocardioides sp.
CTGCCTGCGCGGCCGCGGCCGGCTGGGTGGCGCGGCCCTCGTCGGTGCCGGTGCCGGTGCCGGTGCCCCCTCCGCACGCGGAGAGCCCGAGCGCGCCGTTGGCCAGGAGGGCGGCGAGACGGGTGCGGTTCATGACCGGCGGATCTGATCAGGGACTCGGTCATGGCGGGCGTCGAGCCGAGCACATGGACATGGGTGTGGAACACGCTCTGCCCGGCCCCCACGCCAGTGTTGACGATGAGGCGGTACTCCTCGTTGCCGGCCGCCTTGGCCACCTGGTCGGCGAGGGACACCAGGTGCCCGATGATCGCCGGGTCGGCCGCCGCGGAGGCGGCCGCGTTCTCGTGGTGGTCGACCGGGACCACCAGCGCGTGGAACGGCGCTTGCGGGTTGAGGTCCTTGAAGGAGATGGCGTGCTCGTTGCTGGCGAGCACCTCCGCGGGGATCTCGCCGGCGACGATCGTGCAGAAGATGCAGTCGGCCGACGTCTCGCTCATCCCTCCAGCCTAGGACCTGGCGCCGCGGCGTGTAAGCGGTCGGGGCGGGGCACCGTCCCACTAGCGTGACGAGCATGACCTTCCCCAGCCGCCACCCGGCCGTACGACGTTGGGCGGGCGCGACCGCCGTCGTCCTGGCCGGCAGCCTGTCGCTGGTCGCGTGCGGCACCGCCGACGACCCCGTGCCGGCCTCGGGCGGGACGAAGGAGCCCACGCGGACGCGCAGCCCGTCCCCGTCCGACGAGCCCACGGCCGAGCCCACCTCGCAGGAGCCCGAGGAGCCCACCGACACCGCGGTGCCGGTCTACTTCGTCGGCGACGGACCCGGTGGGAAGCCGCGCCTCTTCCGGGAGTTCCACCGCGTCACGGGCGACCCCCTGCTCGAGGCCGCGCGCCTCGTCGCGGGCGGCGGCCAGCCCGACGACCCGGACTACCGCACGCTCTGGCCCCAGGTGGAGATCTCCTCGGTCGGCGCCTCCGACGGGCTGTTGGTGGTGTCGCTGCCCTCTGACGACTTCACCGAGCGACCGGACGGCATGACGCGCCGGGACGCGACGCTGGCGCTGCAGCAGCTCGTCTACACGCTGCAGGGCGTCCAGCAGGAGCGCGTGCCGGTGCTCGTCGAGCGCGGCGGGAGCGACGTCCGGCTCTTCGGGGTGCCCACCGACGTCCCGCTCGAGGCCGCGAGCGCGCTGCGCACCCTCAACCTCGTCAACATCACCTCGCCCGCCGAGGGCGACACCGTCACCGGCGACACCCTCACGGTCACCGGGGTGGCCAACTCCTTCGAGGCCTCCGGGCCGTGCCGGCTGATCGCGGGCGGGGAGGAGGTCTCGCTCGAGGGCTACCAGGCCGACGGGTGGATGGAGGACCGGCTGTTCCCCTTCGAGGTCGAGCTGCCGCTCGACGGCGTCACCGGCGACGTGGTGGTCCGGTGCGAGACCGACGACCCCAGCGGCGGCGCCGAGGGGGACGGCCCGAACGTCGACACCAAGCTGGTCACCGTGCAGTAGCCGGAGCTCCTGCCCCCACGTCGCCAACTCACCGGTTGGCGTCAACCGGGGCACGGCCCGGCGCGTCCCACTAGCGTGACCACTGGGACCAGACCGCGTCGGGAGAGGGTGTCCGTGACCGAGCGCCTCGACGACGCCGACACAGCCGTCGAGCAGCTGTACGCCGCGCACTGGCGTCAGCTCGTCCGGCTCTCCGTCCTGCTGATGCACGACCAGTCCGCCGCGGAGGACGTGGTGCAGGACGCCTTCGTGGCGATGCACGGGCACTGGTCACGGCTGCGCGACCCCGACAAGGCGCTGGCCTACCTGCGCCAGGCCGTCGTGAACCGGTCGCGCTCCGCCCTGCGGCACCGGGTGGTCGTCGAGCGGCACGTCCGCTCGAGCGCCGCCGGCGAGGGCGTCGTGGACGGGCCCTCGGAGGGCGGTGCGCGCCGCGACGCCGTACGCGCCGCGCTGCTCCGGCTGTCCGACCGGCAGCGCGAGGTGCTGGTCCTGCGGCACTACCTGGACTGGTCCGAGGCACAGATCGCCGACGCGCTGGGCATCTCGCCCGGCTCGGTCAAGGCGCACGCACACCGAGGCAGCGCCGCCCTGCGCGAGCTGCTCGGCGACTGGTGGGAGGACGGGTCATGAGCGACCGGATCAAGGACCTGCTGCGCGACGCGGCCGACGGCGTCGAGCCGGGCGACCGGCTGGACGCGATCCGCGCGGCGACGTCGGGTCGCCGCCGTACGGGCCGTGGCTGGTGGGCCGCCGGCGGCGTCGGACTGGCCGCGGCCTCGGTGGTGACGGCGCTGGCGCTGACCACGGGGGGTACGCCGCGGGGCACCGACCCCGACCCGGCCTCGCCGTCGCCCACCACCTCCGCGCCCACCCCCGTCGAGACCCAGCCGCCCGTGGGGATCTACTACATCGGCGACACCCCCGCCGGACCACGGCTCTACCGCGAGGTCCGCACGCTCGAGGGTGCCGATCCGCTCGACGCGGCCGTCGCGGCCGCGGTGGGCAACGGTCCCGGCGGCCCAGGACTCCTCCCCCTCGATCCCGACTACCGCGTGCCGTGGCCGTCCCTCACGCAGGCGGGTGCGGCCCTGGACGACACAGGGGACGTCATCGAGATCTGGCTCGGCGGCGACCCCGAGGCCGACCTGCGCGACCGCGGCGCGCTCTCCGAGCAGGAGGCGCGGCTGGCGGTCGAGCAGCTGGTCCGCACGGCCCAGGGAGTGGTGGGCGAGCCGCTGCCCGTGCGCTTCCTGCTCTACGGCGAGCTCGCCGACCAGGTGCTCGGGGTGCCGACCTCGGAGCCGCTGGACGCCGGGTCCGACCTCGCCGTGCTTGCGCACGTGTCGCTCTCCGCGCCGTCCGAGGGAGAGCGGGTCGACAACGACGAGCCCTTCACGGTCACGGGCCTCGGCAACTCCTTCGAGGGCAACATCGTGACCCGGATCCAACGCTGGGAGGGCACCTACGTCGTGGACCAGAAGCCCGCGATCGCCGGCAGCTACGAGGACAGGCTCTTCCCCTTCGAGGTCACCTTCGACCTGACGGACGTGGCCCCCGGTGAGTACGTCGTCATCTCGCAGACCGACGACCCGTCGGGCGAAGGCCGCTTCGACACCGACACCCGGCGGATCACGGTCGTCGACTAGGCCCAGCGGCTGGTGCGCGCCAGGAGCGCGGCGACCGCGACGACCCCGGCGGTGGAGGTGCGCAGCACCTCGGCCCCCAGCCGCACCGGCACGGCACCCGCCGCGGACAGGGCGTCGAGCTCCTCGGGGGCGATGCCGCCCTCGGGGCCGACGACGACCACGATCCGCCCGGAGGCCGGCACGTCGACGCCGCTGAGCGGCGCGGTGGCGTCCTCGTGGAGGACCACGGCGAGGTCGGCCTCCCCCACCAGCGCGGCCAGGTCGGCGGTCGACGCCAGCGGGGCCACGGTCGGCAGCCACGAGCGGCGCGACTGCTTGGCGGCCTCACGGGCGGTGGCCTGCCACTTCGCGTGCGACTTCGCGGCCCGCTCGCCCTTCCACACCGCGACCGAGCGCGAAGCCGCCCACGGCACGATCCGGTCGACGCCGACCTCGGTGAGCACCTCGACGGCGAGCTCGCCGCGCTCGCCCTTGGGCAGCGCCTGGACGACGGTGACGGCAGGCTCGGGACGCTCGACCCGCTCGATCGAGGCGACCGTCACGGCGAAGACCCGCTTGCCGGTCGACGCGACCGCGCCGGTGACGGAGGCTCCCAGGCCGTCGGTCAGCACGACCTGCTCACCCTCGCGCAGGCGTCGTACGGCAACGGCGTGGTGCGCCTCGTCACCGGTCACCTCGACGAGCGAGCCGGGCGCAGCGCCGGCGAGGGACCCGACGAGGTGGACCGGCAGGGACATGGCTCAGCCCTGGAAGGCGTCGCGGAGCCGGCCGAACATCGACTTGTGCGGAGCCTCCACCTGCCCGTCCGGCGTCTCCTCGCCCCGGATCGCCGCGAGCTCGCGCAGCAGGTCCTCCTGACGCGGGTCGAGACGGGTCGGGGTGTTGACCGAGATGCTCACGACGAGGTCGCCGCGACCGCCGCGCAGGCTGGGCACGCCGAAGCCGCGGATGACCTGCTCGGTGCCCGACTGCGTGCCGGGGCGGACCTCGAGCTCGAAGGTCGTCGCGGTCTCGGAGTCGCCCGACGCGACGTCGGCCTCCAGCAACGGGAGCGTCAGCTGCGTGCCGAGCGCGGCAGCGGTCATCGGCAGGGAGATCGTGGTGTGCAGGTCGTTGCCGTGGCGGGTGAAGGTCTTGTGGGGCTCGACGTGGATCTCGACGTAGAGGTCGCCGGCCGGGCCGCCCCCGGGGCCGACCTCGCCCTGGCCGGTGAGCTGCACGCGGGTGCCGTGGTCGACGCCGGCCGGGATCTTCACGGTCAGGGTGCGGCGGGTGCGGACCCGGCCGTCACCCGAGCACTCGCGGCACGGGTCGGGGATGATCGAGCCGTAGCCGCGGCAGGCGGCGCACGGGCGCAGGGTGCGGATCTCGCCCAGGAACGAGCGCTGCACGACCGCGACCTCGCCCTGGCCGTGGCACGTCTCGCAGGTGGTGGGCTGGGTGCCGGGGGCGGTGCCCTGGCCCTCGCACGCCTCGCAGGTCAGCGCGGTGTCGACCTTGATCTCGCGGGTGACACCGAAGGCCGCCTCCGCGAGCGTGGCGTCGAGGCGGATCAGCGCGTCCTGACCACGACGCGCCCGCGAGCGCGGGCCACGCGTGGCCCCGCCACCGGCCGCGCCACCGCCGAAGAACGCGTCCATGATGTCGGTGAACGAGAAGCCCTGGCCGGCACCGCCGAAGCCCTGGCTGAAGGCGTCGCCGCCGCGGTCGTAGGCCTGGCGCTTGCCGGGGTCGCTGAGCACCTCGTAGGCGCGGGAGACGTCCTTGAAGCGCTCCTGCGTCTCGGGGTCCGGGTTGACGTCGGGGTGCAGCTGCCGGGCCAGCTTGCGGTAGGCCTTCTTGACCTCGTCGGCGCTGGCGTCACGCGAGACGCCGAGGATCTCGTAGGGGTCTTGGGTCACTGGTTTCCTTCATCGAGGATCCGCGAGACGTAGCGCGCCACGGCGCGCACGGCTGACATGGATCCGGGGTAGTCCATACGGGTGGGGCCGACCACGCCCAGGGAGCCGAGGTGCAGCTCCTGGGGGCCGTAGCCGGTGGCCACGACACTGGTCGCGGCGAGCTCGGAGTAGGGGCCTTCGTGCCCGATGCGCACGGTCACCGCGTCGACGCCCGACTCCCCCAGCAGCTTGAGCAGCACGACGTGCTCCTCCAGCGCCTCCAGCAGCGGCCGGACGGCCGTGTCGAAGTCGCCGTAGCGGGCCAGGTTGGCGGCGCCGCTCACCGCGACCCGCTCGTCGTTGCGGTGGTCGGACATGGCCTCCGCGAGGACGGTCACGATCGCGCGGGTGGACTCGGCGTGCCCGGGGCGTACGTCGTCGGGCAGGTCCACCACCGCGGCCGTCGCGGCGGCGATCTGCACCCCGGCGCTGGCGCGGTTGACCGCGGCCCGGAGCTCGGCGAGGTCGGCGTCGGCGAGCGGCTCGTCCAGCTCGACGAGGCGCTGCTCGACGCGACCGGTGCTGAGGATCAGGATCACCATCACCCGCGTCGGGGTCAGCGCGACCAGCTCGACGTGGCGGACCGTGGAGCGCGAGAGCGAGGGATACTGCACGATCGCGACCTGGCGGGTGAGCTGGCTCAGCAGCCGCACCGACTTCTGCACCACGTCGTCGAGGTCGACGGCCCCGTCGAGCAGGGTCGAGATCGCGCGGCGCTCGGCGACGCTCATCGGCTTGAGGGTGGCGAGCTTGTCGACGAAGAGCCGGTAGCCCTTGTCGGTCGGCACCCGGCCGGCGCTGGTGTGGGGCTGGTGGATGTAGCCCTCCTCCTCCAGCGCGGCCATGTCGTTGCGCACCGTCGCCGGGGATACACCCAGTGCGTGCCGCTCGACCAGCGCCTTGGAGCCCACGGGCTCCTCGGTCGCGACGTAGTCCTCGACGATCGCGCGCAGCACGTCGAGCTTGCGGTCGTCGACCACGGCAGCCCTCCTCGCTCGCATCGGTGTGGGGTGGTTCTGGCACTCGTTCGCCCTGAGTGCCAAGCGTACTAGGAGTCCGTAGAGTCCCGGACATGCCCGACTTCACGGAGGTGGCGCCGCGAGTGTGGGTGGCGCACTACGACTGGATGCACGTCAACATCACCCTGATCGGCGGTTCCGACGGACTGATCATGGTGGACACGCACGGGTCCGCGGCACAGGCACGCATCGTCGCCGACGACGTACGACGCCTGGGCGCGGGGCCGCTGACCGGCCTGGTCAACACCCACGAGCACTGGGACCACCACTTCGGCAACGCCACGATGGTCGAGCAGTTCGGTGAGATGCCGATCCACGCGACCGAGTGGGCGCGCGACCACATCGAGGTCTCGGCCGGCCACACCTTCGAGACGTACGAGCAGGCCACCGACCACCCGCGTCGCGAGGAGATCCTCGCCACGACGGTCCACCGGCCCACCCACGGCTTCTCGTCGGCCGTGCAGCTCGACCTCGGCGACCGGGCCGTCGAGCTGATCCACCCGGGCCGCGGGCACACCGCCGGCGACCTCGTGGTGCGGGTGCCCGACGCCGACGTGCTGCTGGGCGGTGACCTCATCGAGGAGTCGGACCCGCCGTTCATCGGCGACGACTCGTGGCCGATGGAGTGGCCGCTGACGCTCGACCTCGTCCTGGGGCTGATGACCGACGCGACCGTCGTGGTGCCCGGCCACGGCCAGGTGGTCGACAAGGACTTCGTGCAGGACCAGCGGGTCGAGCTGGGCGTCATCGCCGAGACCATCCGCGACCTCGCCACCCGCGGCGTGCCGCAGTCGCAGGCGCTCGCCGAGGGCGAGTGGCCGTGGGACCGCGAGCGCCTCGTGAGCGCCGTACGCCTGGGCTACGAGCACCTTCCCCGCAGCCAGAAGCGACTGCCTCTGGTGTGAACGCGGCCCGAGGCTTAGGGTTGCCTTACCTAATCTTTGGAGCCGTGATGATCCCCACCGAGGCAGCACTGATCGCCCGCAGCGTCCTGTCGTGCCCGGAGCGCCTCACCCTGCGGGTGGGCGAGCAGCGCGAGGCGCTCGAGGACGAGGCGTACGACGTGACGAGCGACGTGCACGGCTCCCCCGTCTTCAGCGCGTCGGAGGGCTCGGCGCTCCTCGCCGCCGCCCGCCGCGGCGCGGGCGGCGTGCTCGAGGTGACCAGCGGGCTGGGCGACCCCGCCTGCGGTGACCGACGGCTGGACCTGTTCCTCCAGGGACGGCTGGCCCGGCGCGGAGCGGGCTGCAGCTGCTGCGGCGACCCGCGGTCGCTGGTCGCCCTGGAGGTCTCCCGCGTGACCCTCTTCCGCGACGACCGGCCGGTGCCCGTCGACGTCGCGCGGTACCGCGACCGGGAGCTCGTCCTCAACCCCGGCTACCTCCAACGCACCGCCGAGCACGCCAACGAGGCCCACGAGCAGGAGCTCCGGGCCGCGATGGCGAGCACGTTCGGCGTACCCCTCCAGTCCCTCCTGGCGGCCAGCCTGTTGCGGGTGGACGCCTCGGGGGTGGACGTCTCCTGGCTGGACACGGCGGGAGGGCACACCGAGCGCCTCGACTTCCTGCGCACCGTCTCCTCGCCCCAGGAGCTCGGCACCGCGCTGCGCTCGCACCTCCACGCCGGCATCTGCTGACCGGCACACCCCGAGGGGGCTGGTCGCGGCACGCGGCGGTCGGTAGGACTGGGTGATGAGCGAGAACAGCGACCCCCAGCCCGATCCCGCCGCCTCCACCGAGAACCCCGAGGCCAGCAGCGGCACCAGCGCGGCCGACGCGGACCACCCCGGCGGCACCGCCTCCCCGGACTCCGAGACCATCGGCGGCATCTCCGACGACCAGCTGCCCGAGGACCTCCAGCCCGGCGAGGACAACCCGCTCGCCGAGCCCCTCGACCCCGACGCCGAGGAGACCAAGAGCCGCGAGGAGCTCCAGATGGACGCCACGCAGGAGGACCTGGGCAACGACGACGGTGCCAGCACCGCCCCCGACCAGGAGGGCGACACCGAGTCCGGCGGCGGCGCCGGCAGCTGAGGCCTCAGCGCGTGAGGGCGAGGGGGGCCAGCCCCGGAGGATCCGCTGCGTCCCGCGAGACCGCGAGCGATGCTGCTGGTGCTCGTCGGTCGCCTTCTGCCCTCCACGGCGTGGCCTCCCCCGATGCCCGTCGTGTGGTCCATACCGTGGGCCGGTGCCTCTCGATCGCTACGGAACCGACGTCCTCTCCACCGACTGGCGCAAGCCGGCCAACGGCCGCGCCGTCGAGACCCCCACCGAGATCGGCATGGTCGTCGAGGAGGTCACGACCGACTGGTGCGGCGAGGTGGTCGCGGTCGACCGCGACATCGACACGCTGACGCTGGAGGACCGGCGCGGCAAGCGGCGTACGTTCCCGCTCGGGCCCGGCTTCCTCCTCGAGGGCAGGCCGGTGATCCTCACCCGCCCGGTGCGGGCCGGCGCCCCCGCCGCCCCCACGCGTACGGCGTCCGGCTCCGTCGCGGTGCAGGGTGCCAAGGCCCGCGTGGCCCGGGCGAGCCGGATCTTCGTCGAGGGTCGCCACGACGCCGAGCTGGTGGAGAAGGTCTGGGGCGACGACCTGCGCATCGAGGGCGTCGTGGTCGAGTACCTCGGCGGCGTCGACGACCTCGCCGACCACCTGCGCGACTTCAAGCCCGGCCCGCAGCGCCGCGTCGGCGTCCTGGTCGACCACCTGGTCCCGGGGTCGAAGGAGGCCCGCATCGCGCAGGGCATCGCCCGGTCCCCCGTCGGCAAGCACGTGCTCGTCGTCGGACACCCCTTCATCGACATCTGGCAGGCCGTCAAGCCCGACCGCCTCGGCATCGCCCGCTGGCCCCACGTCCCCAAGGGCATCGACTGGAAGAAGGGCACCTGCCAGCAGCTCGGCTGGCCGCACCGCGACCAGGCCGACATCGCGCGAGCCTGGAAGCACGTCCTCGGCCGGGTGACCTCCTTCGCCGACCTCGAGCCCGCGCTGCTCGGTCGGGTGGAGGAGCTGATCGACTTCACGACCCAGCCCTGAGCCTGCTCAGGAAGGATCACGCGGCGCTCGCACCTCAACCGCCGGACGTCGGGTGGTGGTTTCGGTGGGGGCCTCAGTCGACGAGGTCGCGCACCACGGCGTCGGCGAGGAGCCGGCCGCGCTGGGTCAGCACCAGGCGCTCGGTGGCCAGCTCGACCAGGCCGTCGGCGACCAGGCGCGCGACGTGCGAGCGGCCCGAGGCGTCGAGCGCGGTGACCGGGAGCCCCTCGACCAGGCGGATCTCGAGCAGGATCCGCTCGACCCTCTGGTCGCGGTAGCCCAGGACCTCGCGGGCCATGGCCGGCGAGACACCGCGGCCCAGCCGTTCGGCGTACGCCGAGGGGTGCTTGACGTTCCACCACCGGGTGCCGCCGACGTGGGAGTGAGCGCCGGGGCCGACGCCCCACCAGTGCCCGCCGGTCCAGTAGAGCATGTTGTGACGGCACCAGTGGTCGCGCGACGTGGCCCAGTTGGACACCTCGTACCACCCGAGCCCGGCGGCGGTGAACCGCTCGTCGGCGAGGTAGTACTTGTCGGCCTGGTCGTCCTCGTCGGGCATCGGCAGCTCGCCGCGCTTGACCTGGCGGGCGAGGGCGGTGCCGTCCTCGACGATGAGCGAGTACGCCGAGATGTGGTCGGGCTCGCAGGCCAGCGCCGCGTCCACCGAGGTCTCCCAGTCGGCGAGCGACTCCCCCGGCGTGCCGTAGATCAGGTCGAGGCTGACGTCGTCGAAGCCCGCCTGCCGGGCCCAGTCCACGGCCGCGGGGACGCGCATCGGGTCGTGGGTGCGGTCCAGGGTGCGCAGCACGTGGTCGACCGCCGACTGCATGCCGAAGCTGATCCGGTTGAAGCCCGCCGTGCGCAGCTCCTCGAGGTCCCAGGCCGCCACGCTGTCGGGGTTGGCCTCCGTGGTGATCTCCACGCCGTCGGCCAGGCCGAACTCCGCGGCCGCGCTCGCCACGATGGCGCCGAGGTCGGCGGGCTTCAGCAGCGTCGGCGTGCCCCCGCCGAAGAAGATCGTCTCGATCTTGACGTCGCGGTGCCCCAGCACCTGCCTGGCGAAGCGGATCTCGCGGATCGCGGCCTCGGCGTACGACGTCCGGCTGGCGCCGACCTCGTCCCCGAGCTCGTGGGCGGTGTAGGTGTTGAAGTCGCAGTAGCCGCAGCGGACGCTGCAGAACGGCACGTGGACGTAGAGGCCGAACGGCTTGCTGCCGAACTCGGCCCATGCCTCGTCGGGCAGCAGGCCGTCCTCGGGGGCGACGTCGCCGTCGGGTTGCGCGGGGGGCACGCGGGTATCCAACCACGCGCGCCCCCCGGAGCAACGCTCGCCGTCAGGCGTACATCTCGTCGATGAGGCCCTGGTGGTTGCCCTGCACGACGTTGCGCTTGACCTTCATCGAGGGCGTGAGCTCACCGGACTCGACCGTGAGGTCATGGTCGAGGAGCGTCCACTTCTTGATGGTCTCCCAGCGGTTGAGGTGGCTGTTGAGCTCGTCGATGTAGTCGGCGACCATCTTCTGCACGGCCTCCGACTGCACGATCTCGGTGTAGGACGCGCCGCTCATGCCGTTGGCCTCGGCCCAGCCGGTCATCGCGTCGGGGTCGAGGGTGACCAGCGCGACGCAGTAGTTGCGCTCCTCGCCGAACACCATGAACTGGCTGGCATACGGGCAGACCGCCTTGAACTTCGACTCGATCGCCGGCGGGGCGATGTACTTGCCGCCGGAGGTCTTGAAGAGCTCCTTGATGCGTCCGGTGATGACCAGGTGGCCGTCCTCGTCGAGGGCGCCCTTGTCTCCGGTGTGCAGCCAGCCGTCGCCGGTCAGCGTCTTGGCCGTCTCCTCCGGGAGGTTGTGGTAGCCGTCCATCACGCCGGGGCCCTTGATCATGATCTCGTCGTTGTCGCCGAGCTTGACCTCGCTGCCCGGGAACACCGGGCCGACCGTGCCGAACTTGTTCTGGTCGGGGTGGTTGACGAACGAGCCCGCGGAGGTCTCCGTCAGGCCGTAGCCCTCGAGGATCTTGATGCCGGCCGCGCCGAACCACTCCGCGATGTCGCGGTTGAGCGCCGCGGCGCCGGAGATGAAGAAGCGGACGTTCCCGCCGAAGCGGGCGCGCACCTTGCTGAAGACCAGCTTGTCGAACAGGCCGTGCTTGACCTTGAGGCCGATCGGGACGGACTTGCCCTCGCGCTTGAGGCGCTCGACCTCGAGCCCGGTCTCGAAGGCGGCCTTGAAGAGCTTCTCCTTGGCACCGCCCTCGGCCGCCTGCATGGTGACGATGCGCCCGTGCGCCTTCTCGAAGATGCGCGGAGCCGCACCCATGAAGGTCGGCTTCACGACACCCAGGTTGTCGACGATCTTCTCGACGCGGCCGTCGATGGCGGCGGCGAAGCCGCAGGCCATCTGGGTCGACATCAGCACCTTGCCGAAGGAGTGCGCCATCGGCAGCCAGCGGAACTCGAGGTCGCTCTCGGAGAGGATCCCCTGCGCGCGGATCGCCTCGCCCTCGTAGACCCACGAGGAGTGGCGCAGCCGCACGCCCTTGGGGCGGCCGGTGGTGCCGGAGGTGTAGATCAAGGTGGCGAGCTGGTCGGGCGCGATGGCCTGCGACGTCGTCCGCACGATGTCGGGCTGCTCGGCCAGCTTGGCGGCGCCCAGTGCCGCCAGGTCGTCCAGGGTGATGATCCAGTCACCATGATCTGCCGCTTGTCCTGAGCCTGTCGAGGGGTCGAAGGTGACGACCTTGCCGACGTGGGGGAGCTCGGCGCGGTGCGCGGTGAGCTTGGCGAGCTGCTCGTCGTCCTCGGCGAAGACGACGCGGCTCTCGGAGTCGCCCAGGATGTAGGTCGTGTCCTCGGCGTTGGTGCTCGGGTAGACCGTCGTGGTCGCGCCGCCGGCGCACATGATGGCGAGGTCGGCCAGGATCCACTCGTAGCGGGTGCCGGAGGCGATGCCGACGCGCTGCTCGGACTCGATGCCGAGCGCGATCAGGCCCGCGGCGAGGGCCTCGACGCGGTCACCGGCCTCCTTCCAGGTGACCGACTCCCACGCCTCGCCGCGCGGGAAGCGGAAGGCCTCGTTGTCGGGCGAGGCGGCAACGCGGTCGAAGAACTGCACGGCCACGTTGGCCGGCATCGTGTCGAGAAAGGCCGTATCGATCGTGAGCGCCATCTGTTACCTACTCGTTCGTCGGAGCGTGACGCGACCGCGTCACGCAGCGTGGGGGGTGCTGCTGACTTGGGCGTAACCTAGATCACTCTGTTTACCGGGTGGTAGCAAACACCCCAATTGTCTCGGCCCAGCGCCCGAAGTCGTTGGTTTTTCGGGCTTGGGTCGCCTCCCGGCCCTCAGTCCTGGACGGCCTTCGTGATCGCGATGCACCGCGTGACCCACTCCTGCTCGTCGGTGGAGAGTCGGCGGCCCTCCCGTCGGGCGTCCTGCACGGTCCAGCCGGCGTTGAGCACCATCCGCACCACCACCCAGTCGCGGGCGCGGGCCTCATCGAGGTCCCCGGCGTCGACGAGGGCGTGGAAACGGCGGCGCAGGCCGTCGCGCACGGAGCCCACCGCGCCCGGACCACTGAGCTCGTCCATCCGGTTCCACAGCATCGGCGCCGGCTCGTAGTGCGGGTCGCCGCTCATCGGCTTGGGGTCGATCGCCCGCCACTCCCCCGCGTCGTCGGCCATCACGTTGGCGTAGTGCAGGTCGCCGTGCACGACCACCGGCGGGGAGCCGTCGGGGGCGATCAGGTCGGGACCGGTCGCGAGCGCCTGCTCGACGTAGCGGCGCGGGACGGGCAGGTCGCGGCCGAGCTCGGCGAGCTCGCCCAGCCACCGGTCGACGTACGACGCGACCGTCGCCAGCTGCGGCATCGCCGGCACGTGGAGCTGCCGGTAGAGACCGCCGACGACCTCGCACGCCTCGATGTCCCACGCGTCGCCGAGGTCCGGCCCCGTGAGCCAGGCCAGCAGCAGCGCGCGCCGGCGCGGGTCGGCCCGCATCAGCCGTACGGCGCCGCGCCCGCCCCAGTGCTGCAGGGCGAGGCCCTCGTGGAGGGACTCCTCGTCGCCGTCGAAGGTGACCTTGAGGGCGGCCCGTACGCCGTCGGCGTCGGCGACCGGGACGACCAGGGAGCAGAAGCCGTGCAGCGGCGCCGCCGTCGGCGTGAGGTGCCAGTCCTCCATCAGCTCGCCGGTCAGCCGGGGCAGCCGGTCGAGCCAGTGCGACCAGTCCGCCCCCAGGTCCCGCTGGGAGAGGAGTCCCTGCGGCATGGTGACGGGCATGCGGCGAGCCTAGGCTGATGGCACGAGCGAGCGTCAGCGAGCTCATCGTCGAGAACAGCGCGACATGTGCCTCATGCGCGCCCGGAGCGAAGCGAGTACGCGGATGAGCATGCGTGGGCAGCCGTGGTCGGACGACCGCCCGGAGCACGGCCGGATCCTGGTCCTGAGCGACAACCCGATCTCGCGAGCCATCGCCTCCATCGGGACGGCGGTCGGGCGCGACGTCCTCGTCGAGGCGGGCGACGACGGTGGCCCCGGTCTCGAGCCCCGCGCCGGCGACGCGGTCGTTCTCTGCGACCACGACGCCCCGGACGCGCCTGCCGTGCTCCGTGCCGCCCTGGCCTCGGAGGCGTCGTACGTCGCCATGATGGCGAGCCGCCGTCGCGCCGCGGCCCTGCTCGACGAGCTCGTCGAGGAGGGCGTCGACGTGAGCACGCTGCACGTGCCGGCGGGGCACAACCTGGGTGGCAGGGGGGCCGGCGAGATCGCGCTCTCGGTGGTGGCGGAGATCGTGGCGGAGGGCTACGACCGCCCCGGCGGCCCGATGCGCGACTGATCGTGGCGCTGACCTGGGAGGACCTCGCCGGGGCGGCGCTGGCCCGGCAGTTCCCCGAGCCCGCCGACGGCGTGGCCGCACGACTGGCGCAGGTCGGACCGATCCAGTCGCAGACCGCCCGCTCGCCGTTCCTCGCCCTCGGCGCGCGCTTCCCCGGCACCACGCGCGAGGAGGTCGCCGCCGCCTACGAGTCGGCGGCGATCGTGCGCGGCAGCACGGTTCGCGGCACCGTCCACACCGCGACGCCGGGGCACTACGCCGCCCTCGGCGCCGCCACCCGGGTCGGGCAGCGCACGCTGTGGCAGCGGATGCTGCGCCTGGAGACGTCCTCCCTCGACGACCTGTGGCAGGCCACCGAGGCCTTCGCCGACGAGTGGCGCTCCACCGACGACCTCGAGGACCACCTGCAGCGGTGGCTCCTGGCCCATGAGGGGCGCGGCGACGTGACCCGACGGCTGGGGCAGGCGGGCCGCTACCTCGCCTTCGGGCACGGTGGACTGGTCCGGCGGCCGGTCAACGGCGACTGGTCGGGGCAGGGGGCACCGGAGTACCGCACGCTGCGGGCCGTCGAGGACGGGTCGATCGGTGACGCCCTCGCGCTGCACCTGCGCAGCCACGGCCCCTCCTCACGCCACGACCTGGCCTGGTGGTCAGGCCTCGGGCTGCGGGTGGTCGATGAGCACCTCGCCGACCTCCAGGGGCGACTCGGCCTGACGGAGGACGAGGGCCCGGACGGACGCACCTACCTCGACGTCCCCGACTCCCCCGCGCCGCGAGCGCTGGAGGGCGTGCGGCTGCTGCCCGAGTTCGACGCGCTGATGTGCGGCTACGACCCGCCCGCGCGCCAGCGCCTCGCCCAGCCGGCCCACCTGACCCGCCTGTGGAGCGGCGCCAACGGCCTGGTGCTGCCGCCCCTGCTGGTCGACGGCCGGATCACCGGCTACTGGCGGGCGACGGGATCGGCGAAGCGCCGCCCGCTCGAGGTGGTGTGGTTCGCCCGCACCCGGCGTCCCCGCAGGGCCGAGCTCGACGAGCCCGTCGCAGCGCTGGAGACGGCCCTCGACATCGTGATCACGGACGTCTCGCTCACCCGCGAGGCGGTCTGACGCAGCGCCGTCCCGACGCCCTCCAGGCCACGTGCGCGGATCACCCGCGTGCGCAGAGCCGGGCGCGCACCGTCGAGCGACAGTGCGATGCGTTCGACGTCCTGCCAGGTGGCCACGGCACCACTGTGCCGCAGACGGGCTCAGCTGCGCTGCAGCGTCACGACCGCGACCGTGCACCGGCCGGCGACCTCGCCCGGGCCGGCGACCAGGCACCTGGCGTCGGTGCCCTTGACGACGTACGCCGCCTGGTCCGCGGCCAGCGGCAGCACCGAGGAGCGTCCGAGCTCGAGGACCGTCACGAAGGCCTCGACCGACGCATCGGCGACCACGTTGAGCACGCGCACCGCCCCCTCGGGGACCGACGCGGTGACGACGGCGTCACCGGAGAAGGCGAACGGGCGCTGCGGCTCGACGACGTGGGTCTCGCCGTCGACGTCCAGGCCCAGCACCGGACCATCGACGACCGTCAGGAGCCGGTGCAGCCCGGGGAAGGCGGAGAAGGGCCCGTCGCCGTCGATGTCGGCGAGGCTGATCCGCCACGCGCCGTCGTCGGCACGCACCAGCTCGCGCGTCGTGCCGCCGCCGTTGGCCCACGGCTGCGGGGCGACCTCGTCGCTGCGGACGACCGTGGACACGGCTACTTCTTGCCGGACTTCTCCGCCGGCTGCGTGGTGGAGAGGGCGGCGACGAACGCCTCCTGGGGGACCTCGACGCGGCCGACCATCTTCATCCGCTTCTTGCCCTCCTTCTGCTTCTCCAGCAGCTTGCGCTTGCGGGTGATGTCACCGCCGTAGCACTTGGCGAGGACGTCCTTGCGGAT
>NZ_JAOPWY010000029.1 GCF_025965415.1 Nocardioides sp.
ACTCCATGGAGTTCGTGCTGACCGGGCTGAACATCGAGGAGAAGGCCGAGTGGCTGCGCGCCCAGCTGAGCCCCGCCCTGACGGCCGAGTCGGTCACGTGGACCCGGACCGCCCTCCCCACCGCGGATGCCGACACCGAGGAGGGCGGGTCCTGCCTGCTCCGCTGCACGGTGATGGACCCGAGGCCCGAGCCGGTCGCCAAGGCGTTCACCGGCCCCGCGGTCGAGCTCGCGCTCGCGTCGTACCCCGGCTTCACGATGACCGCGCCCCCCGGCCCGCCCACGCCGTACGGCGTCTACCGGCCGGCGTACGTCGACCGCTCGGTCGTCACCCAGACCGTCGTGCACGCGGACGGCTCGCGTGAGGTGGTCCAGGACCCGACCGAGTTCGGTGCGCACGAGCCGGATGCCGGCCGCCGCCCCTCGCCGTACCCCGCCCCCGCGGACTCGCTCAACCGGCGGATGCCGCTCGGCACGTTCGTGCACGCGCGCTCCGGCGACAAGGGCGGCGACGCCAACCTGGGGCTGTGGGTCGCGCACGACTCGGAGGCAGGCGACAAGTACGACGCCCGCGTCACCTGGCTCGCGAAGCTGATCACGCCCAAGAAGGTCCGCGAGCTCGTCCCCGAGTCCGCGGACCTCGAGGTCGAGGTGTTCGTGCTCCCGAACCTGGGCGCCGTCAACGTCCTCATCCACGGGCTGCTCGGCCGGGGCGTGGCCGCCTCCACGCGCTTCGACCCGCAGGCCAAGGGGCTCGGCGAGTGGGTCCGGTCGCGGTCCGTGCACATCCAGGAGGGCCTGCTGTGAGCGCCGAGCGCGAGGCGCTCCGGGCGAGCGCGGCCGAGTTCGTGCGCCGCGAGGTGCTGCCGCACCTGCAGGAGTGGGAGGACGCGCAGACCGTCCCGCGCGAGCTGCACCTCGCGGCCGCGAAGCAGGGCCTGCTCGGTGTCTCGTTCCCCGAGTCGGTGGGCGGCGAGGGCGGCGACCTGCGCGACTCGGTCGCGCTGCAGGAGGCGATGTTCGGCGCCGGCGCCTCCAGCGGCCTGATGGCCGCGCTCTTCACCGGCGGCATCGCGCTGCCTCACCTCGCCGCGAACGGCTCGGCGGACCTCGTCGACCGCTTCGTGCGCCCGACGCTGGCCGGCGAGAAGATCGGCTCGCTCGCGGTGACCGAGCCCGGCGGTGGCTCGGACGTCGCGGGGATCCGGACCACGGCGGTCCGCGACGGCGACGGGTACGTCGTCAACGGCGCCAAGACCTTCATCACCAGCGGCGTCCGCGCCGACTTCGTGACCGTCGCCGTCCGCACCGGCGGGCCGGGACACGGCGGCATCTCGCTGCTCGTCGTCGAGAAGGGCACGCCCGGCTTCACAGTCGACCGGTCGCTGCGCAAGATGGGCTGGCACTGCTCCGACACCGCCGAGCTGTCGTTCGTCGACGTACGCGTGCCGGTGGCGCAGCTCGTCGGCGAGGAGGGCACGGGCTTCGGCCAGATCGCCGACCAGTTCGTCGTCGAGCGGATCGCGCTGGCCGTCCACGGCTACGGCATCGCCGCCCGCTCCCTCGACCTCGCGGCCGCCCACTGCCGCGACCGCCAGACCTTCGGCCGCCCCCTGATCGGCAACCAGACCGTCCAGCACACGCTCGTCGAGATGCGCCGCCACGTCGAGGTCGCGCGCACCTACACGCAGTCGGTCGCCGCGCGTCACGTCGCCGGTGAGCTCGTCGTCGCGGAGGCCTGCCTGGCCAAGCAGACCGCGGTGGACTGCGCGGCGTACGTCTGCGACCGCGCCGTCCAGCTCTTCGGCGGCTCCGGCTACATGCACGGCACCGAGGTGGAGCGGCACTACCGCGACGCCCGGCTCCTGCCGATCGGGGGCGGCGCCGACGAGGTGCTGCGCGACCTGACGGCGAAGTTGATGGGTTATGCGTCATGACGACCGCGAGAGGAACACGATGAAGCTGCTGCCGTCACTGGGGGACAAGGTCTCGGTCTGGATGGATGCCCCGCCCGCCGAGGTGTGGGCCCTCGTCAGCGACGTGACCCGGATCGGGGAGTTCAGCCCGGAGACCTTCGAGGCGCGATGGACCCGCGGATCGACCGGGCCCGAGGTGGGTGCATTCTTCAAGGGCCACGTGAAGCGCAACGGCGTCGGCCCGACCTACTGGAGCCTCTGCAAGGTCACGAGGTGCGAGTCCGAGCGGGTCTTCGAGTTCTCGGTCGGCACCGACGCGATGACGGTCAACAACTGGGGCTACGAGCTCGCTCCGCAGGACGGCGGGACGCTCGTCACGGAGTACTTCCGCCTCGAGCCGTCGCTGCCCACCCGCATCTACTGGACGGTGCTCGGGGTGCTGCGCGGCCGGACCAACCGGCGCGGGATGCGCACCACGCTGGAGCGGATGAAGGCGGTGCTGGAGGCGTGACGAATCGTGAGGCGATGCTCGAGAAGCTGGCCGACCTCGACGCGCAGCACGCGGTCGCGGTCGCCGGTGGCGGGCCGAAGTACGTCGACCGCCACCACGCCCGCGGCAAGCTGACCGCGCGCGAGCGGATCGAGCTGCTCCTCGACCCGGGGAGCGCGTTCCTCGAGCTGTCGCCGCTGGCCGGGTGGGGCTCCGACTTCACCATCGGGGCCTCGCTCGTGACCGGCATCGGCGTCGTCGAGGGCGTGGAGTGCGTGGTCAGCGCCAACGACCCGACCGTGAAGGGCGGCGCCTCCAACCCCTGGACGGTGAGGAAGGCCTTCCGCGCCGCGCAGATCGCCGAGGAGAACAACCTCCCCACGATCTCGCTCGTCGAGTCGGGCGGCGCGGACCTGCCGACGCAGAAGGAGATCTTCATCCCCGGCGGCAGGCTGTTCCGCGACCTCACGCGCGCCTCGGCGCGCAAGCAGCCCACGATCGCGCTGGTCTTCGGCAACTCGACCGCCGGCGGCGCCTACGTCCCCGGCATGAGCGACTACACGGTCTTCGTGCGCGGTGGCGCCAAGGTCTTCCTCGGCGGCCCGCCGCTGGTGAAGATGGCGACCGGGGAGGAGTCCGACGACGAGTCGCTCGGCGGCGCGGAGATGCACGCCCGGGTCTCCGGCCTCGCCGACTACCTCGCCGAGGACGAGCACGACGCGATCCGGATCGGGCGGCGGATCGTGGCCCGGCTCAACCGGCGTCGTACGACCGAGGTTCCAGTCCTCTCCCACGGGTTCCCGCCCGTTGCAACGGGCCCGAACCCCGGCAATCACCGGGTACCCGGTGGTTCCCCACGGTGGGCCGAGCCCGACGCCGACCCCGACGGCCTCCTCGACCTCATCCCCGCCGACCTCAAGGAGCCCTTCGACCCGCGCGAGGTGATCGTGCGGATCGTCGACGGGGCCAGCGAGCGCAACGGCCGGCCCTTCGACGAGTTCAAGCCGCTCTACGGCACCTCCCTCGTCACCGGCTGGGCGGAGATCCACGGCCGCCCGATCGGCATCCTGGCCAACGCCCAGGGCGTGATCTTCTCCGAGGAGGCGCAGAAGGCGGCGCAGTTCATCCAGCTCGCCAACTCCTCCGACACACCGCTGCTCTTCCTCCACAACACCACCGGCTACATGGTCGGCAAGGACTACGAGCAGGGCGGGATCATCAAGCACGGCGCCCAGATGATCAACGCGGTCTCCAACAGCACCGTCCCGCACCTGTCGGTGATCATGGGGGCGTCGTACGGCGCCGGCAACTACGGCATGAACGGCCGCGCCTTCGACCCGCGCTTCCTCTTCACCTGGCCGAGCGCGAAGTCCGCCGTGATGGGCCCGGCGCAGCTGGCCGGGGTGCTCGAGATCGTCGCCCAGCAGTCCGCGGAGTCCAAGGGAGAGGTCTTCGACGCCGAGGGCTTCCAGGGCATCAAGGACTACGTCGAGGCCTCGGTGGAGGAGCAGTCCCTGCCCTACTTCCTCTCCGGGATGCTCTACGACGACGGCGTCATCGACCCGCGCGACACCCGCACGGTGCTGGCGATCTGCCTCAGCGTCATCGCCAACACCACGATCCGCGGCGCCGAGGGATACGGAGTGTTCCGCACATGACGACACCCATCCACCTGGTCGCCGTCGCCAACCGCGGCGAGATCGCCAGCCGCGTCTTCGCCACCTGCCGCCGACTGGGCATCGAGACGATGGCCGTCTTCTCCGACGCCGACGCTGAACTGCCGTTCGTCGACGATGCCGACTACGCCGCCCGCCTGCCGGGCAACACCCCCGCCGAGACCTACTTGCAGGGCGAGCGCATCGTCCAGCTCGTTCGCGCGAGCGGCGGCCAGGCCGTGCACCCGGGCTACGGCTTCCTGTCCGAGAGCGCCGACTTCGCCCGCGCCGTGATCGCCGGTCAGCTGGTGTGGATCGGTCCGCCGCCGGAGGCCATCGAGGTGATGGGCTCCAAGGTGCGTGCCAAGGAGCTGATGCGTGCCGCGGGCGTGCCGACGCTCGAGGCGCCCGAGGAGCCCACCGAGTCCGACCTCCCGTTGCTGGTGAAGGCCAGCGCGGGCGGCGGCGGCCGCGGCATGCGGGTCGTCCGACGCCTGGAGGACCTCGACGCCGAGGTGGCCGCGGCCGGGGCCGAGGCGCTCAGCGCCTTCGGTGACGGCACGGTCTTCGTCGAGCCGTACGTCGCTGCCGGGCGCCACGTCGAGGTGCAGATCCTCTTCGACGCTCACGGCAACGGTGTGGCCGTCGGCGACCGCGACTGCTCGCTGCAGCGGCGACACCAGAAGGTCATGGAGGAGGCCCCGGCCCCGGGGCTGCCCGACGACGTCCGCGCGGCGATGCACCGGGCGGCAGTCGAGGCTGGTCGAGCGGTCGACTACGAAGGCGCGGGCACCGTCGAGTTCCTCTACGACCCCTCCACCGAGCGCTTCTGGTTCCTCGAGATGAACACTCGGCTGCAGGTCGAGCACCCCGTCACGGAGTGCGTCACGGGGCTCGACCTGGTGGCCCTTCAGATCGGCGTCGCGGAGGGCCGGACGCTCGACGACCTGCTGCCCGGCGGCGTACCGTCCCCGAGCGGCCACGCCGTCGAGGTGCGCCTCTACGCCGAGGATCCCGCCTCCGAGTGGCAGCCGACAGCGGGCCGCCTGGCCCGGTTGGACATTCCTGCGGACACCTCCTTCGGCCTCCTGGCCCGGCACGGGATCCGCGTCGACGCCGGCTACGGGTCGGGCGACGTGGTCGGCACCCATTACGACGCGATGCTGGCCAAGGTGATCAGCTGGGGCCCAGATCGAGGCTCGGCCCTGCGCAGCCTGAAGGGTGCGCTCCGGCACGCCCGACTGCACGGCATCACCACCAACCGCGACCTCCTCATCGCGATCCTCGCCGACCGCGACACCCTCGACGCGACGATGACGACCTCGACGCTCGAGATGCGGCTGGCCAAGGAGTTCTCGGACCTCACCCCGACTGGCGACCCGGAGTTCGCACCATTCGTGGCAGCGATCGCGCTAGCGTCACGCGACGCCGAGCGCCGCGTGGTGCAGCAAGGGGTGCCGATCGGGTGGCGCAACGTCGTCGCCCAGCCGCACCGCACGACCTTCGAGGTGGCCGGGCTGGACGAGCCGGTGGTCGCCGAGTGGTACGCCGGTCGGGATGGCTTCCGCAGCGCGACCGACGACGACATCCGCGTCATCGAGGCGACCTCGACCCGCGTCGTGGTCGAGCGGGGTTCCTTCCGGCAGTCGATCGACGTGCACATCGATCCCGTGTCGAACGAGGTCCACCTCGACGACGACTCGATGGTGCGACAGACCCTGCGCGAGGTCCCGCGCTTCACCGACCCCGCCGACGCGGTGGCGAGCGGGTCGCTGCTCGCGCCGATGCCCGGCACGGTCGTCAAGGTCGTCGCCGAGGTCGGTGCGACGGTCGAGGCGGGCGACTCAGTGCTGGTGCTGGAAGCCATGAAGATGCAGCACACCGTGACCGCGCCGCACGACGGCACGGTCACCGAGATCCACGTCGAGCCCGGTGCGCAGGTCGCGTCCGGGGAAGTCCTGGCAGTAGTGGAGGAACACCCATGACCAACTTCACCGAGACCGACGAGCGCCTCGAGCTGCGGCGCCAGGTGGCCAGGCTCGCCAAGGGCTACGGCCGCGACTGGTTCGTCGAGCGCGCCCGCGCCGGCGAGAAGACCACCGAGCTGTGGCTCGAGATCGCCAAGGCGGGCTACCTCGGCGTCAACATCCCGGAGGAGTACGGCGGCGGTGGCGGCGGCATCGGCGACGTGGCCGCGGTCTGCGAGGAGCTCGCCGCGCAGGGCTGCCCGCTGCTGATGATGGTCGTCAGTCCGGCGATCTGCGGGACCGTGATCGCGCGCTACGGCACAGAGGCGCAGAAGCAGAAGTGGCTCCCCGGCATCTGCGACGGCACCGCCACCATGGCGTTCGCGATCACCGAGCCCGACGCGGGCACCAACTCCCACAACATCACGACCACAGCCCGCCGAGACGGTGACGAGTGGGTGCTCAAGGGCCAGAAGATCTACATCTCCGGCGTGGACGAGGCCGAGAACGTCCTCGTCGTGGCCCGCGCCGAGGACACGAAGACCGGCAAGCTCAAGCCGTGCCTCTTCGTCGTGCCGACGGACTCCGCAGGCTTCGAGTTCACCGCGATCCCGATGGAGATCGTCAGCCCCGAGAAGCAGTTCCAGGTCTTCATCGACGACGTCCGGCTCCCCGCCGACGCGCTGGTCGGCGACGAGAACGGCGGCCTCGTGCAGCTCTTCGCCGGGCTCAACCCCGAGCGGATCATGGCGGCGTCCTTCTCGACCGGCCTGGCGCGCCACGCCCTCGAGAAGGCATCGGCGTACGCCAAGGAGCGCACCGTCTTCAAGGCCCCGATCGGCTCCCACCAGGCGATCGCCCACCCGCTCGCGATGGCGCACATCGAGACCGAGCTCGCGCGCCTGATGACCCAGAAGGCGTCGGCGCTGGTCGACGCAGGCGACGACATGGCGGCGGGCGAGGCGGCCAACATGGCGAAGTACGCCGCTGCCGAGGCAGCCGTCCACGCCGTCGACGCTGCCGTGCAGACGCACGGCGGCAACGGCATCACGCAGGAGTACGGCATGGCCGGGCTGCTCGTTGCCGCGCGCGCGGGGCGGATCGCCCCCGTGAGCCGCGAGATGATCCTCAACTTCGTCGCGATGCACAGCCTGGGGCTGCCGAAGTCCTACTGACGACCACCGGCGGGGCTCACCCGCAGGTGGTGTGCCGCTTCGCTGACCAGCGGCCGCCCGCGGCGGTTCCGTGGATGTCGGGGTCAGCCCAACGGCGGGATGTTGGCGTTGCCACGGAAGACGTTGTCCGGGTCCCACGCGGACTTGATCGTCCGCAGCCGGTCCCACTGCGCCGGGCTGTAGGCCTCCTGCACCCGCGTCTGGGCGTCGTCGCTGGTGAAGTTCACGTAGACGCCCCGGCTGTGCGGGGCGAGGGCGTCGAAGAAGCCGCGGACCCAGGCCCGGTGGCGGTCGGCGTCCCCGGCCTGCTCGGGCAGCCACGACGCGACGATGTTGATGTCGTGGCTCGCGTCGCGATGGGGGAAGGCGGTCGCGTCGTCCGGCACCCGGCTCATCGCACCGCCGAAGCTGAAGATCGGCACGGTGGACAGCGGGCTGCTGATGGTCGCGAGGTGCTCGCAGATCGTGTCGATGACGTCGCCCGTGAGCGGCCCGAGGCGGTGCGACTTCCAGTAGTAGTGGCGCCCGTGCGGCACCGCGGGGTCGAGGAACTTCTGGTGCGTGACGTACGGCTTGGGCGCGACGCTGTCGAGCACCGGGTGGCCCAGCGCGCGCACGGGTGCCAGCACCCGCTCGCCCTCCTCGACCGGTCCGGCGTACGTCGCCACCAGGCCGATGATCGGCCTGCCGTGGAGGTGCTCGGGGAAGAGCGGCAGCGCCGGGGCGAGGCGCAGGTTGGCCATCAGGCCGACCTCGTCGGGTGCGTCGGCGATGAAGTCGCGCAGGAACGCGAGCACCATCGGCGCCTCGTCGGCCGGCCAGGCGACCAGGCCCGCGAGGATCGTCGGGCCGAGCGGCTGCAGCTCGAAGGTGAAGTCGGTGACGACGCCGAAGTTGCCGCCGCCGCCGCGCAGGCCCCAGAAGAGGTCGGCGTTCTCGGTCTCCGACGCCTGCACGATCGAGCCGTCGGCGGTGACGACATGGCAGGAGCGCAGGGCGTCGATGGCCAGTCCCGTCTTGCGCATCAGGTGGCCGATCCCGCCGCCGAGGGTCAGCCCGGCGATGCCGGTGTGGCTGATGTAGCCGCTGGTCATCGCCAGCCCGAAGGCCTGGCTCTCGCGGTCGACGTGGGCGTTGAGCGCGCCGCCCTGTGCCGACACGGTGCGGGCGACCGGGTCCACGACGGTGCCGCGCATCCCGGAGAGGTCGAGGACGACGCCGTCGTCGACGAGCGAGTGCCCCGCGATCCCGTGACCCCCGCCTCGGACGGCGACGGGCAGGCCTCGCTCGCGGGTCCAGCGCAGCGCGGCGGCCACGTCGCGGGCTCCCTCGCAGCGGGCGAGGAGGGCCGGACGGCGGTCGATCTCGCCGTTCCAGATCTTGCGGTGGTCGTCGTACGCCGGGTGGTCGGGCGTGATGAGGTCGCCCACGAAGCCGGCGGCGAGCGACTCGGTGGCGGTCAGGTCGAGCACGGTCATGGTGGTTCTCCTCGTCTGTGGGTGGTGCCGCACCAGAGTCGGTCGGCCGAGGAGGAGCCCGCGAGTATCGATCCTGTACTGGTACAGAACCCATAGCGGTCCTACCGTCGGGAGATGGCAACCACCTACGGTCAGTTCTGTCCCGTCGCGATGGCCTCGGAGGTGCTCACCGAGAGGTGGACGCCGCTGGTGGTCCGCGAGCTCCTGTGTGGCAGCACGCGCTTCAACGACCTCCGCCGCGGGGTCCCGCTCATGTCGCCCGCCCTGTTGTCGAAGCGCCTCAAGACCCTCGAGCGCGTCGGTGTCGTGGACCATGTGGGCGGCGAGTACCGGTTGACCGCGGCCGGCCAGGAGCTCTGGCCGGTGATCGAGTCGATGGGCAGATGGGGACAGCGCTGGGCGCGCGGCGACGTCATCGCGAAGCACTACGACGCCTCGCTGCTCATGTGGGACATCCACCGCAACGTCGACGCGTCGGCGCTGCCCGAGGGCCGCGTGGTCGTGCACTTCCACCTCAAGGGCTCGAGCGACAAGAAGAGCCACTTCTGGCTCGTGCTCGAGTCGCCGACGGTGGACCTGTGCCTGACCGATCCCGGGCACGACATCGACGTCGACGTCGCCGGGCACGTGCAGACGATGATCGACTACTGGATGGGGCGGCGCGGCCTGATGGACGCCGTCAAGGCCGGAGACCTGGCCGTCGCCGGCCCGCGCGCGCTGGTGCGGGCCCTGCCGACGTGGTTCACCCGGAGCACCTTCGCCTCGGTTCCCCTGCCCGAGAGCGCCTGACCGTCCGACCGCGGTGGCAGGCTGTACGCCGTGGCTCTCGCTGACCGTCCACTCGTCCCCGAGGCGTGGGTGCTGCGCATCGACGCGACCCTCGGCGCCCTGCCGCGCTGCCGCCAGGAGTCGGCATGGACGGGCACCCGCTGGCGGGTCGGCAGCGCCACGGTGGCGCACGTGTTCGGCGGCGAGGACCAGGTCTTCCGCATCACCTTCCGCGGCGAGCCCGACGAGGTGGCGGCCTTCGAGCACCTCGGTCACCCCTACTTCCGCTCTGGCTGGGGCGGCAACGTGATCGGGATGGTGCTCGACGACGACGCCGGGATCGACTGGGACGAGCTCGCCGAGCTGCTCACCGACTCCTACTGCCTCCAGGCGCCGGCCAGCCTGGCCGAGCAGGTCGTCCGGCCCTGACCACCGCTCAGCGCAACGGCACGAACCGATAGCGGCCGTGCTCGGTCACCACCGCACCGGGGTTGACGATCCGCAGCATCGTGCCCGCCACTGGGATCACCAGCACGCCGTCGTCCGCCAGCTGCGCGACGAGCGCCTGGGGCAGCTCGTCCGGCTCGGCCGACACCAGGATCCGGTCGTACGGCGCGCCGCCGGGGTCTCCGAGCACGCCGGAGGAGGCGAGCCGGATCGTCGCCCACGGCCGCCGGGTCCGGGCCAGGTTGGCGGAGCCGAAGGCCACGAGCGCGGGCTCCAGCTCGACTCCCAGCACCGAGCCGGTGGGACCGACGAGGTGTGCCAGCAGCGCGGTCGTCCAGCCGGAGCCGGCTCCGACGTCGAGCACCCGCTGCCCGGGATGCACGTCCAGCAGCCGGAGCATGTCGGCGACGGTGCGGGGCTGGGAGCTGGTCTGCCCGGCCGCGATCCGCAACGGACCGTCGTACGACGCCCGGTGACGGACCCCACGCGGCAGGAAGTCCTTGCGGCGGGTCGTGGCGAAGGCGGAGTCGACCGGATCCATCAGGGACTCAGAGCCACGTGTTGTCGTGCTCGGCCATGAAGCGGTCGTAGGCGTCCTGGTCGAGGTCGCCGAGGCCCGCCGCCAGGCCCTCGAAGTAGGCCTCGCGCGGGGCGCCGGGCGCGAAGTGCAGCAGCATCTTCGCCGCCCCGTCCTCGTTGCGGAAGCCGTGGATCCCACCCGCCGGCACGTGGGCGAAGTCGCCGGCGTGGGTCTTCACCCAGTCCGCGCCGTCGAAGATCGTGACCGTGCCCTCGAGGACGTAGAACGACTCGGTGATGGTCCGGTGGAAGTGCGCTCCCGGCCCGCTCTCCGGGCCGGCGAACTCCCAGCGGTAGAGGCCGAACGTGCCGCAGGTCTGCGTGCCCCGGGCGAGGTGGAAGACCTTGTTGCCGTTGGGGTAGACCACGGCCGGCTCGATCCCCGCCCGCACGATGCTGGCGGAGACCTCCCCGGACTCGCCGTCGTAGAGCGGCGGCGGGTAGCTCACTGGGACGAGGCCTCGTAGGCGTCCTGCACCTGCGCCGGGGAGGCGGCGCCGGGCTGGCTGATCCGGACGTGGTTGCCGAACGGGTCGCGGATGCCGAAGTCGGTGCCGTAGGGCTGCGCGACCGGCTCCTGGGTGATCTCGACGCCGGCGTCGCGGAGGGCGGCGTACGTCGCGTGGACGTCGTCGCTCAGCAGGAAGACGCCGCCGAGGGCGCCCTTGGTGACGAGCTCGCGCACCTGGGCGGCGGTCGACTCGTCGTGCTGGGGGCCGCCGACGAGCTCGAGGAGCAGCGAGGTGTCCTGGCCCGGGACGCCGACGGTGAGCCAGCGCATGAAGCCGAGGTCGATGTCGTCGCGCAGTTCGAAGCCGAGGTGGGTCGTGTAGAAGTCGAGTGCCTCGTCCTGGTCGAGCACGGGCACGCTGCGGATGTGGAGTGAGGTGATGTGGTTGCTCATGGCGACGACGTTAACCAGCGTCGGCGCCCGGGCGCTTCTCCGAAACGACTGTCTGCGCCGCACCCGGCTCGGGCTCCCGCGGTCGCGTCCACACCGCGATGAAGCAGGACGGCACCGCGACGGGCTCGTGCCGGAGCCGGAACCCGGTGGGGGAGCAGCCGACGATGTTGCTGAAGGTGCGGCTGAAGGTGCCGAGGCTGGCGAAGCCGACGTCCCAGGCGATGTCGGTGATCGGCCGGTCCGTCTGCCGGAGCAGCGTCATCGCCCGCTCCACGCGGCGCCGTTGGAGGTAGCGGTGCGGCGTCTCGCCGTAGACGTCCTTGAACACCCGCCCGAACTGCGACGCCGACAGGTGCGCGATCGCGGCCAGCGTCGGCACGTCGAGAGGCTCGGCGTAGCGCCGGTCCATCTCGTCGCGGGCGCGCAGCATCCGCCGGTTGGTGTCCTCCTGCGCGCTCAGGTCCATCCGGTGCACGCTAGCCGCCCTGTCGCGACTCCCCCATTTGTGCCTTGACCTCGCAGACGGGGCGGGGGCAACGTGAACGGGTCACATACCCGACCCAACGGACTCGCCATGGAAACCTCTTCCGCCCGGGTCCGCGGACGACGCCTCGCCGCCAGCGGATCCCTGCTCGCGATCGTCATGACGACCGCACTCTCGCTCACCCTCGTCACACCCGGCGCGGCCACGGCCGGCCGCGGTCACCATCCCAGTCCTCCGTCCGGCCCCGTCGTCGTCGCCACGGGGCTGGACAACCCGCGCCAGCTCTCCTTCGACGGTCACGACCTCTACGTGGCCGAGGCCGGCACGGGAGGCGACCTGGCGTGCCGGACCGGGCCCGAGGGGGGTGAGGTGTGCATGGGTGAGAGCGGCTCCGTCACGAAGATCGACTGGTGGGGCCAGCGGCGCGTGCTCACCGGGCTGCCTTCGATGGCCGCGCCGAACGGCACCCGCGCACTCGGACCCGCCGACATCGCCGTCGACGACGGCCGTTACGCCCTGCTGATGGCCCTGGGTGCTGACCCCGCCCTGCGCGACGAGGCCGGTGTGCCCGAGTTCGCCCAGCAGTTCGGCACGCTCCTCGGCGGCACGCTCCGAGGACGCGACCACTCGTGGAGGAGGGGCGGTCACGGCTCCCACGGCTACGGCCCGCGCGTGCTGGCCGACGTCTCGGGCTACGAGGCCGACGCCAATCCGGACGGCGCGCAGGTCGACTCCAACCCGGTCGGCCTGTGGTCCGGCCGCCACGGATGGGTCGTCGCTGACGCCGGCGGCAACGACGTGCTGGGCGTGGGCTGGTGGGGCGATGTCTCGACGCTCGGGGTCTTCCCGACCCGTCTGGTGCCGCCGCCGCCGTTCCTCCCGCCGGGGGACATCCCGATGGACGCCGTGCCGACCTCGGCGGTCCTCGGGCCGGACGGCGCGCTCTACGTCAGCCAGCTGACCGGCTTCCCGTTCCCGCCGAACGGCGCCAACATCTGGCGCCTGGTCCCCGGCCAGGCACCCACGGTCTACGCCTCGGGCCTGACCAACGTGACCGACCTGGCCTGGAGCCGTGACGGTCTCTATGCCGTGCAGCTCTCCGACGCCGGCCTGCTCACCGTGCCCGAGGGGCAGCCGCCGACCGGGTCGCTCGTCAGGATCGGCAGCGACGGCGGGCACGAGACCGTCGCCGCCGGACTGGTGGCGCCCTACGGCCTCGCCCTGTCCGAGCGCAGCGCCTACGTCACCACCTGCAGCGTCTGCCCGGGTGCCGGGGAGGTGGTGCGGATCTCGCTGCGGTGACCTCGCGCCCGAGGTGGCGTCGGTGCCCGGCCTCCGGGCGCCGACGCCACCTCCGCCGCGTGCCGGGGTGTCAGCGCCGCGGCGGGCGCGGCACGAACAGCGGCACGCGGGCGGCGTACTCGTCCCACCCGGCGCGCTGCGACATGGTCTTCTCGAGCAGCTTGGCGCCGGTCACGTTGCGGATGAAGTACGTCATGGCGATCGGCGCGAACACCGTCGCCAGCCCGGGGATCCAGCCCAGCGACAGCGCGCCGGCGAGCCACAGGCCCCACCACACGCAGGCGTCGCCGAAGTAGTTGGGGTGCCGCGTGTAGCGCCACAACCCGCGCTCCATCACCGGTCCGCGGTCCGGGTCCGCCTTGTACGACGCCAGCTGGGCGTCGCCGACGGTCTCGAAGACCATGCCGAGCAGCCACAGGGCCACGCCGGCAGCCACGACCGGCCAGGACCACACCTCGCGGACCGCGCCCACCTGGACCGGCCACGAGATGAACCACAGCGCGAAGCCCTGGACCAGGAAGACCTTGCGCACCGCCACGCCCAGGCCGACCTCGGGGAGCGGCCCGCCGAGCACCTTCTCGTAGCGCGGGTCCTCGCCGTGACCGACGGCGCGGCGCCTGATGTGCCAGGCCAGGCGGAGCCCCCAGACCCCCACCAGGCCCAGCGCCAGCCAGCGCCGAGCCGCGTCCGCACCGGTCGCGGACCCGTCCACGAGGAACCCGACGATCGTCGAGGTGGCGGCGACCAGGACGAAGCCCAGCCCCCACGCGACGTCGACGACGGCGACCCGGCCGAGGCGACAGGCCAGGAGCGCGGTCGCGGCCATGACCAGGGCGGTCGCCGCCAGGGCGACCCCGGAGACGAGCAGGACGTCGCTCACCAGTCGCGCACCCAGGGCATCGCGTGGGCGCCGTCGGGTCGCACCATCAGGATCTGGTCGACGCCCATCCGGCCGTCGCGGAACGCCATCGCGCCACCCACGAGGTAGAGCCGCCAGACCCGGACGACCTCCTCGCCGACCAGCTCGGTCAGCCGCTCCACGTTGCTCTCGAAGCGCTCGAGCCAGCCGGCCACGGTCAGCACGTAGTGCTCGCGCAGCCCGTGCACGTCGCGGACCTCGAGCCCGCCCCTCTCGAGGTGGGCGACGGTCTCGCCGACCGGGCGCATGTGCATGTCCGGGGCGATGAACGACTCGATGAACGGGCCACCGCCGGGCCACCGGCCGGTGCGGGACATCTGCTGGATCAGCACCCTGCCGCCCGGGCGCACCGAGCGGTGC
>NZ_JAOPWY010000048.1 GCF_025965415.1 Nocardioides sp.
GATGTTGGTGAACGTGTGGTGGAGGTAGTTGTGGCTGTACTTCCACTGCTCCGAGGGGCACACGTTGTCCCACTCGTACATCCGGGAGCTCAGGCCCGGGTCGCCCATCCAGTCGTACTGGCCGTGCATGACGTTGTGGCCGATCTCCATGTTCTCCAAGATCTTGGAGACGCTGAGCGCAGCGACCGCGAGCGGCCAGGCCGGCGGGAGGTAGAACAGCGCGCGGCCGAGGACCTCGAGCTGCTGCTGCCGCTTGACGACGGTGCGGATGTAGGCCGCGTCGTCCTCGCCGAGGTCGGCGAGGATCCGCTGGCGCAGCGCGTCCATCTCCTTGCCGAACGCCTCGAGCTGGTCGGGGGTCAGGCGGTTCTCGGTCGTGGCGTGGGCGATCGTGGGGTGGGTGGTCATGGTGGGTCCCTTCTTCACAGGTCGACGACGCAGTCGCCGACGGGGGCGGACACGCAGATCTGGATGTCCTCGTCGGGGAGCGAGGACTCGGTGCCGGAGAGCACGTTGCGGACGGTGCCCTCGGTCTTGCGGGTGGTGCAGGAGAAGCAGATGCCCATCCGGCAGCCGTGCTCGGGCCGCAGGCCCAGCCGCTCGGCCTGCTCGAGGATGGAGGCGCCGGTGTTGGCGACCCGCCGGTCGCTCCCGGCGAAGGTGAGGTCGCCCTCGGCGTTGCCGCTGGCGGTCGCCGGCGGCTTGAAGTGCTCGAGCCGCAGCCGCGGGTTGTCGGCGTACGCGGCGCGCACCAGGTCGATCATCCCTGCCGGGCCGCAGGCCCAGGTGTCGGTGTCGCGGTAGCCGGGGACGAGGCGACGCAGCTCCAGCTCGTGGAAGACCGCGTCTCCGTGGCGCAGGTGGACGGTGACGTCGTTGTCCTCGGCAGCGATCCGGGCCAGCTCCTCGGCGTAGATCTGGTCGGCGGCGGAGCGCGCGTAGTGCACGAACGTGACCGGGCGCCCCGCGCGGCCGTCGTACCCGTCACGCAGGAGGGTGCGCACCATCGACATCGCCGGGGTGATCCCGGAGCCGCCGGTGATGAACAGGAGGGGATCGATCCCGGGCGTGGCCGGGCTGACCGGCAGGGTGAACCTGCCCTGGGCCTGGGAGAGGTGGAGCAGCAGGCCCGGCTCGGCGTGGACGAGGTGGGCGCTGACCCGGCCCTCCGCGTGGGCGCGGACGGTCAGGGTGATCTCCTCCCCCGGGCCGGACGCGGCCGAGGAGATGGAGAAGCAGCGGGTCGCGCGCCGTGCGGAGCCGGGGAGGTCGAGCCCCACCTGGACGTGCTGGCCGGCGCGGTGGCCGCGCCACGTCGAGGTGGGCCGGAGGGTGAGCGTGGCGACCGGGGCTCCGGGGGTGTCGGTCTCGCGGTGCACGGCGACGACCCGGGCGCGCACCTCGTGCGCCGCCCACATCGGGTTCACCCGCGACAGGTAGTGGTCGACCCCGTGCGGCGAGGTGAGCGCGGCCAGGGTGCGGGACCGGGCGATCTTCGAGACGACGGTCATCCCGTCCTCCGTTCTTCAGTGAACGCTTGTGCACTCAACTATGCGGCCTGCCCGGTCGACGGTCAACGAACTCGCACGTGATCCGCCGCACTCCCGTGCACACTCGTCCACCACGTCGACCCGCGGACATGTCCTACGATCGCGCCATGGCCGACACCCAGCCGCCGCAGGGCGACGCCGGCGACGCCGGGTCGCGTGCGGAGCGCAAGGAACGCACGAGGCGGGCGATCCTCGATGCGGCGCTCGCGCTGGCCGCGGACTCGAACCTCGCGGCGATCTCGCTGCGCCAGGTCGCCAAGCAGGTCGGAGTGGTGCCGACCGCGTTCTACCGCCACTTCGGTTCGTTGGAGCTGCTGGGGCTGGCCCTCGTCGACGAGAGCTTCCGGTCGCTGCGGCTCATGCTGCTCGACGTGTGGCGGCACGCGCCGGAGTACCGCGACTTCATCGACGACTCGCTGCCGATCGTGGCCCAGCACGTGCGCGAGAACCGCTCCCACTACGCCTTCATCGCCCGCGAGCGCACCGCCGGCCCGCCGCGCGTGCGCGAGGCGATCAGGCACGAGATCGAGCTCATCACCCGCGAGCTCTCCACCGACATCGCCCGCAGCGGTGCCGCCGAGCAGTACTCCAGCGCCGACATCGGACTGCTCGCCGACCTGATCGTGTCCTTCGTCGTGACCATGGCCGAGCGGCTGGTCGACGATCCGGACTCCGAGGCGCGCACGCTGGCGCAGGCCCGCACGCAGCTGCGGATGCTGCTGGTCGGCGCGCTCAACTGGCGTTCCCGCGAGCCCGGGCCATGATGGGGCCCATGGGCCTCGCCAGCGACCTCGACTACTCCCACGCCTCCGCCAACCCGGCACACCGGTTCGTCCGCTGGGCGGCGGGCACGCGGCCCGGTGGGTGGGTCTTCGGGCACACCCTGCGCCACCTCGACGACGTCGTCGTCCGACTCACCCGGGGACGCCACAGCGCGCCGAGCCTGCTGGCCGGGCTCGCCGTGCTCGACCTGACCACGACCGGTCGCACGTCCGGGCTCCGCCGCACGAGCCACCTCATCGCGACGCCGTACGACGGCACGCTGGCACTGCTCGGCACCAACTTCGGCCAGGCGTCCACCCCCGCCTGGGCGCTCAACCTCGAGGCCGACCCGCGGGCCGAGGTCACCTACCGCGGTGTCACCCGTGAGGTGACCGCGCGGGCGGCGACGCCATCGGAGACCGACGAGGTCTTCGCGCTCGCGAGCGGGTTCTACCCCGGCTACCTCAGCTACCGGCAGCGCGTCGGCGGCAGCCGGCGGATCCGGGTCTTCGTGCTCGAGGCGGCCGAGCGCTGACTCAGGTCCCGGGGCGCGGGGCGACCGGGCGGACCGTCACGTCGGGGATCGTCGCATCCGCGGGGAGGTCGATGACGTGCAGGATCGTGTCGACGACCGTGTCCGCGCTGATCCACCGCGACGAGTCGTAGGTCCGGCCCTCCTGCTCGTGGACCTTCTCCTGCATCGGTGTGGCGGTGCGGCTCGGGTAGACCGTGCTGACGCGCACGCCGGACTCGACCTCCTCGGCCCGCAACGAGTCGGCGAGGGCGCGCAGGCCGAACTTCGAGGCGGCGTACGCCGACCACTCCGCGCTCGCGGTCAGCCCGGCGGAGGAGTTGACGAAGACCACCGTGCCCCGGCTGCCGCGCAGGTGCGGCAGGAGCTCGCGGGTCAGCACGGCGGGCGCCGTGAGGTTGACCGCGATCTGCTCCTCCCAGTCGGCGAGCCGCAACCGGCTGACCGGGCCGAGGTCGACCACCCCGGCCACGTGCAGCAGCGTGTCGACACCGCCGTCGACCTGGCGGCCGAGCCCGTTGAGGGTGCCGGGGTCGGCGAGGTCGGCCACGATCACCTGGGCGCGCTCGAAGGTGTCCTCGAGCTCGGCCGCGCGGGCGTCGCTGCGGGCGATCAGCACGAGCTCGTCCCCGCGGGCCGCGAGCCGGTGGGCCAGGGCCAACCCGATGCCCGAGCCTGCGCCGGTGAGGACGTGCTTCACCGCGTGAACACGATCTTGCCGAACACGTCGCCCTCGGCCATCGCCGCGAAGCCGTCGCGCGCGTCCTCCATCGGGATGGCGCGGTCGATCAGGGGGCGCGCGCCGGTGGCGTCGAGGAACGTCACCAGGGCGTCGAGCTCGGCGCGGGTGCCCATGGTGGAGCCGATGACCGAGAGCTGGAGGAAGAAGATGCGGGTGAGCTGGGCGTCGTCGACGTTCGGGCCCGACGTCGTGCCGCTGATGACGATGCGACCACCGGGGCGCAGGGCGCGGATCGAGTGGCTCCACGTGGCGCGACCGACGGTCTCCATGACGGCATCGACCTTGACCGGCAGGCGCGCCCCGGACTCGAAGACCTCGTGCGCGCCGATCTCCAGTGCGCGCGAGCGCTTGGTCTCGTCGCGACTGGTGGCGAGCACGCGCAGGCCCGCGGCGCGGCCCAGGGTGATCAGCGCGGTGGCGACGCCACCGCCGGCGCCCTGCACCAGCACGGTCTCGCCGGGCTTGAGGTCGCCCTGGACGAAGAGCATCCGGTAGGCCGTGAGCCAGGCGGTCGGGAGGCAGGCGGCCTCCTCGAAGGAGAGCGACGCCGGCTTGGGCACCAGGTTGCGGCGCGGGACGATGACCTGCTCGGCGAAGGTGCCCTGGTGACGCTCGGAGAGCAGCGACCTGCCGGGGTCGTGGGCCTCGTCGCCGGTCCACGACGGGTCACCGATGACGCCGTGCACGACGACCTCGTTGCCGTCCTCGTCGAGGCCCGCGGCGTCACAGCCGAGGATCATCGGCAACGCCTCCTCGCGCAGACCCACCCCGCGCAGCGACCAGAGGTCGTGGTGGTTGAGGCTGGCGGCCTTGACGGTCACCGTCGCCCAGCCGTCCGGGGCCTCGGGCGCGGGGCGTTCCCCCACCACCAGGCCGCTCAGCGGGTCGTCGGAGGAGAAGGACTCGGCGTAGACGGCGAACATGGCTCCGACCCTAGCGAGTGGATCTGCTTATCCGGTTGCACGTCCCCCGCCCAGGCGTTTGGCTGACCGCGTGAGCATCGACGTACGGCCATCCCAGGACTCCGCGAAGTACCTGGCCACCGACCATCTCGTCTGGTTCGGCGAGGTGTCGGGCTCCGATGCCGAGCACCTCCGGCTCGGGCTGCCGGAGGACCAGCGGTTCGTGGTGGACCTCCCGGACGGCCCGGACGACCTGCACAGCGGCCTCTACGGCGTACGCCCCATGGACCTCTCGCTGCCCGGCGGAGCCATGGTGCCGATCGCCGGCCTGACCTGGGTCGGCGTGCACCCCGACGCCCGCCGCCGCGGCGTGCTGGCCGCGATGATGACCGACCACCTCACCCGCTGCCACGACGCCGGCCTGGCCATCTCCGCGCTGCACGCCAGCGAGGCCGCGATCTACGGCCGGTTCGGCTACGGCCTCGCGGTGATCACCCACCAGGTCGACCTCGGCCGCGGCACCACCTTCACCGCGCCCCACCTCGAGGACGAGGTCGCCCGGGTCACGACGCACCTCGTGGACATGGCGGCGCCCGGGGTGAGCGAGCGGATGCGCGCCTGCCAGCTGGCCGTGGCCGGCGACTTCCCGGGCACGATCGTGGGGTCCGCCGACTTCTTCTCGCTCATCGCCTTCGAGCCGCCCGAGTCACTGCGCGACAAGGAGCCACGTCGCGTCCTGTTCGCCCGCCGCGACGGCGCCGACATCGGTCACGTCGGGCTGCGCCGCGAGCACAAGTGGGCCAACGCCCGTCCCTCCGGCACGGTCGTGGTCGGCGCCTTCTGCGGCGGTCCGGCGGCGCGGCTCGCCCTCGCCCGGCGCGTGGTCGACCTCGACCTGATGGGCACCACCAGGCTGGAGAACGTCGGCGTCGACGACCCGCTGCTCGGCTGGGTCGGGGGGCCTCGCGGCACGGGCGACCTCAAGACCTGGGACAGCACGTGGATCCGGCTCGTCGACCTCGCTGCGGCCTGGTCGCTGCGCTCCTACGAGTCCGACTGCGACGTCGTGGTCGAGGTCGAGGACCGCTACGCGCCGTGGAACGCCGGCCGCTGGCGGCTCACCGCGTCGGCCGGCGCGGGGACAGCGCGTCGTACGGACGAGGAGGCCGACGTCTCCCTCGACGTCGCCGTGCTCGGCGCCGGCTTGCTCGGGCACGGCATCGGCGGACGGCTGCGCGCCGGCCTGGTGCAGGAGCACCGCGCGGGTGCGTACGCCGAGCTGGCGCGGGCGATGCGTACGCTGGTCGCGCCGGAGCCGTCGATCGGCTTCTGAGGACGGTGGTGCATGAGGGTCCTCTTCTCGTCCACGTTCGGCTACGGCCACGTCCTCCCGATGCTGCCGCTGGCCCAGGCGTTCCTCAGCAGTGGCCATGACGTGCTGTGGGCAACGAGCGCGCAGGCGATCCCGCACGTCGCGGCCGCCGGCATCGCCACGGCGCCGGCGGGCCTGACTGCTTCACCAGTCTCTCCATCGACATCTGTCCGACGTCGGTGCCGTCCGTCCCCCTGGGTCACATCCCACGCACACAGCCCCTACGGCCGGCGTCGAGCCGGGCGGAACGGGCCCCGGGCGACGGCCCCCCGCTGGTCTACCTGACCCTCGGCACCGTCCAGAACCGCGCGCCGGTCCTTCCGGTCGTGGCCTCCGCCCTCGCGTCGATGCCGATCCGGGTGCTCGTGGCCATCGGGCCCGACGGAGATCCTGGGCAGCTGGCCGGGCTGTCCGACAACGTCCGGGTCGAGACGTGGGTCGACCAGGCCGAGGTCATCGAGCAATGGGCGGTCGTGGTCTCGCACGCGGGATCGGACACCTTCCTGGGCGCCCTCGCGGCCGGGCGGCCACAGCTGTGCCTGCCCATGGCTGCCGACCAGTTCCGCAACGCCGAGGGCGGCCGACGCGCTGGAGCCGTGCTCGTGCTGGAGCCCGACGAGGTGCGTCCGGAGTCGATCACCCGGGCCGTCACCCGGTTGCTCACCGAGCAGTCGTTCACGGTGCACGCGTGCCTACTGGGCGTACGCGGTCTGTCGAGTGCGCATCACAGGGTCACCGCTCAATTCGCCCGACGACGAGACGGTCGTGGAGGTGGTGACCCTCCCACCTGCCGCAGCGGCCGAGTACCTCCACGGGCATGACCCGATCCATGCCGACGTCGTACGTCATGCCGATGCCCAGGGTCTGCTCCGCCTTCCCGACTGAGGGGCGTCTCTCCACAGACCCGCCTGCCCCTTGTTGTTCGAACACATGTTCGATAGAATGAGGCATGACCCCGACTCCACTCCTCCAGCGGCCCCCGGTGGCCGATGAAGCGAGTGCGGACCAGCTGCTGGACCTGGCCACGCAGGCGCTGACGGCGCGGCGTCTGGCCGAGGTCACCGAGATCCGCCTCGCGATCCAGTGGGCAGTGGTGCACGGCCACCCGCAGGACTCCCGCGATCCGATGGCGACCCCGGGTGGCGACGGCACCCCGACGGTGCGCGAGCACGCGATTCCCGAGCTCGCGATGGCGCGCGAGACCCACCCGGCCACCACCCGCGCGCTCATCGCCGACGGCCTGGACCTCACGCATCGCCTGCCGCTGACATGGGCCGTCGTGAGCGCCGGCGAGTGTGAGCCCTGGGTCGCCCGCAAGGTCGCCGTCCTGTCCCGCTCCCTGCTCAGCGAGCAGGCCGGACGAGTCGACCGTGCCGTCGCGAAGGCGATCTCGGGCCACGCCCCGTCCACCGTCCTCGAGATTGCCCGCGCCAAGGTCATCGAGGCCGACCCCGACACCCACCGCGCCGAGCGCGAACGCAGGCGCCACGAGCGCTACGTACGCCTCTCCCGCACCGACGAGCACGGCTACCGCCACATCCTCGCCCGCGTCACGGCCGGTGACGCCGCCTGGATCGATGCGATGGTCGACCGCGTCGCCGACATCCTCGCCACCACCCACGGTGCCGACCACAACCACGACGAGCTCCGCTCGCTGGCCCTCGGCTGGATGGCACGCCCTGCCGAGCTCATCAAGCTGCTCCTCGACCACACCGACCTGGGCCCCGAGCCCGACGACCGGCCCAGGTGGGTGCCCGAGCACACCGCCGCGACCCTCGAGAAGTTCTGCTCACTGCCCGCCCGCCGCCTGGAGCGGCTCCGCAACCGCGGCCGGCTCTTCGTCCACATCACCGACGAGGCACTCCGCGACGGCATCGGCGTCGCCCGGGTCGAGGGCGTCGGGCCCATCGACGTCGCCCAGCTGCACGAGGTCCTCGGCAACGCCGACGTCACCGTCACCCCCGTCCTCGACCTGAGGATGCGCCGCCGCGTCGACGCCTACGAGCACCCCGAGATCGTCAAGGACCACGTCTGGGCCCAGACCGGCGGCGACTGCTCACCCTTCTCGCCCCGCACGGCCACCCGCGACAGCGTCGACTACGACCACTCGACGCCGTACGACGACACCGGGCCGCCGGGCCAGACCGGGCCCCACAACTCCGGACCACTCCGCAGGTCCAACCACCGCTGGAAGACCCATGGCGGCTATCGGTGCCGCGTCGCCGGTCCCGGCCGTCACCTCTGGACCACGCCCCACGGGCTGACCCTGCTCGTCGACCACACCGGCACCCGACGACTCACCCGACACCAGGCCGAGGTCATGGACGACGCCCCCGACGGGGTGGAGATCTACTGGACCACGGCCGACCTGGACCGTTCGTTGCGACTCGGTTGACGATCGCTCGCACCGGATCTGCCGATGAGCGGATGAGTCGAAGCCTTTGGCGCGGTCGGCGAGCGCTCCTACTGGGTGTGTCCCATTCCTTCCAACCGGTGAAACTCGCGCCCCGCACAACATCCGCACGACCGATGAGCGGGCACACGCCGTAGTGCGCGCCCGCCTCGGGCTGATGCTCACTGTCGATAGGTGACGCTCTGGGCGATACGAATGACCTGGTCACGCGTGAAGCCTGCAGGAGCCTGCATCGAGAGCGTTTGCCCTGGGGAGGTCTGTGCTTCGAGGATCCACGTCTGATCTCCGGCCGCGGACGGCTGGCGACAACCTGCGCAGGCGCATCGTTGATCGTCAGGGTCGCCACGTCCTGGGCGCCGTACTCGGAAAGATTCGCGCGGAGGTTCGGGGCCGCTGACCGGACGCTCACCAAGTTCGACGACTGCAATGTCGAGGCGACGGAAGCCGAGATCCCCACCATCGACGCCGATGTGCCCCCTCCTGCAGCTCGAGCACGACAACCTTGCACGCGCTCGACCTGCCCCCGTCGGGTACGCGCCCGTGTCCCGTTGAGTAGGCGCATGGGAGAGGCGTCACTCGGCGGGCGCGGGCCGGACCGTGTTGAACAGGAGGGAGTACTCCTCGAGCCCTCGTACGGCGAGGTCAGCGGCCGCCGCGGTGTCGGCCCTGATGGCGGCCGCCACGCTCCGGCTCTCGACCAGCGCGGCCGCGTCGCTCCATATCGTCTCGCTGACGGTGCGGCCCGTGCGCTGCTGCGCCACGAAGAGCGCGCCGCAGAAGCCCGCGGTCTCGGTGAGCCACGGGACGGCGGTGTCCTCGTAGGCGGCGACCACCGTGTCGAGCTGGGACGGGTCCGCGTCAGCGCGCGTCACACGGACCCCGCCCCCCGACACCCAGGGGGCCACCCTCACCACGCTCGCAACCCGGTAGGTCTCCGCGGAGACCGTGCCGCTGGCGCGGTCAGCAGCGGTCGCCCGGGTCGAACGCACGTGCCTGTCGCTCTCCCGCATCGCGTCGGCTGACACCCAGAAGCTGTGCACCACCGCGACTCCGAGCGTGCTGTTGACCTTCAGCGACATGCCGAGATTGCCGGGCTCGTCCTCGACGAGCTTGCGTGCGTCGGTCTCGACGAAATGGATCGCCTCCTCGAGCCGTGCCGGGTCGGCCGTGATCAGGGTGGCTCGCAAGTGCATCTTGACTCCCGTGGACGGTCCCGAGCGCTGGCTGGGTGGAGACTCCAGCGTGCCGGTCGGGCGGCTCCCCGTCATCCCGCGTACGAGGGATCGCCGGAGCCACGCGGGCCGTGTCCGGCGGCGGACGCCCCAGCGCGCTTCACTGCCCGGTGAGCGCATCGCCGTACCCTGCAGGGTCCTGAGCTGAGGAGACCCGCGCACATTCCACAGAACTGGTCTTTCACCCCGCACCGAACGCGCACTACACCTGGCTCTAGGCGCTTGGCCGCACCAGGGGATGAGGCTATGGAAACGTCCGCTGATGCCGCGTTGGGTGCGCCAACCGCCCAGATCCGCGCCCGGATCGCAGGCGGCGTTCGGAGCAGGCAGCCGTGAATGCCCTACCGGACCTGTGACCTGGCGCTTGTCGAGGCGTCCATCGACCGCTCAGGTTCGTCCCAGGCCGGCGCGGTGGCGCATGAGGTCGACGTCCTTGGAGCGACGGGCTCTGCGTGCTCGCTTGCGCGCCGGGCCCGCTGCTCATCGGCTTCCTCGGTGAGCACGGCACCGTCCTGCGCGGGCTGATGTGCGGGGCCGTGCTGCTGCGCTTCGCTGGAGTGATCGCCGCGGCGCTGCGACCGCCCGCGGGCTCGGTGGAGCTGGCCAGGAAGGACCCATCAGGACCCGGCGCGGCCTCATCCCTGGGCGTGTACGGGGAGCTCAGTCCGATCACTCATGGGCGGGCCGGTATCCGGTCGGCTCACCAAGGTCCGGGACCCGACCGAGGTCGGGCGCGGCTGTGACGTCCGCGCCCGACCCGATGCCCTCGGTGTCCGGCGTGAGCGCTGCGACGACGTCCTCCTCGTCCTCGTGGCAGCGTCGAACAGCGGCGTCCAGCAGCCGGACCTGGCGGTCCAGCGGTCCCTGCCGGTCGGGCGGTGCGACGGACTTGAGGTCGGCCAGGGCCGCGCACATCTTCCGGGTCACCTGCGGCTCCGATGCCCCGGCCATGCGGATCTCGTCGAAGGCCAGCCGGACGTAGCCGTCCCAGCTGACGGTCCGCTCGACCAGGCGCACCACGCCGTCCTCGTCGCGGTGCTCACCGCATGGCAGGGGGCGCGCGGCGACCTGACGCAGCAGGTCGTGCAGCCGGTGCAGCGCCTGGACCGCCGTCGTGGGGTCGTTGAACGGCTGTGCGATCGACCGCACGGCGATGTCGACCAGCTTGCGGAAGCCATAGGCCAGGTCCTCGGTGTGCACCCGCTCCGAGCCGAGCAAGAGGTGGCGGGTGACGTCACTGGCCCGCAGCGGACCGGCAGGATCCCCGGCCGCGCTCGCCGTCGACCGGGTGCCCGGATGCACCCGGAACAGAGGTGCGCCGCCGACCACGAAGTCCCCGACGACGGGGACCAGCTCCAGCACGCAGTCCGACTGTCGGGCCGCGGCGACGAGGGCCGGGCGGTCGACGCGGACCACGTTGCCGGGCTCCGCGGCGACGATCGCGTCCGGGCCGCCGGTGAGGACGGGCGTCTCTCCGTGCTCACGGACGATGAACTCGCGACTGCGGTCGCCGACGAGGTCGATCAGCCCGGCGGCGCGGAGGCCCTGGCCGGCGTGGTGCACGAACAGGACGAGCACGACGAGGCTGGCGAGCATCAGGACGTAGGACAGGAGCATCGAGAGTCCGGGCACAGTGCCGGTGGTGGAGCCGCGGATCTCGCGGAGGGTCAGCACCACGACCAGGAAGCTCGCGCCGAACAACCCGATCGCCAGCTGGCTCCACCGGTCGGCGAGCAGCGCCCCGACGATGCGGGGCGAGAACTGGCCCATCGCCAGCTGGACCGCGACCAGGGTGACCGTCAGGACGAGCGTCGTCAGCGACACAAGCGTGGTGGCGAACGAGGACAGGATCGTCTGGGCGTCGGAGGGCGTCCCGGTCAGGCTCTGCGGGACGAGCCCGTAATCCGTCGCCCGGTCCACGGCGAGCGTCGCGACGGCGAGCAGGGCACCCGCGATCAGGCAGCCGATCGGCAGCGGCCACATGCTCGAGCGGACGAAGCGCTGGAGCCGCAGTATGCTGACGCGCTGAGGGCCTGCGGCTCTGCCGCCTCTGGCCGACTCGGACCGGTTCATGGTCTCCCCCCGTGTGCACGGATGCGGACGCGCGACCCGGCGACCTCGCGGAGCGCCCGGCCCTCTGATGGAACCAGTGCGGACGGGACGGCGCTATTGGTAGAACGCCCTATTCGACTCCAGCAGGGCGACGGGGACAGGGGGCACGTAGAGGCCCCTCGCGCTCGGCCCGCACCGCGGCGAGCGAAGCAGGAGGTCGCGGTACAGCGGGGCCGCGTCTCCATAGGCGACGAGTCGGACAGCGTGCGACCTTGCTTCCATAAGAGCGCGGGCTGCTTCGCCGGAGCACCCACGCTGAGCCCGATCTCCTCGTCGACCTCGAAGGCCACGCACCACGTCCGATCCTCTGGCCGGACGAGGTGTGGCTCTTGGGGTGAGGTGGCGTAGCCCCACGCCCGGTCAGGAGCGTCTCCCGTGCGGGTTCGGGTCTATGGCGATGCGCACGTACTCGTCGAAGCCCGGTGGGCCGTACCGCACGACGTCCCACCAGTCAGCGTTCGACTGCGGCAGCCAGTCGGCCGCTTCAGTGCTTGCCGCTGGCTCCATGTCGATCATGTCCACAGTCTGGCGCCAGACCGCACAAGGTCAATGCACTCATCTGCCGCGACGAGTGCGCCGATCTGCCTGTGGGCTCAGGCCGTCAACGCAACACCTCAGGCAAGAAGGGTGGACCAGTAGTCCCAGAACCGTTCGGCGATGAGGGCGGCGAGGATCACGAACGTGCTGGCGATGAGGACGGGCTGGTAGTACCCCAGTGACTTGGCTATTCGTGTGTGGCGAAACCCTTCGCTGAAGGTGCCGCGTGCGGCGTTGGTGGCGGTGACGGTCCAGAAGGTGGGGATGACGACGGCCCATACGACCATGCAGTAGGGGCAGAGTGCGTTGATGCGGTACAGGCTTTGGAAGATGAGCCAGACCACGAATACGGCACCGAGGGTGACTCCGGCTTGGAGGCCGAGCCAGTACCAGCGGCGGTAGCGGGCTCCGGCGAGGAGTCCGGCGCCGGTGGCGGCGAGGACGGGGAAGGCTGCGAGTCCGAGGAGGGGGTTGGGGAACCCGAACACCTCGGCCTGGTCGGTGCGCATGATGGATCCGCAGTTGAGAACGGGGTTGAGGCTGCAGCTGGGCACGTAGGCGGCGTCGGAGAGCAGGGCGATCTTCTCGGCGGTGAGCACTCCGGCAGCGATCGCGCCGAGGATGCCGCCAATCAGGAGCAGCCACGCCAGCGCGCGTGTCGGGGTCTCGGGCGCCTCCGGGTGGCGGGCGCCGTCCGTCGTCGGGTGGGTGGCTTCGACTACGGTCACTGTGCCGGGCTCAGTTGTCGAGGGCGTCATCGAGGGCGTCGGTGAGATCGTCGTAGGTGCGGGGTTCGAGGCGGTCGTCGTTGACGAAGAACGTGGGGGTGCCTTGGACGCCGAGGGCGATGCCGTCGTCTTGGTCCTTCTTGATCCGTGCGGCGGTGACCGGGTCGGCGTAGACGGCGTCGTAGGCGTCCATGTCCAGGCCGAGGTCCTCGGCGTAGGAGCGGAACAGGTCATCGAGCGGCATCTGCTGCTCACCCCACTGCTCCTGGGTTTCGTACATGCGGTGGTACATGTCCTCGAACTTGCCCTGCTGAGCGGCGGCCTCGACCGCACGGGCGGCGCGTTCGGCGTTGAAGTGGCCCGGCATCGGGAAGTAGCGGGCGACGAACGTGACCTGTCCGGCGTAGTCCTCGCGCAACTGCTCGATCGCCGGGTATGCGGCGCGGCATGCCTCGCACTCGAAGTCGAGGAACTCCACGAACGTCACCTCGCTGTCGCCCTCCTCGCCGAGGACGTGGCTGTCCTCGCGCACGAGTTGCGACTCGCCCTGTGCGGTCGGTGGAGGTGGCTCCTCTTCGCCGACGGCGGACATGGTGAGCAGCCCGACGATGACGAGGACGAAGGCTCCAATGATCCCAATTGCGTACTTCACCGGCCGGGTCATGCTCGAACTCCGAACTGGGTCACGGGGAGAGTCGGGGGGTGGGTCACGTAGGCGTCCTTCACGTTGTCGGGTGCTGGCCGGTGGGCGCGGTCGCGGCAGCGGTGGTGGTATCGGCTGGGCTGGCCTCTACCTTGCCGAGTCCGGGCAAGAACCGACCGATGTTGGCCTCGTAGCGGGCGTACGCGTGGCCGTGCAGGGCCCTCAGGTAGGGCTCCTCGACGACGCGGACTTGCAACTCCAGTGCGAGCAGCAGTGCTACGACCCCGACGAGGGCGACCACGTTCGGGACCATGAGGGTCAGTCCCAGCCCGGTCAGACCCATGGCGGTGAAGATCGGGTTCCGCACGAGAGTGAACAGGCCGTCGGTCACCAGGTTGGTCTGCTCGGTGTCGTCCACCCCGATGCGCCACTCGCTGCCCATCCGCAACTGGGCGGCCAACGTCAAGGCGATCCCCGCTGCAGCGAGCAGGAGGCCGACGACGTTGACGGCCCGGTGGTCGATCCAGTCGATGCTGGGCAGCCCCAGCAGTCCCGCGAAGGGGGCCGCGACTCCGACCACGAGGGCGACGACGAACAGGACACCGGCCCACCACTCGGCAGTCCCGAATCGTCCGGACAGTCCCCGGTAGCCAGAGTCGCCCGTGCGGCGGACCTGGATGATGGTGCGGACGACGAACGCAACGAGCAGGTAGACGACGTAGGCGCCGATGGCGAGCCAGGTCATGAGTCGGCCCCGTCGCGCCGTGCGATGGTGAAGGTCTCCGGTGAGGCGTTGGTGGCGGACGGGGTGCAGCAGCCGTCGGTGCAACCGGTCGGGTCGTCGGTGCACCCGCAACCGTCGCCCCGCCCGGTGGTCGCGGTGGTTCCGGCGGCGCTTGCGGCGTTGGGAAGGCAGGCGACCGGGCCGCACGCGCACCCCTCGCCGCGCCACGCCTCCATGCCCTCACGCACGGCCACAGCCGCGATGATCAACCCCGCGATGGGGTCGGCCCACGACCAGCCCAGCGTCGCGTTCAACAACAGTCCCGCCAGGAGGACGCCGGACAGGTAGGTGCACAGCAGTGTTTGGGTGGAGTCGGCCACGACCGCGTTGGAACCGAGGGCTCGGCCGGTGCGGCGCTGCGCCCAGGACAGGAACGGCATGATCACCAACGATGCGGCGGCCAAGGCGATACCGACGGTCGAGGGGTCCGGGTCGTGGCCGCTCGCCAAGGCCCGAACAGACTCGAAGGTGACGTAGGCGGCGAGCGCGAAGAACGAGACGGCCATCAGCCGCAGTGCAGTGCGCTCCCGGGACTCCGGTAGCGGGTGCCGGAACTGCCACAAGATGATCAGGCCGCTGGAGACCTCCACGATCGAGTCCAGGCCGAACCCGACCAGAGCGACCGATCCGGCGACGAGCCCGGCCGTGATGGCAATGACGGCCTCGATGCCGTTGTAGGCCACCGACACCCCGGCCAGCAGCTGCGCCCGGCGACCCAGACGAGTGCGGTCCTCGGAGGAGAGGTCTGCTCCGTGGGAGTGCGCGGTGGTTGTGTCGTGGGTGCTCACCGGGCGTCCCGGGCGTCTTGGGCGGTGGGGAGGGTGGCGGTGCCGTAGTTCGGGCACAGCGCCACGGCGTCGCCGGTGGCGGCGAGGAGTCGTTCGGCGGCGGCCCACAGGTCCATGAGGGCCTCGGCGTGGTTGAGGGTGTACACGGTGGCGCGACCCTCCGGGCGAGCCGTGACGAGGCCGCAGCCGCGCAGGCACGCGAGGTGCTTGGAGACCGTGGACTGTGCCAGGCCGAGGTGCGCGGTCAGGTCCACGACCCGGTGCTCGCCCAACGCAAGGTGGCGCAGGATCGCGATACGGGACGGGTCGCTGAACCCGTGGAAGAGGCACGCCGCCGCAGCGAGCCCACTGGCCTCCACCTCGACCCTTCTCAATTGAGCGCCATTTGCCTTTGTCATCGCCATATGACGATGTTTTCGCATCGGGTCTGGTTTCGTCAAGCCGGAGCAGCAGACCGGTGACCGGCACCTCGGATCGGCGATACCGACGCTCTGTGCGCCGACGCGCAGATCGTGCCGGGGTCGCCCTATCGAGCGCCGTGCATACCGCCAGCCATCCCACCGGGGCCGCCGCCGCACATGCCGTGCTGCCAGCCGCCGCCGAACCACGCCCGCAGCCACCGCTGCATCTGGAAGATCTCCGCACGCTTCTCGTCGCGAATGCTCCTCGCCAAGGACCTCGACCTGTTCATGGTCGGCCACACCGCGCATGAGCAACTGGCTTCCGGCCCGACCGCTACGCATCACCGGCGCACTCAACTGCCTCGTCGGTGTCGCCGTCACCAACGCACCCCGAGCCGCCGTCTGAAGAACGTCCGCACATGACCGCCTGAGCCCGCACCGATGACCGGTCGTCGTGCCTCTACTTGCTGCTCAGCTTCTCAATAAGCGTGAACAACCCGACCAGCAGTAAGACGGACACCGTGAGGACGATCAGGTACGCAGCCAGACCCGCCTCGAAGCGAGTCGACCCGCCATCGTTGTCGTAGTAGTTGCGTGAGGCTTCCAGTGCGTCCGGGTCGCCTGCTTCTAGTTTCACGTTGTACTCGTCGGCCAACCTTCGCAAGGCGACTCCACGCGCAACTTCGCGTTTCCTACGCCTGAGCCGCCGACCCCGCATGACCGCCATCGTAGAGCGCAGCCCCACTACGTGTAGTCGCGCCGGTTGCGGCGGTCGTAGTCCGCGGCCCAGGTGAACACGACGTACAGGACGACAAGAGAGATCAGGATGAAGGCACCCTGGAGGGCGATCTCAACCGTCTGCGACTCCGTCGCCCGAAGCAAGGCAACGCGCGCTGCGGTAAGGGCTGCGACCGCTGACAGAACGGTTACGGCGAACCGCCGTCTGCTCCACGTGACCCAGGGGCGCTTCATCGTGCGACCGTACCGGACGGCGGCAGCGCCCAGATGCCAACTTCAGAGGACTTGTCGGCCACAAACGGGGCGGACAGCGGTCCGTTAAGCGCAGGGGGGCGATCCTCGGCGCAACCGGATCTGCCGCGATGCCCGCGGATCTGGCGACGAGCAATGAGCGGTGCCGAGACCTGCGCGCGGCCGGATCAGCGGCGCGCGACCCCGTCGCGCCGCGCGGCTGCCGCCACGGCCTCACGCACCGCGCCCGGGACCCGCGGGTCGAACGGTGAGGGGATGATCAGGTCCTCGCTCAGCGCGTCACCGACGAGCTCGGCCAGCGCTGTCGCGGCGGCCACCTTCATGCCCTCCGTGATCGCGGTCGCGTGCACGTCGAAGGCGCCGCGGAAGATGCCCGGGAAGGCCAGCACGTTGTTGATCTGGTTGGGGAAGTCCGAGCGTCCGGTGGCCACCACGCGGGCGTACTTGTGCGCGAGGTCGGGGTGCACCTCGGGGGTCGGGTTGGCCAGGCCGAAGATGATGGCGTCGGGTGCCATCGACGCGACGATCTCCTCGGCCACCTGACCGCCGGAGACGCCGATGTAGACGTCGGCGCCGGCCATCACGTCGGCCAGCGTGCCGCGCCGGCCGAACACGTCGGCGGTGTCGCGGGCCAGGCCGGCCTTGACGGCGGTGAGGTCGTGGCGCTCGGAGTTGAGCACGCCCTGCCGGTCGAGCACGGCGATGTCGCGCACACCCGCCTCCAGCAGGATGCGGGCCACGGCGACGCCGGCCGCACCGGCTCCCTGGATCACGACCCGGGCCGTGGCGGGATCGCGACCGGTGAGCCGCAGCGCGTTGGTCAGGGCGGCGAGGGCGACGACGGCGGTGCCGTGCTGGTCGTCGTGGAAGACCGGGATGTCGAGGCGCTCCTTGAGGCGCGCCTCGATCTCGAAGCAGCGCGGGGCGGAGATGTCCTCGAGGTTGATGCCGCCGAAGCTGGGCGCCAGCCGGACCACAGTCTCGATGATCTCCTCGACGTCGGTGGTGTCGAGGCAGATCGGCACGGCGTCGACGCCGCCGAACTGCTTGAAGAGGACGGCCTTGCCCTCCATGACCGGCATCGCGGCGGCCGGGCCGATGTCGCCCAGGCCGAGCACCGCGGTGCCGTCGCTGACGATGGCGACGACGTTGGGCACCCACGTGTAGTGCTGGGTCATCGACGGGTCGGCGGCGATCGCCTCGCACACCCGCGCCACACCCGGGGTGTAGGCGAGCGAGAGCTCGTCGGGACCGGTGAGGGCGACCGTCGAGACGGTCTCCATCTTGCCGCCGACGTGCAGGTCGAACACGGGATCGCCCGCGTGCGGGTGAAGCGGATCCTGGCCCTGTTCCATGGCCGCGATACTTGCACAGCTCACCGCGGCGAGAGCGCTCGTCCCACGCGTGGGGAAGGCCACACCCGCAGCCGTACGACGGCGAGCACCCGGTCCTCGGCGACCGGCCCGCGGTGCCGCGAGTCAACGCCCTCGTCGGGGTTGTCGCTGACCAGCCACCACCCCGCCCCGCCCGACGCCGTACGACGCCTCTCCTGCGCACGCTTGACCGTCAGCGTGCCGTCGGCGAACCGGGCGACCACCAGGTCTCCGGGTCGGACGCGGGCGCCGTAGCGGACCAGCAGGAGGTCGCCCTCACGCAGCGTCGGGAGCATCGAGCGACCGCGTACGACCGCGGTCCCGAAGGGCGCCGCGGGACCCCCACCCCTCGGGGCGAGACCCCTCTGCCGACCCCTCTGCACGCGGAGTAGTCTCGCAGCAGACTGCAGATTCCCGATCGAGAGGAACCAGATGCTTCGCCACCTGCTTGCCCCCACCGTCGAGGTCTCCGCCCACTGCGACCTGCCCTGCGGCGTCTACGACCCCGCCCAGGCACGCATCGAGGCCGAGTCCATCAAGGCGATCATCGCCAAGGTCGCCGACAACGACGACCCCGACTTCCGCACGCGCGCGATCCTGATCAAGGAGCAGCGCTCGGAGCTCGTCAAGCACCACCTGTGGGTGCTGTGGACCGACTACTTCAAGCCGCCGCACTTCGAGAAGTACCCGCAGCTCCACACGCTGGTCAACGAGGCCACCAAGCTCGCCGGTGCCAGCGGCACCAAGGGTGAGCTCGACGCCGCGAAGGCCGACGAGCTGCTCGCCAAGATCGACGAGATCGCCGAGATCTTCTGGGAGACGAAGAAGGCCTGAGCACGCGGCTCCGCCGCGGGCCCAGGGCTTCTTCTGAGCGGCTTGCCGCTCCGTTCCTGAGCACACGGCTCCGCCGCTTCGGACCATCGGGCCCGGTCGTCACCTCGGTGGCGGCCGGGCCCGACCACTCTCGCGGCACGGCAGGACGAGCGGCCGTGATCGAGCAGACCTGTCCCTGGTTCCGCTGACGCGGCCGCGCCGATTGCTGCCTCCTGCGGCGTCCGGCGCAGCTAGGGTGGGTCGAGCACATCAGCCTCGAGGACGGGACGCAGACGCAGATGGCAGATCACACGGGAGGCGCACGCGCCGACGTCGAGCTCCGACTTCCCGCCGAGGGTGCCTACGCGTCGGTGGTCCGCACCACGGCTGCCGGACTGGCCGCCCGCCTGGACTTCACGATCGACGAGATCGAGGACCTGCGCATCGCGATCGGTGAGGCGACCGCCCTCGCCATCCCGGCCGCGGACCCGGAGACCGACCTGGTGGCGTGCTTCTACTTCGGTCAGGGATCCCTGACCGTGGCGCTCGAGACCGAGGCGATGGACGAGCCGCCCCTCGACACCGAGAGCTTCGCCTGGCAGGTGCTGGACACGATGGCGCAGGACGCGTCGGCGGGCTCCGGGGACGGACGGTTCCGCGTCCGGTTCACGGTCACGTCGGAGGTCCATGCGGGAACGACGGGTGCCGAGCGCTGACATGAGCGCACACACGGGGGATGAGACTGAGTCGGTCGGGCTCAGCGGCATCGATCAGGTGCGCGCACGCAGCGCCGAGCTGTTCACGGTCCTGCGCGACGACGACCGGAGCGACGCCGCGCGGTCGACGGCACGCGACGACCTGGTGCACCTGCACCTGTCGCTGGTCGAGCACTGCGCTCGCCGCTTCCGCAAC